>MEWM01000053.1:0-7005 GCA_001775355.1 candidate division Zixibacteria bacterium RBG_16_43_9 | reverse complement strand
GCTCACTGCTCTGAGTTAAGTCGAAGAGCAATACACCCCTACCTAAAGAAAAAAACTTGACTCTTGGTCTCTTTGAGATTAGCTTTGGTCAATTGTTGAAAGCGTTTCTTTTAAAATCTAACCAAGAGGAGGAATATGAAGACTCCAGAGCAAAAAGAGGCGGAACAGAGCCAGTTTGAGCCTTATATCAAGTCACACGAAAAGATCCCGGAGTTGACCTTGCGAGCGGTTATACTGGGCTCAATTATCTCTGTAGTCTTTGGGTTAGCAAATGCCTATCTGGGATTAAAAGTGGGGATGACTGTATCAGCCTCCATCCCGGCAGCGGTGATCTCTATGGCGGTTTTAAGAGGGGTTCTAAAAAAGGGGACAGTGCTGGAGAATAATATCGTGCAAACCATTGGGTCTGCGGGTGAATCTTTAGCCGCAGGTGTAATTTTCACCATCCCGGCATTCTTCATCTGGAATGAGACCCTGCCTGGTTTTTCACATCCGATCACCAATTTAGATATCATCTTTTTATCGATTTTAGGTGGTGCCCTGGGGATCTTCTTTATGATTCCCCTGCGGAGATATTTAGTGGTCAGAGAGCATAGTAGACTTAAATTCCCTGAAGGGACTGCCTGTGCTGAGATTATAAAAGCCGGGGATGAAGGCGGAGGCAAAGCCAAGACCGTGTTCACCGCTATGGGTATCTCGGCTTTGTACAGAGCCTTGATGGGTGGGGTGAGGCTCTGGCCTGAAGGACCGAATTACGACCTTCCTTTTCTCAAGGGTGCCAACGTGGGGATTACTGCCACCCCGGCACTTTTGGGGGTGGGCTACATTATTGGGCCCAGGATATCAGCTTTGATGTTAGCAGGTGCGATCCTGGGATATTTAGGCTTAGCTCCACTTATCGCCTATTTAGGCCAGCATATTCCAAATCTGGTCCCCCCTGCCACAAAATTAATCACTGAGATGACGCCTTCGGAACTCAGAAACAACTTCATAAAATATTTCGGGGTGGGGGCAGTTGCCCTGGGAGGTTTTGTCAGCTTAGGCAAATCCATACCGGTTATCATACACTCATTTGCAGTCGGCGCCAAAGAGATTTTCGGGAAAAAAGCGGAGAATCAGAAAAGGGAGAGAACTGATCAGGACCTGCCTATGTCCCTGGTATTATTGGGTTCCCTTTTAGTGGCAATCCTGATCTGGGTTTATCCCGGCACAGAGATGCATATCCTGGGGGCAATTCTGGTCGTAATCTTCGGGTTCTTCTTTGTGGTTGTGGCAGCCAGGATTGTGGGGATCGTGGGAAGCTCCTCCTCGCCCGTCTCCGGGATGACCATAGCCACTCTTCTGGTTACCAGTTTAATCCTCCTTTCCTTTGGCGTCTCTGGTTTCAGGGGGATGATCACGGTTATGTCCATAGGTACGGTGGTCTGCATAGCGGTATGTTTATCCGGCGATATTGCCCAGGACCTAAAAACCGGATATCTCCTGGGAGCAACGCCCAAGCACCAGCAAACCATGGAGTTCGTGGGCTTAGTTTTCCCGGCGCTGTTTATGGGGTTTACTGTCTACATTCTAAACACCGCTTTTGGATTTGTCAAAAGCGCAGCTCACCCCTCGCCCCTTCTGGCTCCCCAGGCTAATGTCATGGCAACAATCGTCCAGGGGGTTATGACCGGGGGTATACCGTGGATTTATATCATAGGCGGGATGATGATTGCTCTGGCGGTTGAGCTTTTGGGTGTATCCTCTTTGCCCTTTGCCATCGGCTTGTATCTGCCTCTGGACCTCTCCACGCCCATTATGGCAGGAGGAATTATTGCCTTTTTGGTTCAGAAATTTTCCAGGGCGGCGCAGTTCAAGAAAAGGGAAGAAAGAGGAATACTCTTTGGCTCAGGTCTGGTAGCGGGTGATGCCCTGATAGGTGTGATCATAGCTTTTCTGATAGCCTTTATCCCCAGCTATGCCCAGTATTACGATGCCCACGAGGCACTGAGTCTCTCCGGCACCTTTGGACCCTGGCTATCCCTTATCTGTTTCGCAATTGTCACTTTCCTTTTGTGGAGATTCACCCAGCTGAACAGGTCTGAGAAATAAGGTCTTTGAAAAAATACAAAAAATAGTTGGGCCGGGTGCCCGACCCACGAGGAATCTCTATTTTATTATCGTAGGTGGTCCGCCTTTGTCGGACCAGCCCCGCAAAAGCAGATTGTAGTTGCTCGATTCATCGAGCAAAAAAAAACATCCAATGAATTGGGCAAAAGCAACCGTAGCGTCCTCACTCCCGTGAGGACGGCGCAACGTTGCCTCAGGAGAGGCAACGCTACAGATAGGGGAAAATGAAATTAAAAGATAAAATCACCATAATCACCGGCGGGACTGGTGCCATTGGCAGGGTTATAGCACAAACTTTTCTTTCAGAAGGGGCTAAGGTTATCGTCACTTTTAGAAGGGAAGAAGAGTTCAGTAATGTCCTCTCGAAGCTCTCTGAATTCAAGGAAAATCTCTCCGGGAAAAAAGTTGATGTGACGATTGCTGATCAGGCAAAGCAATTTATGGACGAAACTGCTCAGCGGTTTGGCAGGATTGATATTCTGGTGAATGGTGTGGGAGGATTTGCCCCTTCTGCTCACATCGTTGACTTAGACGAAAAAACCTGGGATTTTCTTCTCAATCTGAACCTTAAGTCTGCTTTTCTCTGTTCCAAATATGCGTTGTCTTATATGCTCAAGCAGAAATATGGTAAAATAGTGAATATCTCTGCCAAGTTAGCCTTAGAGCCGGCAGCAGGAACCGGTCCTTATTCTGCCTCGAAATCGGCTCTTATAACTTTGACTGAGACTTTGGCAAAAGAGGTAAAGGATTCCGGTATAAATGTAAATGCAGTGGCGTTAAGCCTGGTAAAAACAGAAGAGAACCTCAAATCCATCACCAAGCCCGACCCATCCAAATGGGTCGAGCCAGAGGACGTGGCGAATACCATTCTCTTTTTGTGCTCAGATGAGGCAAAATCTATCAACGGAGATGTGATTAAGGTTTATGGGAAATTGATCTAAAATAAATGGTAGGGGCACGTTGCAACATGCCCCTACGCCCGTTTTCGGACTGTCATACAGAGTTATCCAGTCGTGCTATTACGTAATAGTCATATCTAAATCATATGCAAACCTGCATCTTCTGCAAAATTGTGAGTGGCTCAGAGCCGGCGAGCGTGGTTTACTCGGATGAGAAGGTGTTGGCGTTTATGGATCACAGGCCCGTAAATGCGGGGCATGTGCTGGTGATTCCCAGGGTTCATGTCGCATATATATCAGAATTGGACGAAGGAATCGGCGCGCATCTTTTCAAAATTTCGTTGGGTATTGCTAAGGCTGTAAGAAAATCAGGGATAAGATGCGAGGGAATAAATCTATTCGTAGCTGATGGAGAGATTGCTGGCCAGGAGATATTCCATTTTCATCTGCACATAATCCCTCGCTTCAAAGGAGATGGGTTTGGTCTGAGATTTGGTCCCAAAAATCTTTTTAAACCAAGCAGGATGGAATTGGATGAGGTGGCTGATGATATAAGAAAATTTCTGAAAAAATGAAACGTAGAATATAAAAATACTTGTAGGGGCTTGATTTATCAAGCCCTACAGGGTTGTCTTAAAAAAAATTGCTTTTGAGCGACTCTTAAATTATATTAATCACCCTGGAAAGAAAACAAGAAATTTTTGTAGCGGAAGGCTTTAGCCTTCCATCGCTTGACCTAAAAAGAATGGAAACCTAAAGGTTTCCGCTACATTGAAAAGAAAAACACAAAAATACAAGGAGGTATAAGATGATAGACCTGAATCCCAGAACCAAAAAGGCGACTTTCAGCCTGGACCGGCCAGATGCCAAAAAGGTTTTTCTGGCAGGAGATTTCAACAAATGGGACCAGAAAAGCCATCCCATGAAGAAGGTCAAAGGGGTCTGGAAAATTTCTTTAGCTTTAAAGCCCGGGGAATACAAGTTTAAATACTTTGTTGATGGCAACTGGCACAACGATCCTGCGGCTCATAAATATGTGCCCAGTCCCTTTGGAGGGGATGACTCTATAGTGGTGGTGACAGCAGATTTTAAACCACAGAAAAAGTAAGAGTTAAAAGAGTTTTTTCGTAGTGCGACCCTTTTAGGGTCGCTGAATAAAGGGTGGAAGACTCTAATTTGCGAGAAGCACATCCTCAAACCAGTTTGAGGGTGCCACCCAGTCGAATAAACTCTGGAGTATAAACCTTCAGGTTTATAAAACGGGTAGCCGCCCTACGGGCGATTAAATAACTCACCCTGTATCCCTCTCTTAAAAAGAGAGGGACTAATATTCCCCTTCTCTTGGTAAGAGGAGGGGTTAGGGGATGAGTTTAAAGCGCTCGCAGGATGGCTGCCAACGATAAGATGGGATTGTAGTTGCTCGATTCATCGAGCAAATTCCCTCTCCCTCGTGGGAGAGGGGGATAAAATTTGGCATTCTTAAATAATCACCCTCCCCCTACCCCCTCCCATCAAGGGAGGGGGAAAGTTGTAAAAAGGAGTAATCTTTATGCCCAAATACCGAATCGAACATGACCGGGAGAACTGCATCGGTTGCCGGAACTGCACCTATGTCTGCCCGGAATTCTGGGAGATGGGTCCGGATGATAAATCGGACGTCAAGGGCTCAACTGAGCCGGAACCCGGATGGGAACATCTGGAGATTGAGGAAAAAGACTTTCCCTGCAACCAGAGAGCCGCAGATGAATGCCCGGTTAACGTAATTCATATAAGAAATTTAGAAACCAATGAACTCCTGTATTAAGGGAGGTAAATATGATCAAGAATAAAATATCCTGGATGATAGGCGGCGAAGCCGGTTACGGAATTATGGCCGCAGGAACCACTTTTGCGAAAGCCTGTTCCAGAGGAGGTCTGCATGTCTTTATCAATAGCGAATTTCCTTCTCTGATCAAAGGTGGACACAATATCTCCCTGGTAAGGGTAGATGAGGAGGAGATTTACTCCCATTTAGATACTGTTGACCTCTTGGTGGCTTTGAACCAGGAGACTGTTGATTTACACTTGAGCGAAATCGTCCCCGGAGGCGGGATTATTTATGATGGAGAGCAGATAAATGTGACTAAGGACACTCTCAAAAGAGAAGATATAGTCTTATATTCCATCCCTCTAACCAAGATAATAAGGGAATTAGGTGTTGAGCTGCTTTTGAGGAACACTGTTGTCGTTGGCGCCTCTATGGCAATACTGGACTATGATTTCGGGCTTTTAGAAGGAGCTATTCGGGATTCGTTTGGAAAGAAAAAAGGCGAGATTGTTGAGCAGAACGTGAAAGCCGCCAGGATGGGTTATAATTATGTCAAACAGAATATCTGCCAGGAATGCGGGTATAAGTTGGAACCCAGAAAGGCGCCTGAAAGGATGCTTTTAACCGGGAATGATGCCATTGCTATGGGTGCCATAAAAGCCGGGTGTAAATTCTATGCAGCTTATCCCATGACCCCGGTCTCTGCGATTCTGCACACCATGGCTGAAAAAGCAAAGGAGTTCAACATAGTGGTTAAGCAGACTGAGGATGAGATCGCGGCAATGAATATGATAATCGGGGCAGGTTTTGCCGGCGTAAGGGCAATGAATGCAACTTCAGGTGGCGGATTCTCACTAATGGTTGAAGCCTTAGGTCTGGCTGCGATGACTGAGACTCCAATCGTAACAGTTGAAGGGCAAAGGCCCGGACCAAGCACCGGCCAGCCTACGCACACAGCTCAAGGGGATTTAAAGTTCTTGCTTTCTGCAGGCCAGGGGGAGTTCGTTAGAATCGTCATCGCTCCTGGGGACAGGGAAGAGTGTTTTTACGAGACCTTTAATGCTTTCAATTTAGCTGAGAAGTTTCAGGTTCCGGTATTGATCTTAGTCGATAAGTTCTTGGCTGAGGATTACAAAACTACAGAGTTTTTCGAGCATTCTCATTTAAAAATTGAAAGAGGAAAGCTGCTTTCTCAAGAAGAACTGAATAAAATTTCAGAATATAAAAGATATCTGAATACAGAAGATGGAATCTCCCCGCGTGCCCTTCCCGGGCAGTTGAACGGGGTTCACTGCGCACCCAGCACTGAGCATGATGAGGCAGGTTTTTCGCATGAAGCATCTGAGGCGCTGATGACTCCGGAAGTTGTGAAGATGATGCTGGAGAAAAGGATGAGGAAATTAAGCTCTATCGAAAAAGAGCTGAAGCCGCCGAAGCTTTATGGTCCTCAAGATGCAGATATAACCTTAGTCTCCTGGGGCTCGACCAAAGGACCTATTTTTGAGGCGATGAAGCTTCTGGGAAAAGATGGAATAAAGGCAAATTTCCTGCAGATTCTATATCTTTCTCCATTTCCTTCTGAAGAGGTCAAAAGAGTCTTGTCCTCAGCCAAAATCATTGTGGATGTAGAAAACAACTACACTGCTCAACTGGCAAGCCTGATAAGAGAAAAAACCGGAATAGAAATCCAGCACAAAATCCTGAAATATGACGGCAGGCCGTTTTATCCGAATTTTATTTATAAGAGTTTAAGAACAATTCAGTAAAATAAGGATGGTATTTCAATGAAAACTATCACCTTAACATCAGATCAAAAAGAAAAAATTAAAATCTACCTGAAACCTTTTGTTAAGTATCTAGAAGGCGAGCAATTTCGTAAAGACCAAGAAGATCGTAAGGAACGTGTAGCTTATTTCCAATATGATTTACCGAAAAAAGTAAATGAACTCTCAGAGACTGATATAGATGAACTCGTTGTGAAGCTGTGGGCAAGCCAAATGTGGGGTAACAAACAATACCTTGTCCAGAAAGTTATCTCAGATAATGGCATAGAAAAGCTCAGGCATGAATTAAAACTTCTACTCAATACTTCTACCTCAGTAGCTGCTCGCTATGATCGCTTTCTCACAGAAATTAAAAGGCTTGGTCCAGCCTCACTGACCGAAATGCTCTGTTATATTCAACCCCAGG
>MEWM01000052.1:5085-6503 GCA_001775355.1 candidate division Zixibacteria bacterium RBG_16_43_9 | reverse complement strand
CGGGTAGGGGCAGACCCCCCGTCTGCCTTGCAAATATATTGGAATTCTCGCATAGCAGAAAAGAGGGAGTAAAGCATGAATAGATACAAGAACAGTGCCCGACTTTTAGTAATTCTAATTATAGCAGGATTTTTCACTGCTGGTGGCATTTCTTGTTCCTGGAAACAAAAGGAAACCAAAGATTGGAAGATTTATCAGTATAAAAAGCCCGGATTTGAGATAAGATATCCTGCGACTGTTATTAAGGTCTCCAAAGAAGGGGAGAAGGTGATTTTGACTCACTCCATTTCTTTTGAACATCCTAACCCTTGTGCCTTTAGTGATGAGGCTCCTGCTACGATAGAGGAATTAACTGATTTCAGGGTTACCCTTGAGACTATTAGTAAAAGCTTCAAAGAAACAATTGCCACTTATGAGGGTGGTTCCATAACGCGATATTATTTGTTAGATGACACATTAAGGATTGAACCAGGGTTTATAGACAAAATGAGCATTGGTGAATTGAACGGATACCGTATCACCAAAGGGGTTGAAGGCTGTGGTTTATTTTCCTATTATTTCCCTCTGGATTCTAACAACATCTTAAAAGTCGAGCGCTCTTTCATAACAGAACTTCAGTCGATAATTAGAAACTACAAAGAGTATTTAAAACTCCCTGGAATCATTTCGCCGGAGGAAGAAGAGAAACTGTTCAACCAGATAGTTTCTTCTTTTGAGTTCTTGAAATAGAAAAACCCGCAATCAGTATCCTTAAGAAGAGACGGATTGCTTCGTCGTCCAAATGGACTCCTCGGTATGCACCGCCTTGGTGCATACCTCGCAATGACTGAACAAATGTAGGGGCAGACCTGCAGTTCGACAAGCTCACTGCCCTGAGCAAAGTCGAAGGGCGTGTCTGCCCGGAAAATCCCGCAGGAACAAAAACTCTCTGCTATCGCGCACAAGTATACTTCAAGTGATACTTTAAGTCCTATCAAAACCAGGAGAAAAAGGTCAAATCAGTGCATCAATCTCAGGTCAGGCGAGGATGCGTGCAGGCTTGGGCTATGATTTTTTTGTAAAAAATGTTGCAAAATGTATGAATTTGCTTGCATAAAATCTGGTTTTGATTATATTATCTACAGTTCTTTGTCAAGAACAGATTCAAAAAGATGGGTTTTCAGATTTGAATATGCCGGTTAAGAGTTAAGGTCATAACTCATTAATGATAATTTAGTTACGGGAGAAAGGTAAAGTGATATATAAGGAGTGTAACTTGACCTTAAACTGTTACTTTAGGAGTAACCGGACTTGGGCATATAAATTGCATATATCTTTTTCAGGTCGCGTGATATTACTGAGGATTTGGGAGTGGTGTGTGCTGGTATATTAAAACCCAGCCACCCCGATGGACTCGGGGCATCCCCCCTCCACCACTC
>MEWM01000052.1:2787-5056 GCA_001775355.1 candidate division Zixibacteria bacterium RBG_16_43_9 | reverse complement strand
TTGGCGAGGGGGGATTTTTTTGGTGCGGAAAGATTATAAGAGATCAAGGGATGAAGGGATAAAGGGATAAAGGGTTCAAAGGAGTCAAGAGAAAGGAAAAGGCAAAAGTCGGGCACAAGGCCCGGCAGGGGTGGCACCTTCAAACTTGTTTGAGGGTGATGTGGATCAGTCAATCTGTTCAAGTCAGAAGAATTGTATCTAAATGACCGTGGTTTTTTGGGAAGGAGATTTCACCCCTGAGATCTCGTCGGGCACAAGGCCCGACGCTACGTACTGTAGATGGATTGCTTCACTCCGCCAAAGGCGAGATTCGCAATGACGGTGGGTTTTTCTGGCGAAGAAGCCTCGCCCCGACGGAAAGAACAGGGCACGGCACAGTTCGACAGGCTCACTGCTCTGACTGTTCGACTGGGCTCACAGTCCCTGAGCGAAGTCGAAGGGAGCGAAGTCGAAGAGCGCCGTGCCCCTGCAGTCAACGGTCACGGACAACGAATTGCGGTCACGTCCTTTTTATGTTTTATCCGTCATTAGTCATCCGATGTTCGCCATAAATTCTTACATATCCAGTTTTATTCCTGCATAGATCTTTCTGCCAGGGTTGGGGTAATCTAAATCCGAAAAAGAATTTCCAAATTGGGTCGGGGTTTTATCGTTAAACAAATTATTCACCTTCAGACTGAAAGTCAAAAGATTGATTTTCTGGCTGAGATTAAGATCGAAATTTGCACTGGGGCTAATTTTTTTGGTCAGGTATTTTATCTCTGGATAAGAAGAGTAATCAGGATAATAGTTCAGCTTCCGGGTTCGGTAGTTGAAGGAAAACTGGGTGGACAAAGAGGCGAAGAGCTTAATATTCAAATTCAAATTGAAACTATGCTCAGGCTGAAACCGGGCTTTCCTCTTCAATTCCTCAAATCTCTTCTCTCCGGTGAAATAATCAGCATAAACTAATTCCTTTTTTATCTCCTCCCCTCTATTAAAAGAATAATTCATGTCAACATCTATACCTTCCTTAAGATTATAGTCCAGTTGAAATTCTGTGCCCCAGGAATTGAAATGGTCCAAATTAAAAGGCTGCCATAAGCCATTTTCGCCCAGGGGCTGCCAGGAGATCAGATTTTTCACTTGGCGGGAGAATAAAGAAATCTGGCAGGAGAGCTTCCGGGCACTATAAGATAATCCAGTTTCAAAACTCTGTCCTGTTTCCGGCTTCAGGTCTTCATTCCCGCCATCCGGCCAGTAGAGGTCGTTAAAGGTGGGGGCTCGGTAGGCTCTGCCGTAATTTAGTTTCAGAGACAGGGTTTCCCTCAGATGATAGATTGCGCCTAAATTGGGAGAAAATGATTTCTCAAAATTGCTGGGCAGGTCAACTCTGGCACCAGCCTGAAAAGTGAATTTGCCTTTGTTCAAGGAGGAGTTTCCCCATAAGCCGAAGATGCTTGAGCCGGGATTCCAGGAAGAAGTCAGATTAGTCCCGGATGAAATGAAATGAGAGTTTTTCTCAGCTTCAAAAAGGTCAGAAGAGAAATCGCCTCCGAGAATGAGTCGGTTTTCTTTTTGAAACGATAATGAATACTGGATAAATCCTCCCAAGCTTCTGGTCAAATAAGAATATGCCTCATCCACTTCCCCGAGGAAATCATATTTGGTGGAATAATCCAGATGCCTGCGGTCAAAAAAGAGCCTGGTCGAAAGCTCCTCTTTAGCATTCTCAGAACGGAAATTGAAGTTCAAATCAGCGGAGAAGTTCTTATCCGCCTGCTTATCAAAAAGGGAAGAGACAGCAGAATTGCCGAATTTCGGGATGCTCAAAGGGTCGGGTACTGGTCCAGGTAAACCTAAATCGTCAGTCTGAGAAAGAAGGTAAAGTTTCAGGTCAGCCTGAGAAGATATCTGATAGAAAAGAGTCGAGTGGAAAAATAATGAAGAATAAGCTGAATTTTCCCTTTCACCTTCAGACTGCTTTTTTTCCAGACCTGATTCAAACCTGAGATTTTTTATCCCGGAGCTGAATTTCAGAGAGTAAAGCCTGGTTTTCCTTTCTCCGAAAAGAATAGAGGATGAGACCTTCCTCTGGCTGGTTGAAGGGAAGGAGGGGATCAGATTCACTACCCCGCCTAAGGCGTTGGCACCATATAAAGAAGAAAGAGGACCATGAACTATCTCCACTTTGTCAAGGTTTTCCAGGGGCAGGTCGCTTAAGTTAAAAATCCCATTAGCCATATAGTTTAATTTTCTCCCTTCTAAAAGAAATAGAACCTGGGAAGAG
>MEWM01000052.1:1248-2731 GCA_001775355.1 candidate division Zixibacteria bacterium RBG_16_43_9 | reverse complement strand
TTCACCGCTGGAGAAGTTCTTCAAGACCTCACCTAAAGTGAGAAGATTGAAATTCTTCAACTTTGAGGAGACGAGCTGGGTAGAATAAGACGTGATATTTCTAAGATGCTCTGGATAACGCGTGGCGGTGACGATTACCGGCTCAAGCTGATATATTTTCTCACCGGTAACAGGCTCAGAAGTATCCTTTGCTTTGGCACTTACAGGTAAGAGCAAAAGCAGGCAGAGAAGGATAACTCTTTTCATCTTTACCTCCTGGTTAAATGTTCAAATGCTCAAAAGTTAAGCCGAGCCTTTACGGCTCGGTAGCAGAGGTTTATCCCGCAAAATGCGGGACTGCTACGCCATATGAGGTTCAAACGGTCAACAGCTAACCGCAAATCGCGCAATGAAAAAAAATCCCAGCTTTCGCGGTGAAGCTGGGTCAATCTTTATCTCCCTTTCAAACTCTTCCCGCGAAGAGCAATTATCCTTGATCTTAGGGGCAATTCATGTCCAATTGGATCCACTTGGAAATTACCCCAATCTAAGGGACTTGAACCTGTCAGGTCTCCTGACTTTGCGGCTTCAGACCTACCGGCTTTACCTTCCCCTTTCGGGTGGCTCAAAAAAGCTTTCGTAGCCGCTTACAGTAGCGGGGCTGTGGCGGATTTTCACCGCTTTCCCTGAAAGATTCATTACCTTTATAAAATAATTTTAAAGGATTGTCAAGGACTTTTTTTTAAAATTGTCAATGCAAATATAAAATGTTGTAGCGGAAGCTTCTGGCACCACCTCCAAACAAGTTCAGGATGCCACCCTGCCCTGAAGGTTAGGAAAGCTTTTTTCAGTCAGGTTGCCAACAAACAAAATAGTGTGCTCGTAAATAAGTTACCACAAGGTAAAGAAGATAATTTTAGTATTCTTTGAAACTTTAACAGGGAAGGGTATATGTTCCAAGCAAAAAGGTTTTTGCTTAGCGCGGCATTGGTCTTTCTGTTCCTGAGCATTTCTTTAAGAGGGGAAAGTTCAACCAGTGCCCTCAAGACCGTCTCGGTAGTCGATTTTGCTTTCGTTCCTTCGGCAGATACGATATTAGCAGGAGATAGCATCCGCTGGATAAACAATGGCGGTGTCCCCCATACGTCAACCAGTGACTCCGGCGTGTGGGATTCGGATTCGCTTCACTCCCAGTCATTTGCTTTTAAGTTTAACAATCCAGGTTCCTATCCCTACACATGCCAGTACCACTCGCTCAGTATGACCGGAACAATTGTGGTCAAACCCACCACGCTGCATAATATCTCGATTGTCGAATTTGCTTTCAGTCCACAGGTGGACACTATCACTGCGGGGGATAGCGTAAAGTGGACCAATAACGGTCTTTCACCCCATTCCTCAACCAGCAATACCGGGGTGTGGGACTCGGATACCCTTCAGCCCGGAGAGTCTTTTACCCGCCAGTTCAATACTCCTGGTTCTTTTCCCTATCACTGTAAGGTAC
>MEWM01000052.1:0-1241 GCA_001775355.1 candidate division Zixibacteria bacterium RBG_16_43_9 | reverse complement strand
CATGACTGGCACGATAGTGGTCAAACCTTCCAGCGTGCACACGGTTTCGATCGTGGACTTTGCCTTTGTTCCCCAGACTGACACCATAACCGCAGCAGACAGCGTCCGCTGGGTCAATAACGGGGCTGTATTTCACACCACGACCAGCAATACAAGTGTGTGGAACTCTGGTACCCTGAGCCCGGGACCTTCTTCTTTTACCCGTCAGTTTAGCACCTCTGGTTCATTTCCTTATCAGTGCAAGTTCCATCCAAGCATGACCGGGACGATTCTGGTAAGAAAACGAGGGGACGCTAACGGTGACGGCAAGATAACAGTTTCAGACGTGGTTTATCTGGTCAACTATCTATTTAAAGGAGGACCAGCACCTAATCCTTTCCTGACCGGAGATGCTAATTGCGACACCAAGGTGACAATCAGCGATGTGATTTATTTAGTTAATTACCTTTTCAAAGGCGGACCGCCACCGTGTTGAGCGAAGCGAAATCCCGCCACTGTGTAGTTTTTCAGTATTTCGGTAACGGTTTATTATAAAAGATGCTCTAAGGAAGAAATTGGGAATAAGGTGTAGAACAGTGAAATCGCAATCATATTTAAGAAGGTGTTGTTATTTAAAGAGATATCGCGTAGGGGTGGAGCTTGCCTCCACCCATCACCTTCGGGCGTCCAATTGGACGCCCCTACGCGGGTTTAAACCTGTTACCAAAATTGTGAATTAGTACACACAGGGCGGGACTGAAATACAGTTTGGCGTTTGGAGTTTGAAGTTTGTTCGACTGGAGCAGGGGTTCAATCCGCCTCTGGCGGATGAACCCCTATAGGTAGATTTGTCTTGACAATTTAAAGATGAAAAGATTAAATTTAAGAAAAATTATAAACTTTATCAGAGGAGGGGATATGCTTTTAGTGAAAAGATTTTGCCTGAGCGTTCTTTTAATTGTGCTGCTGATAGGTCTCTGTCTTGGAGGTCAGGCTCTGGCAAAGACCGAGCAAATCTCGATTGTTGATTTTGCCTTCGTGCCAGCCATTGACACGATCTCAGCCAACGATAGCGTCAGGTGGACCAACGACGGCGCAGTAGTCCATTCCTCAACCAGTAACACAGGTGTGTGGGATTCAGGAACTCTAAACCCAGGACAATCTTATACGCGCCAGTTTACGGCTGTGGGCTCGTATCCTTATTTCTGCTCATTCCATCCGTCTATGCAGGGAACGATTGTGGTTAAATCTACCGCGGTGGA
>MEWM01000051.1:12123-12419 GCA_001775355.1 candidate division Zixibacteria bacterium RBG_16_43_9 | reverse complement strand
GGATATGGCTACCACTGTCGTTCCCAGAGGAAAATTAGAGGTGTACGAGCGTCTTGGCAAACCCTTGCCCCTGGGCTGGGCAGTGGATGAAAAAGGCATCCCCACTGCTGACACCAAAAAGGTTTTAGATAATATGACCAAAGCCGCAGGCGGCGGAGTCCTCCCCTTAGGCGGCGCAGGCGAGGAGTTCAGCGGGCATAAAGGATATGGGATGTCAGTCTTAGTTGACATCTTCTCCGGGATACTTTCTGGTGCGGCTTACGGACCTTATGTTGATTCCAAAAGAGACCCTTCCC
>MEWM01000051.1:11742-12085 GCA_001775355.1 candidate division Zixibacteria bacterium RBG_16_43_9 | reverse complement strand
AATATCGACAACTTCATCCCTGTGGACAGATTCAAAACCACCTTGGACCGGATGATCACCGAGCTGAAAAGCTCCAACAAAGCCGAAGGCGAAAAAAGGGTCTTCATTCACGGTGAAAAAGAGTTTGAGAAATGGGAGTATTACAAGAAAAATGGCCTGCCTTTAGAGGAGAAGGTATATACTCAACTGGAGAAGTTATCTTCGGAGATGAACATAAAGTTTGATATAAAATAATTTTTTGTGTAGGGGCGATCCGCCAGAGGCGGACTCACCCATCCTTTTGTAGGGGGCATCCCGCCATAGGCGGGACCGTGCCCTGTTCTTTTTTAATTCCTTCTCCTCT
>MEWM01000051.1:9533-11725 GCA_001775355.1 candidate division Zixibacteria bacterium RBG_16_43_9 | reverse complement strand
GTCCCGCCTCTGGCGGGACCAGCCCCGCAGATTTGATTGTAATCGCTTTTCCATTGATGACTAGGCGGAGCAAGGTGCTCCGCCTACGAACTATTCCCTCTCCCCTTGCGGGAGAGGGTTAGGGAGAGGGATCACCTTCCCCTACCCCTCCCATCAAGGGAGGGGAAATGAGAAACACTTGTAGGGACAGAACAGTGTTCTGTCCTTTTATTTTAAAATATAACCGTGCCCATCAGTTCCCCTGACTCGGTGGAAAAATTTTACTTGCATATCTAAACAAGGCAAGTTATCTTGCTTGCAGATATATTTTAATTTTCATTTTATGCGGCTACTTTGGATTGTATAAAAGATGTAATTTTATTAAAACAGATAAACCTATGTTAGCCCGCTCGTTGTATGCAAAGTTGTCGCCCCTTTTTCGGCCAAGCCGTCGTATTCGGAATATAATTCTGGCATAGCCATATCCTAACCATGAAAGGCTTGCCATGATAGAAATTCGAGAGATACAAGTTATAGTATAATCTCAATAACTGGGGGGAAAGTTGCCCGTAGCCTCGGTTTTCACGAGTGAAAGAGGCTGTGCAGAGTTAGTTTCCCGCGAATTATTGAGAAGATACAGATTATAGGAGATCGTTAAGGACATGATTGCATACCTCATCTTGGTGCATCGGTATCTCGGCCAGTTCAAAAGGCTCTTTAGGGCAATGTACCATCCCGCCAACTATTACCTGGTTCATGTGGATAAGAGATCAGGCGTTGGATTACAGACGGAGATACAAGATTTCTTGTCAAGCTTTGCCAACGCATCCTTGCTGAAAAGCCAAAGCATTCTTTGGGGGGGATACAGTATGGTAGATGCTGAATTGCGAGGCATCGAGGAGTTATTGAAGATCAGCTCGGAATGGGAATTCTTCATAAACCTTAGCGCACAGGATTTCCCCCTAAAGTCGCAGACGCACATCCAAGATTTTCTTAGCCGCAATATAGGAAGGGATTTCATCAAGGTGGCTAACCAGAGAAAGATACGCCCTGATACACTATCTCGAATCGAGAACTACTGTATCGAGTTTAGCAAGAGGATACTACGCACTCCTATCAAGCGACCGTATCTTCGAGGCGTGACTCCTTATATCGGAAATCAGTGGATGATCTTGAGCAGGAAGTTATGTGAATATATATGCTACACCCCTGAGGTCAAAAGGTTTAAGAGATTCTATCGGCACACCTTTATACCTGATGAAGGATTCTTTCAGACGGTAATAATGAATACTAACTACAAGGGAACTATCGTGAACGATGATAAAAGGACCATTGACTGGGTGCCGCTAGGAACAATAAAGTTACGTCCAAGAGACTTCACATCCAAAGACGCCGATTTCTTGATGGCAAGTCAAGACTTGTTTGCCCGCAAATTCGACGAAACCGTTGATGGAGGCATCTTGAGTATCTTGGAGTCAAATCTATCGAGCCATTTTGACTTATCACGGAGAGCGGGCTAACAAGCGCGTGCAGCCGACGTTGCTACCGCCGCGCCCCAGCGAAGGTTCGGGTACTTCCAGTCAGTAGCAGTAGGTCGGGCTGTTGAAAACTGCCCGACTAAATTTCATTCGTCGGGTAGTCCCGCCAAAGGCGGGACAACCCGACCTACTTACCGTGCGGAGCAAGGTGCTCCGCCTACGAGACTCCAATAAGTTAATCCGCAGGAATTTGTGACCGGACGGTATCCTCTATTGACTGAGAAAACAGATGTTATCATCCTTGGAGCTGGCGCGTCAGGGTTGATGTGCGCAATCGAAGCTGGCAAGCGTCACCGTAAGGTGCTGGTTATCGATCATGCAAAAAAGCCGGGACGGAAAATTTTGATGTCCGGTGGCGGGCGCTGCAATTTTACCAATTACCATATAAATGCCGACAGCTACATTTCCCATAATCCACATTTCTGCAAATCGGCACTCAGTCGCTACACTCAATGGGATTTTTTGACATTGGTGCAGAAGCATCATATCGCCTTTAGTGAGAGAGCCCAAGGACAACTCTTCTGCGATGGCAGCTCCCGTGACATTCTGAACATGCTGTTATCCGAGTGCGAACAGGCTGGGATCTCTTTTCAGGTAAATACGAAAATTGAAAAGATTGAACAGCTGGGTGAGCATCGTTTCAAAGTATACAGCAGTCGGGGCAATTATATCTGC
>MEWM01000051.1:9337-9491 GCA_001775355.1 candidate division Zixibacteria bacterium RBG_16_43_9 | reverse complement strand
ATAGGCGCAAGCCCTTTGGGGTATGAAATTGCCGAGCAGTTTCACATCAAGGTCTGGCCGCGACGTGCCGGCTTAGTTCCCTTCACTCTTCAGCCCAAGGATAAAGAAAAACTATCAACCTTATCTGGTATTGCTGTTGATGCTGTGGTCAGTA
>MEWM01000051.1:1162-9312 GCA_001775355.1 candidate division Zixibacteria bacterium RBG_16_43_9 | reverse complement strand
CATCTTATTTACGCACCGGGGTTTGAGCGGCTCGGCCATCTTGCAAATGTCATCCTATTGGCAACCCGGCGAGGAGCTTACCATAAATCTGTTACCAGAGATTGATCTGGTCAATCTACTGAAAGAACAGCAACGACAACGTCCACAGCGGAAGGTGAAATCAGTGTTGGCGGAATATTTACCTAAACGTCTGGTGGCGATAATGGTAATGAGTGATCTTGCAGAAAGCCCATTACGGACAATCTCTCACAGCCAATTTAAGGAGATTTCAGCTCAGCTCCAGCAATGGACCATCAAACCAAGCGGCACCGAGGGATACCGAACCGCGGAGGTGACTCTGGGGGGAGTAGATTGTAATGCGATTTCATCCAAGACTATGGAAGCTCATCCGGTGGCGGGGCTATTTTTTACTGGTGAAGTACTTGATGTGAGCGGCTGGCTGGGTGGTTATAATCTCCAATGGGCATGGTCCTCGGGCTGGTGTGCCGGACAGTATGTTTAGCGAGTCCGGGAAAATACCTTGTTCCTTATCCTCCTCAGAACGTCAACCAGATGAGTAGGTCGGGCTGTCCAGCCAAAGGCGGGACTGTCCGACTATATCTCCGAGAAGCCCTCGTAGGCGTCCGCCAGAGGCAGACCAGCCCCGCAAACCTTATTGAAATCGCTTTTCCATTGATGACTATGCGGAGCAAGGTGCTCCGCCTACGGACTAATTACCATCTGGTTATCAGGTGTTACCACCTGACAGCACATCAGACGAGGCTTAGAGGTAAAGCTAAAGTCTCAAGACCTTGACGGCTTTACACTCCACTTTCGATTTCATTTCGTATAAATTAAGACAAGTGATGTCAACTTTAGATTCAGAAAAGGATTGGCAAGATGAAAGAAACCCTATTTGAAGACCTGAAAAAAATTTTGGGTGCAAAGAACGTTCTATCCACCTACGAGGAAAGGCTCACCTATTCTTATGATGCCACCAACACCAGTTTTATGCCGGATGCTGTGGTTATCCCCCAGAACATCGAGCAGGTAGTTCAGGTGATGAAGTATGCCTCAGCCAACAAAATCCCGATTGTCAGCCGGGGCGCTGGCTCAGGGTATACTGGAGGCTCTTTACCGGTCAAAGGCGGGATCGTGGTCAGCTTCGAGCAGATGAACAAGATTCTCTCGGTGAACAAAGAGAAGATGTATGCAGTGGTCGAGCCGGGAGTGGTAACCCAGAACTTTTTTGATGAGATGGAAAAGTTCGGTCTTTTTTATCCGCCTGACCCTTCCAGCTTGAAAACCTCAACTTTAGGTGGAAACGTGGCTGAGTGTGCCGGAGGTCTGCGCGGCAGAAAATACGGGGTCACCAAAAACTATGTGCTGGGGCTGGAGTTTGTACTTTATAATGGAGACATAATCCGCACTGGTGTCCTGAGCCAGAACGGAGATTCAGGATACGATCTTGACGGGATCCTGATCGGCTCAGAAGGGACCTTAGCCCTGATTACCAAGATAGCCTTGAGATTACTAAAAAGACCAGCTTATGAAGAAACCATCTTAGCCGGCTTCAACCAGATGGAGGATGCCGCAAAAGTCGTGGCTGAAATTACTGCCTCAGGAATCACCCCTTCTATTCTGGAGTTTATTGATGGCGACACCTTAGCTTGCGTCTTGGAGTTCATCCAGACAGATAGAGTGGAAAAAGCCGCAGCAGTCCTTTTAATCGAAACAGATGGAGAAAAAGAGCAGGCACACAAAGAAGCAGAGGAAATCATAAAAATCTGCCAGAAAAATAATGCCAAGAGCTTGAGATTTGCAGACACACAAGAGGAGAAAGACAACCTCTGGAAAATACGGAGGTCGGTTTCAGCTTCTTTGTTAAGAATTGCACCCACCAAGGTAAATGAGGACGTCTGCGTTCCCCCAAGTCAGCTACCGGAATTGGTCCGGGGTATCAAGAAATTGTCAAAAGATTATAATGTGCAGATAAACACCTTCGGGCATGCTGGAGACGGGAACCTGCACGTGAATTTTATGACCGATTCCAGAGATAAAGAGAAGATGCACCGGGTGGAACAAGGGGTGGAGAAATTGTTCGATTTGACCTTGAGATTAGGAGGAACACTTTCGGGAGAACACGGTATCGGCACAACCAAAGCTAAGTTTATGGAAAAAGAGGTGGGCAAATCCGGAATCGAGTTTATGAAAAAAGTCAAACAGGCATTTGACCCGGATGGAATAATCAACCCCGGCAAGATATTTCCAGAATAATATTTCGTAGGGGCGTATTGCAATACACCCCTACCTGAATCTGTAGTTTCCCGTTGCCACAGGAGTGGCAACGCTACAGAATTTGTAGAGTCGCATCGCCATGCGTCTCTACTTTTTTTCTCGTCATTGCTAAGCAATCCCTCCAACTTATACTAAACAGATTGCTTCGTCGTCCAGATGGACTCCTCGCAATGACAGATACGCTTTCTTAACCTCTCCCTTGTTCTCTCCTCTGCGAGCCGTAGGGCTTTTATCGGTTTAAAAAGGAGAGGGTAAGATCACTGTCTTGTGAGAACATTGAAATCTGCAGAAACAAATCTCTGATTGAAGGTATTATTAGATTTTTTGAATTCTCTTTTTACCTGCAGATGACTTCCCTGTCAAGCGTGATAAAATTTAAGAAATTTACGACTGGGTTATCTCTTGAATAAAGCTCAGAAATTTATCTTTTCCTCTACGATCCGGATAAGAAAAGATATTCATCGGCACCTGCCACCCTTGAGGGGTTTTGACTGCATTAGAGATATAATATTTTACCCTTTCCCCTAACCTCTTAGCCAGGCTTTTAGCACCTTCTTTAGGAGTCTCTGAAAGTAGTAAAAGAAGTCTATGGTCTTCGACTCCTGAGACCAGATCGGTCTCCCGAACGCTTTCTTGGATCAGAGCTTCAAGCTCTTGTGAGAGAACCTCTATTCGCCGGTAGTTCTTGAGAGCTCCTCTCTTGGCAAATTTAGAGAGACTGCTTAGATCGACTATTAAAAGGGAAAGAAATTCACAATACCTTTCCGCTCTCTTTAACTCATGTTTCGCCCTGAGTCCAAAGTTACGATGATTCTTGTAAAACTGATCCATCTCCTCTCTTTCTTCACCTTCCTGGTAAAAATCATGTTCATCCTTGAAAGTCTCCATCCAAAAATCTCCTTTTGACAAAATTGTTTATTTCAGCTTTATATAGCATTTTTGTTTTGATTGTATTGCCTTAAAAAAAGAAGTCGGCATCCCAGCCAAAAATTTACGTTCTATCTAATCTTCCACGAAGGGGCACAAACAAATCGTTAATTGTTCAATAAAAAAGCAAAACCTATGCCACAGGTCTACCGTTTGACTTATAGCTCTTGATTTTATAAATATAAATTTTAGAATTCTTGAGTTCAAAAAGTGTAAAGAGTAACTTAAAGAAACACAAAGAGTTATCTGGAGGATATTTTGAGATTTGGATTTTCTTTATCCTTGAGAAATTCTTAAAGCTCTTTGCAAAACGGTAAAATATTTCTGACTTTATATCTTTTATAAAACTTTATATGCAACTCTATTCACAATCTTTGCACATACTTACATAAGAAAAATTTTTCTGCTGTTTATTCTCCGGTTTCATTGATTCGGTATTCTTTGATCTTATAGAGCAGGGAACGATAACTTATCTCTAAAAGCTCAGACGCTTTTCTTCGATTCCAGTTGGTTTTGTTCAAAACCTCCAGGATCAGTTTCTTTTCCTGATTAGCTGTTGACCGAGCTACCCTTTTCTTAAGAGAATATTCTTTTTCTCCGGCTGGAGCTCCAAATTCTTCTATAGTCTCAGAGGGAACAATAGTAGCCCTTATGGTCTCGGCAATGATATTCTCATCTTCCCGAACTACAATCTGCTTAATCAGGTTTTCTAACTGTCTCACATTTCCGGGCCAGCCAAATTCCTGCAAGAGCTTTATACTTTTAGGAGAAAGCTGGGCGTAATTCTTCTTATAATTAAGATTATATTTCTTTAAAAAATGGTCAACTAAGAAAGGGATATCCTCCCTCATCTCCCTCAAAGCCGGCAGGTTGATGGTGACTTCATTTAAACGATAATACAGGTCATCCCGGATAAGCTGCTTCTCCAGTGCTTTTTCTAAATCCCGGTTGGTTGCGCAGACGATTCGCACGTCAACCTGGATATTTTTTATCCCGCCTACTCTGACGAACTCGTGCTGTTCTAATACCTGAAGAAGTTTAGCCTGTAGCTCTAAAGGCATATCCCCGATCTCGTCTAAGAACATCGTCCCTTTATGAGCGGTCTCAAACCTCCCGGGTTTGGTTTTGTGTGCCCCGGTGAAAGCACCCTTCTCATAACCAAACAGCTCTGCTTCTAAAAGCTCCCGGGGAATGGCTGCGCAGTTCTGCTTTATAAAAGGCTCGTTTCTGCGACTGGAAAGACTATGAATCATCCGGGCAACTATCTCCTTGCCAGTGCCGCTTTCGCCTCTTATCAGCACAGTCAGCTCCGAGTCTGCCACCTGCTCTATGAGGCTCTTGACCTCTATCATCTTAGATGATTCGCCGATCAGCTTATCATATTGCGACTTAGCCTGAAGCTCAGATTTAAGCAGGTCTAACTCTTTTTTTAACTTGTTTTTTTCCAAAACCTTCTGGATGTGAATCTCTACTTCCTTAACGTCAAACGGTTTATTTATAAATTCCGAAGCTCCCAGGCGGATAGATTCCACCACGTTTTTTGTCTCGCCATGTCCGGAAAGCATTATTACTTCTGAGAGACGATCCATCTCTTTTATCTGCTCCAGCACCTGAATACCATTAAGGCCGGGCATTTTTATATCCAGCAGGATCAGATCTGGCCTGGATTGCGAAAAAAATTTGATCCCCTCATTTCCGTCCCGGGCTGTGAGGACCTCATAACCCTCCCCTAACCCCTCGCTTAAAAGCCAGGAGACCGTAGGGTCATCATCAATTACTAATAATTTCACCTTCTCTTTCATAAATTTTCCTTTAATACTATACTATCGGCAAAACCAAAAAAATCACTAACTACAGGAAAGGTAGATGAAAAATTTCGTGCCTTTATTTAACCGGCTTTCCACTTTCACAAATCCATTGTGGGCTTTGACGATCCTCTCGACTATGGACAGCCCTAAACCTGAGCCACCCTCCTTGGTCGTATAGTAACGCTCAAAAATCCGGTTAAGATTCTCTTTAGCAATCCCCACTCCCTGGTCAGAAATGCAGACTTCCAGAAAACTGTCCTGCTTCTGAGGGTCATAATGTCTGCCCAGTTCCACTTTTAACTCTCCTCCTTCGGACATGCTCTCGATGGCATTTAAAAGGACGTTTATAAATACCTCCAGAAGCTCGTTCTCGTTAATATAAATCGGTGGAAGGTTGTCCGGATAGACCTTAATTAACTTAATCCGGTTCTTCTCTATGTCGGTCTCCAGTAATTTCAACCCCTTTTCCAGTGGTGAAAGGATCGATTTTTTCTCGGTTTGATATTTGCCAGGATTGGAGAAGTCGACCAGCTCTCTGACTAGCTCGCTTGCCCTTTGTATCTCCCTATCCAGTATCTCTAAAAGCTCTTCTTTTTTCTCCTCCCCTTTTCCCCCTTTTAGAAGTTGAATTACCCCCTTCAAATTGGTCAGAGGTTTTTTCAGGTCATGGGTTATCTCGGACATCATATTTCCCATGGTCAGGAGTCTGGTAGCATTCAGTATCGCTCTCTGCCTTTCGTAGATGGATGCAGCCTGGGAACCCACGATTGAGATGATCTCCTCCTCTTCTCTGCTCAAGGGTAGTTCCCTGAAATTGCCAGCACAGAGTATGCCGTGAAAAGCACCTTCTGCCAGAATAGGGAAAGAGCAGAAGATGCTTTTCTGGGGAATGACGCCTTCATCACTCAACCTCTTCTTAATTTTCTCGCAGAGCTTGTCCCGATCAAATATGTCCAGATCCAGAACCGGGATCTCCAGCCCTGAGGCTTTATCCCTGGATACCTTTTCCAGCCCCTGTATCAGAGAAAGCCTTACCTTTTGATTTCTTTCGTCCCAGTCAAACCAGAATGAGAAATCCAGGGGCATGATCTTTTTAAGCTGTTCGAAAATGAAACCTGAAAGCTCTTCGAAATCGTCCAAAGTTGAAAGACGAGAAGCTATCTGGTGCAAGACCGAAAGCTGGGCAATTTTTTTTCTGCTCTGTTCGAAATTATAGGCATCGTCGATAGCTATTGCCGCCTGGGAAGCAAAGGTGGAAATCAGTTTAAGATCCTCTGCATTAAAAACCTCTCCTGAAAGCTTATTGTTCAAGTTGATAACCCCTAAAATTTTTTCCTTGACTTTCAACGGCACGCAGATTAAGGACTTGGTTTCATATTTTTCTCTGGACATTCTTTTGAAACGGGGATCTTTTTCTATATCCTCAATTAAAAGTGGCTGTCCTTTTTCTGCCACGTAGCCGGATACCCCTTTGCCTAACTCCAGTCTGGTATTCATTATAATCTCTTTATCCAGTCCGATTGCTGCCTTTATGGATAGATTCTTTGAATCAGGGTCCAGAAACATTATCGAGCCGGTTTTTGCTCCTATGACCTTGGTGGCTAAAGAAAGGATATTAGCTAACAGGTCTTCCAGAGTATCAGTAGAGCTCAAGGCTCTTCCAGCCTGATACAGGGCATTTAGTTCATCTACCCTTTTTTTAAGCTCCTCATTGGCATTTTTTAACTCTTCCAAAAGCCTTTTTCTATCTGAATCAACTTTCCTTTTTTCCAGGCCTCTTTTGATCGCCCTTTCTAAATCCTGAAACTCAATCGGTTTGAGAAAATAATCATAAGCCCCTTCCTCTATCGCTTGAATTGCGGTGTCCAGAGAACCATAGCCGGTCATCAGGATAACTAAGTTTTCTTTGTCTTTAGACTTTGCTTTTCTTAGAATTTCCACTCCATTAACTTTTGGCATCTTTATATCAGCTACTATCAGGTCGAAATTGTTTTCATTTATTAGCCGTATAGCTTCCTCCCCATCCTGCACCGTCTCCACCTCGTATCCGGAGTTAGACAGAAGAGTCTTCAGGCTCTCGCACATCCTCAGCTCATCATCCACCACTAAAATCTTTTCCTGGATTTTCCTTTTCATCTCAGGTCCCCCGTGGGCAAACTCAGGTTAAAGCGGGTCCCCTTTCTATCCTCTCTATTTCTGACCTTTATCTCGCCCCCGTGCCTTTTGATTATCTCACTGGAGATCCAGAGTCCTAATCCTGATCCTTTGTCTTTAGTGGTGTAAAAAGGCTCGAAAATCCGGGAAAGGTCTTTCTCCTCGATCCCTGAGCCTGTGTCCTTAAACTCGATTTCAAGCCTGTCTTTCTCCAGCCGGGCAGAGACTTCTATTCTTCCACCCTTGGGCATAGAGTCTCTGGAGTTCATCAAAAGATTCAAAAAAACCTGCCTTAACTCGTCCGGGAAAGCTTCTACCATCGGCAGGTTTGAAGCTATTTTTTTCGCTAACCGAATTTTATTCTTGGAAAACTGCTCTTCTACGAAAGTCAGAGTGTCCTCTAAAAGAAAACCGATATCAGTCGGAATCCTGGTCTCAGATTTAGGCTGGTAGAAGTCCAGAAGCTGTTTTACAATGCGAGCTATACGGTTTACCTCCTCTTTTACTACTTTTAAGTGAGACCAGGATTTGTCAGTTTTCTTCATAGACTGGGAAAGGATCGCCAGATAGTTCTTGATTATCCCCAGGGGATTATTCACCTCATGCGCTATTGCGGCAGAAAGCTGACCCAGGGCTGCTAATTTCTCTGCCTGAACTAACTGCTGTTGGGCTTTATTGAGCTCTGAGTTTACCTTTTTCTCGCTTTGATAAAGAAGTGTATTCTCCACCGCCACTGCTATTTGATTGACCAGTATGGAAAGGAATTCCAGATCATCATCTTTGTAGGGTAGCCCGGAAACCTTGTCTGAAAGCAGGAGAATGCCTCTTAGACCATCTTTTATCACTAGCGGAGCCACTACCTCAGGTTTAAGCTGTTTCTCTGATTTTAATTCTTCTGGATGAAACTTGAGTTCCTGTATTATCTCGCTCATTAAGAGTGGCCTATTCTTAGTCGTCAGGTAATTTGCCAGATTAGAGTCAAGT
>MEWM01000051.1:0-964 GCA_001775355.1 candidate division Zixibacteria bacterium RBG_16_43_9 | reverse complement strand
AGATCGAAGATCTTTTTCTTCAACCTGCGGTTCAGCTCAGCAAGCTCGTTTATTCTGGACTCAATAGCGGCTTTAAGCAGCCTTGCCGGGTCCTCTTTCTTGTCCTCCCAGGGGTATTGGCTCATCTTTTTAAACCTTGAAGTTTAACCTCAAATAAACAGGCTAAGAGTTTAAAATGCAAGCAAAAAAGGAAGTCGGGTGGAGGAAACTCCACCCCTACACGAAATAACCCATATATTTAAGTCGGCAGTGAAAGGGAAACGTATTAGTCTGTAGGGGCGAACCCATGTGTTCGCCCCTGGTCATTTGGGCATCTTGCTAAACAGTAACGGTAGGTCGGGCTGTCCCAACTATGATGGGACTGCCCGACAAATCCGTGAGTCGGGTAGCTTGCGCAACCCGACCTACTTTTCTGATAGTATGTGGGTTATAGAAGAAACACCGCCGAGAGCTGGATTGAACAAGTGGTTACCAAATAAATATTCTAACTACGCCCCTTACAGATATAATCATATTCTTGGTGTCCCAGATATCCCAGGGGATGCTAACAGCGATGGAATAGTAAGTGTTGGTGATGTGGTCTGGCTCATTAATTATTTGTTCAAAGGGGGACCTGCTCCAAATCCGTGTTGGAAAGCAGATGTGAATGCAGATTGCCGAGTTACCATTGCTGACGTCGTTTATCTCGTTAGCTATCTTTTTAAAGGAGGACCTCCGCCCAAGTATGGATGTGCAATTTCCTGTTGAAGAGGATACAATGATAAACTTATAGGTAAATTTATCAACCCATGTAAATCAAGGAAACGTATAAAAAGTGAGGAGTAAGATGAAAAGTTTAAAAAGCATCAGCTTATTTTGGGGGATCTTTTTTATTCTCAACATTAGTGGTTTTGGGGCAGAAACAAAAGCAGTTCAACAGCAAACCTATACTCCACAGGTGATAATCAACGCCCCCTGGGGAAAT
>MEWM01000050.1:5534-8724 GCA_001775355.1 candidate division Zixibacteria bacterium RBG_16_43_9 | reverse complement strand
CAGGGCTGAGACGTCAAAAGAGTTCTGCGACCTCAGACTCACTTTGGTTTTAGAATCATTTTTTTGAGTAAATAATACCCCAACCTCAGCCCCTTTTAAAAACAGGGAATAATCCACAAAACCTTCTGTATCTTCTTTCGAGACTTTTAATTCCTCCATGGTTTGCTGATCGATGACCAGGAAAGAGATTTTGCCATTTGCAAAGGTCTCCAGATTAAGCAGGAGAAAACCCAGCAGCTTCAGGGATGCATTTGAGCTGTTATAATAAATCTGGTTATTGATCTCCCTTGGATTTGCTCCCAAATTTATAAGTTCTGCCCCGATCCTCAGAGCTTCTGGGGTGGTATTGGAAAATCTGAACCTGCCGGTATCAGTAAGGATAGCAGCGTAAAGCTGGGTTGCGATCCGTTTATCCAGGTGATAACCAGCACTGGTTAAAAGCCCGTAGATTATCCCACCCAGAGCGCAGGCTTGGGTATCTACGTAACTTATATCTCCAAAAAAAGAGTTGTCCGGGTGATGATCCAGATTGATTACCTTAGAACCTTCTTTCAGAAGCTTTTTGACCTCTCCAATCCTCTCTAAGTTTGGACATTCCAAAACAAAAATTAAATCCGCACTCCAATCAATAGCCTTAGCAGAATCGAAATCCTCAATCGCTTTCTCTTCGTCCAGAAAAAGATATTTTGAAGGTATTTTCCCCTGGTTGATTATCCTGACCTCTTTGCCTGAATCCATAAGCCAGCCCTTCAAAGCCAACTGGGAGCCTATAGAATCACCATCTGGGTCCAGATGGGAAGTTATCAGTATCCTCCTGGCTGTCTTTACTGACTCGATTATCTGATTAAACTTTTCCTTCATCTTCAACCTTGGGTTCTGTATGCACCTGTTTTAAGAGTTGTTCAATCCGGGCGGCCCTTTCTGTGGTATGATCATATCTAAAGATGATCCGGGGTATATGTTTCAGCCTTATCCTTTTGCCTATTTCCCTCTGGATGAACCCCTTAGCCCGCTCCAATCCTTGCTGGCTTTCTTTCCTTTCCTTCTCATCTCCCAGGACCGAGTAAAAGACCTTCGCATACCTTAAGTCATCAGTTAGCTCAACATCGGTAATGGTGATAAAACCCAGTTTGGGGTCTTTTAAAATCAGCAAAACGATCTCAGAGATCTCCCTTTTGATTTGATCCCCGACCCGGGAAGACCTTTTAGGTTGCATTTTACCATAGCTCCATTGAATAATCCAGCACTACCACTCCACTTTCTTTGTGCAAATGTTCTATCACCTGAGAGAGAACCTGATTGACAAATTTTCCTTGATTGGCTACTGCTGCCACCCCTAAAGTAGTCCTCTGCCACAGGTCATTATTCTCTACTTCTGCTAAAGACACGTTAAACCGGTTTCTGATCCGGTCTTTTATCCGTTTTAAGATCTGCCTTTTGCTTTTCAGGGAGCTGCTTTCCGGGAGATGAAGTTCAATAGTACAAATGCCAACCACCATATTTTAGGAAATTTATTCTTCTAACTTGCGGGCTAATTCTGTTATCTGGTAAGCCTCTAATATGTCGTCAACTTTGAGGTCATTGAAATTTTCAATTTTTACGCCGCATTCAAAACCAGAGTTTACTTCTTTCACATCCTCTTTAAATCTTTTCAGGGACGAGATATTCCCCTCATATATACTTATCCCTTCCCGGATTATCCTTACATGGTCTGCTCTTTTAATACTACCGGACTGAACATAAATCCCGGCAACCTGACCGACTTTGGAAATTTTGAAAACGTTCCTCACCTCTGAAACACCGGAAATCTGCTCCTGTTTTTCCGGTTCTAAAAGCCCTTCTAATAGACTCTTTATCTCTTTTTCTGCATCATAGATTATGTCATATAATTTTATTACCACTTTTTCCCTTTGAGCTGTCTCCCTGGCCCTGAAATCCGGGTGGACATGGAACCCGATGATCACCGCCTTTGAGGCTAAAGCTAAGAGAACATCGCTTTCATTTATGGCTCCGATGCCCGTGTGAATCACTCTTAGTTTGACCTCCTGAGCAGGGATTCTCTCCAGGGTGTCGGTAAGAGCTTCAACTGAACCGTCTACATCCCCCTTGATAACCAACGTTAACTCTTTGATTTTACCTTTTGCAATCTGGTCATATATCGAACCCAACCCGGCTCTCTCTAACGCTCTGTATTCCTGTTCTCGTTTAAGCCTTGCCCTTCTGTTACTTATCTCTCTGGCTTCCTGCTCGGTTTCGGTCACCATAAATGAATCCCCGGCCTGAGGTACCCCGGATGAACCCAGAGCTTGAACCGGAGCCGAAGGTCCTGCTTCCTTCAAATAGTTGCCTCTCTCATCTAACATTGCCCTTACCCTGCCAGAATGAGATCCGGTGACAAAAATATCACCTATTTTTAATGTCCCTTTCTGGATCAGAACTGTGGCTATAGGTCCCCTGCCGCGATCCAGTCTGGATTCTATCACAATTCCGGAAGCATTTTTAATCGGATCTGCTTTTAGCTCCAGCATATCAGCCTGCAAAAGTATAATCTCCAGAAGATGGTCGATTCCCTTGCCGGTTTTGGCTGAGATTTCACAGACGACAGTCTTACCACCCCATTCCTCCGGAACTAACCCATATTTGGAGATCTGATGCTTAATCGGTTCGGCATCTGCGTTAGGCAAGTCCATTTTGTTAATGGCTATTATTATCGGTACCCCGGCTGCTTTGGCATGGTCAATTGCCTCCACCGTCTGGGGCATTACCGCATCATCTGCTGCTATTACCAGAACGACTATATCCGTCACCTGGGCACCCCTTGCCCGCATAGCCGTAAAAGCCTCGTGTCCAGGAGTGTCTAAAAAAGTAATCTTGCCTTTGGGCAGCAAGACTTCATAAGCACCTATATGCTGGGTAATACCTCCGAATTCTCCGGCGATGATATTGCTCTTGCGGATGTAATCTAAGAGGGAAGTTTTGCCGTGATCCACATGCCCCATAATTGTTACAACCGGAGCACGAGGTCTTAAATTCTCAGCCTCCTCATCCTCTTCTTCCTCAACTACCCCTATTTCCTTTAGCTCTTCCACCTCGAATCCGAATTCTAAGGCAATAGTCTCCAAAGTATCCATATCTAATCTCTGGTTAATACTGGCAACAAAACCTAACTCCAGACATTTGCTGATTACCT
>MEWM01000050.1:0-5517 GCA_001775355.1 candidate division Zixibacteria bacterium RBG_16_43_9 | reverse complement strand
ATGAGATTCGCCAGTTCAGCCACCGACATATACTCGGTTACCTGGATTTTCTTAGCCGGCTCGCTCCCTTCGGCTGTTTCCTCCTTCTCTTTTTTCCTATACTTTTTAAGCTTCTTTAAAGCATCGAATTGGGCCAGAGTCTTTTTGACACTGGCCTCAACCTCTTTAGGATTTACCTGTCTTTCTGGTTTTGTTTTTTTGAACCGCCCTTTTTTCTTCTTCTCGGAAACTGAGAGCTCCACTTTGCTTTTGGCACTTAAGTCCCTGAATTTCAACCTCTCCTTGACGCTCTCTTTAACGCTCTCCACCCGGTGACGTTCCTCTTCAAGTTTCTCTCTTTCTTCCAGCTTTTTTTTCTTAAGAAAGTCTTCTCTTTTGAGCTCCTCTTTCTCTTTTTTGAATTTTTCCTCGATGGCCTTCAAGACCTTTTCTTCCACCACGCTCATATGGCTCTTTATCGAGAAGCCCAGCTCCCGCAACATGGATAATAGGGCATCGCTGGAGATATTGTAATCTTTAGCTACTTGATAGATCCTTTTATTGCTCAATCTTTCCACTCCCTTTATCTTTGGATCCAGTCTTAGCAGGGGTAAGATACTTTTTGGCAGCCTCTATTAAGCCACTTGCCTTTTTCTCCCCGATCCCCTCGATCTTCATCAGATCCTCGAGCCGAGCCTTAGCTAAGCCCTGAACGCTATCAATTCCGGCTGATACCAGCTTTTCTTTCAGTTTCTCTCCCACTCCCTGGAGCTCTGTAACCACGATCTCAGGACCGGTTTCTATTTTTTTCTGTGCCCTGTAATCGGCCTCGCTTAATATATTTATCCTCCAGCCGGTAAGCTTGGAGGCTAATTTTGCATTCTGCCCGTTTTTCCCGATGGCTAAGGAAAGCATATCTTCCTCTACTACCGCGGTCATGCTTTTCTCCTCAGGGTAGACATCCAATTTAACTATCTTAGCCGGGGATAAAGCTCTGGTAACAAAGTTCTCCGGAACCGCACTCCAGGGCACTATATCGATCCTCTCATTGGAAAGCTCCCGGACTATGCTCTGTACCCGGGCCCCTTTCACTCCCACGCAGGCACCCACCGGGTCGATCCGATCATCTATGGAACTGACTGCAATCTTGGAACGCTCACCCGGCTCTCTGGCTATAGCTTTAATTTCTATTATCCTTTCATAGATCTCCGGGACTTCTAACTCAAACAGCCTTATCAGAAGACCAGGATTGACCCGGGACAGGGTTATCAAAGGACCCTTAGCGCTTTTTTCCACATTTAGAATATATGCACGGATACGGTCACCCTGCCTGTATTTCTCCTTCTGGATCTGCTCTTTTGGCGGAATAATAGCCTCAGCTTTTCCCAGGTTTACTAAAAGATGACCCTTCTCCACCTGCTGAACAGAGCCGGTAACCAGCTCTCCCACTCTATCTTTATACTCCTCGTAGATTTTCTCCCTTTCCGCTTCTCTGACCTTCTGAATCAATATCTGCTTGGCGGTCATGATGGCATTCCTGCCAAATTCCTCAAATCCGATCGGAATTTTTACTTCCTGGTCCAGTTTGGCTTTCTCTTCGATTTTCTTAGCCTCCGGTAAAGAGATCTCCAGATAAGGGTCAGTTACCTTCTCCACTACCTTCTTGACCGCATACATCTTGACCTCCCCGGTTTTCAGATCCACAGATACTTTGAGATTATCTGCATTTCCGAACTTCTTTTTGGCGGCTAAAATCAAACTGGTTTCCAAAGTCGAGATCACATAATCCATATCGATATTTTTATCTTTGGTGATCTGCTGTAAAGCTTCTAAAATCTCATTGCTCATTAAAAAATGCTCCTCTTAAATAATGATTCTTCCTTTATCTATTCTGTCCCAGGGTATTGTCTCTACTTTGTCTTCTAATGCGATGACCACCTCGTTCTCCCGCACTTCGACTATTTCTCCTTCGATCTTTTTCTTTTCATCCAATGGAAATTTCAGATCAACCTTCACCTGTTCTCCGATTTTTCGTCTGAAATCGTCCAGGCTTAAAAGAGGTCTTTCCAGACCCGGAGAAGAGACTTCCAGGGTATAGCGCCCCTGGATCAGGTCCTCGGTGTCCAGATAATCAGAGAGTCTTCTGCTCAAATCTGCGCATTCCTCCACGTTCACTCCGCCGACTTTATCCACGAAGATTCTCAAGATATAGTGAGGTGGTTTGCCCACCAAATCCAGTTCCACCAGCTCCAGGTCTTCTTCCTCGATCAAAGGAAGGAGTCTCTGCTTCAATTCCTCTTTAATCTCTGGCAAAGATATTAATCCTCGGAACAAACTAATACGCTTTTAATCCTTTAATCCTTTGATTTTTCGATACTTAAAAGAGTGGGCGAAACCCACTCTGTCAGATAATATAATTACCCTTATTTTAAAAAGCAAATGTTTTTTAAGTTTTCGTGCTTTCCTTACCAGTAGACTCTATTTCAGACAGTATCTTAAGAAAACCTTCTAATACCTCATCTTTCCTTAATGATACTGTTGCCTGGCTGCCCCTGACTTTGACCTCTACTTTCCCCTCCTTAAGGCTTTTCTCTCCTATGGTTATTCTCAAAGGTATGCCAATCAGGTCAGCATCGTTGAATTTGACTCCGGCGCGTTCATTTCTGTCATCCAGGAGCACCTCCAGATTCCGATCCAGCATCTTGTGATAGATCTCAAGAGCAGCCTCTCTTTGTTTTTCATCCTGGATATTTACCGGAACTATTTCAGCTAAATAGGGAGCTATCGGCACGGGCCAGATTATGCCAGCTTCATCGTGGAACTTTTCGACTGCCGCCTGGGCAGTCCGGGTTATCCCTACGCCGTAAGAGCCCATAATGAAAAATCTCTCCTGACCATGTTCGTCCACAAAAGTGGCATTTAAAGCTTCGCTGTATTTTGTGCCCAACATAAAAGTGTTTCCAACCTCTATCCCTTGGGCAGTTTTGAGCCTGCCTTTTTCGCATTTGGGACAAAGCTCGCCCGGAGCCGCACTTCTTATATCAGCGACTGCATCTAGTTTAAAATCACGATCGATGTTTACATCAGTCAGGTGAAAACCATCTTCATTTGCTCCGGTTACAAAGTTGGTCATATTTAAGACCTCTTTATCCCCTATGAGCTTCACGCCTTTCAATCCTACCGGTCCGGCGTAACCGACTTGAGCTTCAGTAATCCTCTGAACTGTGACTGCGTCAGCCATTTCCAGTTCTATGACTTCGAGGCTGTTTTTTAGCTTGGTCTCATTGATCTGTCTATCTCCGCGAATCAATGCTGCCACCACCTCTCCGTCTGCTTTATAAAGTAAGGTCTTAACCAATTTTCTGGCCGGAACATTGAGGAATCTGGTAACCTCTTCCACAGTTTTCATATTTGGAGTAGATACTTTTTGCAGGGGTTTCTCAGCCTCTTTGCTCTCTTGTTCAGAAGGCTCGATTGAAATAGCTTTTTCGATATTAGCCGCATAATCGCAGTTGTCACAGGCGAAGATGACATTTTCTCCTCCATCTGTCTCAACCATCACCATAAACTCATGAGCCGCCTTCCCTCCCATGGCCCCAGTATCAGACTCAACTTTTTTGGTCTCCAGACCGCATCTTTCAAAAATCCTGAAGTAAGCATCCACCATCTTCTGGTAACTCGTTTTTAGACCATTTTCATCCGCGTCAAAGGTATAAGCATCTTTCATTATGAACTCACGCGACCTCATCAGCCCGAATCTGGGCCTGATCTCATCCCGGAATTTGGTCTGGATTTGATAAAGATTCAAAGGAAGCTGGCGATAAGACCTCAGCTCGCCTCTAACAAGATTAGTCACCACTTCCTCGTGCGTTCCCCCAAGGACTAAATCCCTGAGGTGCCGGTCTTTCATCTTCATCAACTCTTTTCCTAATATTTCCCATCTTTTAGTGGCCAGCCAAAGCTCAGCCGGATGAAGAACCGGCATCAAAATCTCCTGGGCTCCAGCCCGGTCCATCTCCTCCCTGACTATCCGGGTGATTTTCAATAAAACTCTTTGCATCATGGGAAGATAGTTATAGACACCTGCGGCTAATTTGCGGATGTAACCAGCTCTTACCAGAAGCTTATGCGATATGATCTCCGCCTCAGTAGGCTCCTCTCTCAAAGTCGGGATGTATGTTTCACTCCATCTCATAATTTTGCGTCTCGCTTTTTGCTATTCGCTGTTTGGTATTAACTATTCGCTATTCGTTTTTTTGCTTTTTCTAATCACTAATCACTGTCTTTACTACCCCTGACCCGACTTGAACGGGTGCTCGCGGCTCCGGAGGCCGCTGCTCTATCCAACTGAGCTACAGGGGCAGAAAAACAGTCTAAAGTCTACAGGCTATAGTCTAAAGGACTTAAGCTACCTGCTCCTTGCTACAAGCTCCCAGCTTTATTTTAAAAAAACAACTTCTCCCCGCATATTTCCTTGCTCCAGATGGAGTATTCCGTAACTTCCCTGGGCGGGGGAGATATTTCCAGATAAACTACCTGGATTGAAAAAAAGAGTGCTGCCAGTTCTCAGATTACAGGGGGAATGAGTATGCCCAAAGATGATCAGATCTGGCTTTTCCCTGAATTGTTCGCTGATTCTTTGAACTAAATCTAAAGAAGAGCCAAAACCGTGGATCAGTCCAATTCTAAATTCTGAAAGCTCAAATATCTTTTTGGAAGGTAGAACCTCTTTTATCTGCGGACAATCCATATTACCGTATACCGCATAAAGAGTAGTCAGTCCCTCCAACTCCCGGAAGACTTTTAACTCGCTGAAATCCCCAGCGTGGATTATAAAATCATCAGCTTTGACCTTTTCAATAAACTCTGAAGGAATTCTAGACGCTCTTTTCGGTATATGGGTGTCCGCGATAACATAAATCATTATCTGAGTTTCTTTTTGTGGCGATCCCTTCTTAGTCTTTTTTTCCTCTTGTGGGTTTTGATTTTCTGTCTTTTCCTCTTCCTTCCGCTGGGCATTATTCCTCCTTTCTATTTCTGCTGAATTATAAGCTCTTTGAATTCGTTCGAAGGTTTGAAAACCGGTACTTTTCTATCTGGCACCGGGACCTCCTCGCCAGTGCGCGGATTGCGTGCTTTTCTGGCCTTACGGGATTTAATCTTAAAGGTCCCGAACCCGCGGATCTCCAGATTATGCCCTTCCTTCATCGCGTTCTTCACCGCCTCTAAGAAGTTATCCACTACCACCGCCACGTCAGTCCGGGTCAATCCTGTCTTTTCTACAATCTTTTCGACCAAATCTGCTTTGGTCATTTTACACCTCCTTTAGTAACTTTATGTTTTAGTTGCAACTGTTACAGTTTTTCGTGCTGCAAGTTGAGCAGGAAGATCCGCCAGAAGATACGAATTTCCCTTTGGAGGAAAAACCGAAAACCGAGAATATCCTTTCCCCTTCACCACCACAGTTCGGACAAGCTTTTTCTTCCTGGTTATTCGAGATTAAAACCTCAAATCTACCTTCACATTTCCTGCAGATAT
>MEWM01000049.1:21017-21268 GCA_001775355.1 candidate division Zixibacteria bacterium RBG_16_43_9 | reverse complement strand
GGCGCATAAGCTCATCTACGTTTCTTCCCACTGCCGGTGCTAAAATCTCCATTGCCTGAAGCACCCCATCCGGATCGATGATGAACTGCCCTCTGATGTTCACTCCTGAATCTGCATCATATACCTCATAGACTTCTCCAATGTTTCCACCTGGATCTGAAAGCATCGGATAAGGAACCCCACCCTCCACCATCTTGGAAAGCTCATTTTGCTGCCAGATCTTGTGCACGAAGATGCTGTCCACGCTCATT
>MEWM01000049.1:20386-20969 GCA_001775355.1 candidate division Zixibacteria bacterium RBG_16_43_9 | reverse complement strand
ACTGCTGTCAGCTCAGTGGGTCATACGAAGGTGAAATCCCCTGGATAGAAAAAGAGAACTACCCATTTTCCAGAATAGTCTGATAACTTTATTCTTTTGAAATCCCCCTGGTGAAAAGCAGGGGCTTCAAAATCAGGCGCCTTTTTCCCGACTTTTACCATATGCTTTTACCTCCTTTAATATTTGAGTTTCTACCTTAAGGGCACAGAGCATCACCGTCAAACTCATTCTATCTACGGATTGATATTATATAAGTAAAAATTGATTGGAAATCAATGATTTTTATACAAATTTTATATCGTAGGGACGAGGTTACCTCGCCCCAAGGTTTTTTGTAGCGTCGGGTTTCATACCCGACGTTTGTTTCTTTTCTTTGGTATTGAGAAGATGTCGAAAAAAATTGGGGCGTTCATTTGAACGCCCCTACAATATGATGGAAAGACAGAAGGTCAAGTAATTAAATAATTCTTCCTAACCAGGTTGAGGGCAACCTGGGGCTACCGACTTCCCCGCGTTGGGAGCGATGTGGGTCTTCCAGTCTTTCGTAGTGCGAACCTTTCAGGTTCGCCAAGCGAGGCTAAAA
>MEWM01000049.1:19678-20359 GCA_001775355.1 candidate division Zixibacteria bacterium RBG_16_43_9 | reverse complement strand
ACTTTTTATTTCCTCCGAATGCTCCTATCTTCCCTCCTGTTTCCTGAGGTAAGCTGGTATTTCCAAGTCATCCTGGGAAAAAGCCGCATCCCTGCTTTTGGGCGTAAGGATTTGCTGGGTTGGACTCTCCTTTTTAAGCGGACGTGGTTTCTCAAAGACCAGTTTGCGCGAGGAAAACAAGTCGTGTTCTGATTCCGGTTCTCTTTTCAGAGCTGAATTCCCGAAACCGGTAGCAATTACCGTCACCCTCATCTCGTCTCTTAAGAACTCATCGATAACTGCTCCCCAGATGATATTTGCCTCAGCTCCAGCCGCCTCTACCACGACTGAGGAAGCCTCGTTCACCTCAAACAAAGTCATCTGCGGACCACCAGTCACGTTCACCAGGACACCCTTTGCCCCGGATATGGAGACATTTTCCAAAAGCGGACTGGCGATAGCTTTTTGGGCTGCCTCTTTAGCTCTATTTTCCCCAGATGCATAACCGGTTCCCATAAGAGCGTCACCCATCTCCGACATAACCGTTTTCACGTCAGCGAAATCTAAGTTGATCAGACCGGGTACGGTGATTAAGTCTGAGATCCCTTTGGTGGCTTGAAGCAAAACCTCGTCTGCAAACCTGAAAGCCTCTAAAAGTGTGGTCTCCTTCTGCACCACAGAGAGAAGTTTTTGATTCGGTAT
>MEWM01000049.1:0-19633 GCA_001775355.1 candidate division Zixibacteria bacterium RBG_16_43_9 | reverse complement strand
CAGGGCTTTTGCCATTCTTTTCTTTCCCTCAAAATCAAATGGCTTGGTCACCACTGCAATGGTCAAAGCACCTAATTCTTTGGCAATCTCCGCGATTATCGGTGCCGCACCAGTGCCGGTTCCTCCACCCATACCCGCGGTGATGAACACCATATCAGTTCCGCATAACGCCTCAGCCACCAGCTCCCTATCCTCTTCAATCGCCCTCCTGCCGATCTCCGGATTGGAGCCTGCTCCCAGACCTTTGGTCAGCTTGGCTCCGATCTGGATTTTTTGAACCGAGCGGGAGCTATCTAAAGCCTGGGCGTCTGTATTGACCGAGATGAACTCCACCCCGGATAATGATGCATCAATCATCCGGTTGATTGCGTTACCGCCTGCACCTCCCACACCCACCACTTTCATCCGAGCGTATTCTTGAGCCCCTATGTCTAACTCGAAGAACATAACTGACCTCCTGTTTTAAAAGATTTTATATTTCTTTATCATTCCAGCCAAAGTGAACGAGCCTGGTCGGGCAAGGTGCCCGACCTACGAAGACCGTGAACTTATATCTCATCACTTCTCGTAGGCGGGGCTCCCAGCCCCGCAAACATGAGCTTCTCAAAGACCTCTTTATAAATATTCTCCAAAAAAGTTTTTTACCCTGTGAGCGACCCGGTTGAAAAGCCTTCCATTAGCTCCCTTTCTGAATTTCCCCTGGTAATTTCTTAGCCCGTAGAGAACTAACCCGATTCCTGTAGTATTCACCGGATTAGCCGCTATGTCTAAAAGACCGCTTACTCCTTTTACTTCGCCCTTTTTGACCGGCATATCAAAAACCTGCTCAGCTAAATCCTCTGTCCCTTCTAAAAGAGAGCCTCCACCAGTCAGCACAACCCCGGTTGCTAAAATATCTGAGAAACTTGTCTTCTTCAACTCCCTCAAAGCCAAACTGAAGATCTCCTCCATCCGGGGCTCGATTATAGCGGCTAATATGCTTCTGGAAACTTCTCTTGGCTCTCTTGCGCCTACTCCAGGAACTTTTATCATCTCCTCTGGATCAGCTAATGAAGCCAGGGCACAGCCATAACTTTTTTTCAGCTCTTCGGCCTGTTCAACTGGAGTTCTCAAACCTATGGCTAAATCGTTAGTTACGTTCCTCCCGCCTAAGCTTATAACTGCAGTATGCCTTATGCAACCATCATAGAAAATTGCAAGATTAGTAGTCCCGCCACCTATATCAATCAGGACAACTCCCGACTCTATCTCCTCTGGCGTAAGTAGAGCCTGGCTTTCTGCCAGGGGTTCTAAGACTAAATCTAAAAGCTCATATCCTGCTCGTTTCACACTCCGGTGGATATTCTGGGTCGAGGTGACTGAGCCGGTGACTATGTGAACCTCTACTTCCAATCTGGTGCCTCCCATTCCTCTGGGATCTTTAATCCCGGACTGGTCGTCCACGGTGAATTCCTGGGGAAGCACGTGGATTATCTCCCGATCCATCGGGATAGCCACAGTTTTGGCAGCCTCAATTGCTCTTTCTATTTCAGACTGGGTGATCTCATGGTCCTGACGGGTTACAGCTATAACTCCGCGGCTGTTGATGCTGCGGATGTGGTCGCCGGCTATGCCGGCGTAAATCGATTCAGCTTTCACCCCTGCCATAAGCTCCGCATCCTGGACCGCTTTGATTATCGAGTTAACCGTCTGCTCTAAATTCACCACCACCCCCCGCTTTAAACCTTCGGCTGGAGCTGTTCCTAACCCGATGATCCTTACTTTTCCTTCCTCATTCACCTCCCCGATCACTGCACCTATCTTGGTCGTGCCCATATCTAAACCCACAACCACGTTATCTTTTCCCATAGCTTATCTCCCCTGCAAGCTTTTATACCGCCTGGACGGCAGTATAAAGGCTTCTTTTTAGAGGCTTTTCTTTGCTCTTTTAAAAATTACCTGGTCCTTGAATCTGAAATCAAGGTACGAGCATTCCTCGACTACTGATGCTTTTTCTAACCAGACGAATCTTTCGATTTTTTTTTGAAAATCGCCTGTCCCGAAAAAGATTCTGGCACCGTTTTTCACCAGTATGACTACTAAATTATCCTTATCCTCTAAATCTATCTCTGAAATTTGATCCAGAAACTCCGGTAGTTTCTCCCTTACTGCTTTGTAAAAGGCCAAGGCTTCCTCGATTTTTGGCTCCTCTGCTCTGCTGTAAGGTTTAAAGCTCCTGGATTTTATCCCGTTAACAATTGGCAAATCATAGGCTTTCCCTTCTCTTAAGGGGATGATCTCCCCTTCCAACGATAGCCCGCACAGCTGGGGCGAAAGGTTTAAAATAAGATCAGGTTTTTTCTCCTCTATCCTTATGGCAACCTGGTTCGGAAGGATCCTGTAAGTCTCAACTGATTTGACCCTCTGGTCTTTTTGGATCTTCCTTTCGATCTCCCCTAAATCGATTTTGAAAATGTTCTGTTTCAATCTTAAATACGCCAACTTCAGCACCTCGTCCTGGCTTAAACCTTCGTTTCCCGTTATGTCCAGGTTTTTCAGCCCGAAAAGAGTCGACTCAGTGAAAAAAAGCTCAACCCCTCTCAGCCAGAGAAAAAGCAGCACCAGAACTCCTGCGATTGATGCCTTTTTCATCTGTCCCCCTCTTTTAAAGATGAGATCAGATTTTCTCCCACCTTGAATATGTCTCCTGCCCCTAAGGTTATTACCATATCCCCTGATTTTAAAATTTTTTTGAGGAAGGGGATTATTTTCTCTTTCTCCGGTATATAGAAGACCTCCTTATGCCCGTATTCTCTGGCTTGTGAGGCGACAAGCTCACCGGTTATACCGGGAATAGGCTCTTCCCTGGCAGGATAGACATCTGTTACGATCAATATGTCCGAGTCGAAAAAAGACTTACCGAACTCTTTATAAAAATCTCTGGTACGCGAGTACAGATGCGGCTGGAAGATAGCTATGGTTCTTCTTGACCATCCATCCCTTGCTGCCTTAAGAGTGGCTTTTATCTCTGTGGGATGATGCGCATAGTCATCCACAACCATCACCCCGTCTATTACCCCCTTGATTTCGAATCTCCTGCTAACTCCTTTGAATTCTGACAGAGCTTTCTTCATCTTGTCAAAGGGTATCTCCAGTTCCAAAGCCACACAGAGTGCGGCTAAAGAGTTTTTGACATTATGGATTCCGGGAACAAACAGGGAGACTTCTCCTAAATCTTTGTCTTTATGCCTTATCTTGAAACGGCTGCCATTTTCTTTGAGCATGATTGAATGAGCGACCAGGTCAGCCTGGGGAACCAGCCCGTAAGTGATTATAGGCCTTTCTATCCTGGGCATTATCTCCTGAATAGTCGCCTCATCCAGGCACAAAATCACACTTCCATAAAAGGGAACTTTATTAACGAACTCCGTGAAAACAGACTTTATCTCCTCTAAATCCTTGTAATAATCCAGATGCTCTGCTTCTAAGGTAGTGACCACAGCAATTGTAGGAGTAAGGCGCAAAAATGAGCGATCGAACTCATCTGCCTCAGCTACCAGGTATTCACCCTGACCTAATTTGGCATTACTCCCTAAGTTTGCGACCCTGCCGCCTACGATTATGGTCGGGTCTAACCCAGCCTCAGTCAAAATCTGACCTATCATCGAGGTGGTGGTGGTCTTTCCATGAGTCCCTGCTACTCCGATACCGAATTTCATCCGCATCAATTCACCCAACATTTCTGACCTTCTTATCACCGGGATTTTGTTCTCCTTGGCGAAAACTACTTCTGGATTCGTATCTTTGACTGCTGAGGAGATGACCACAACATCCGCTCCTGCGACATTCTCCCTCTTGTGCTCCAGGAAGACCTTGATCCCTAATTTTCTCAACCTCTCAGTTGATTCAGAGCTTCTCATGTCTGACCCGGAAACCGAATATCCTAAATTCCATAATATTTCAGCAATGCCGCACATCCCGGTCCCACCTATCCCCACAAAATGAAGCTTTTTTACCTTTTTGAATTGCATCATCATATTTCACTTCTTCTTAGTTCCTCGTTGGTCTCCTGACCAACGATGCTCCATTGGTGAGGACACCAACGGAGAGCACTTTCATCAGTCATTGCGAGGAGGTCATTTGACCGACGAAGCAATCTGAACTAAGTAAACGGATTGCTTCGCCCCTTTGGGGACTCGCAATGACGTTTGTTATTTCTTATTATCTTCCTTTTTCAGTCTTCCATTTTCCTTCATTTAGCCCGCGTAGGGGCGTCCAATTGGACGCCCTGAGGTGTACGGGTGGAGACAAGCTCCACCCCTACGCGATTTCTTTGTAGGGGCGGGTTTTAAACCCGCCCCTACGACTATTTCTTTAAGAGTTCCTCCATCTCATCCACAATTTGAGAAGCTGCCATTGGTTTAGCTAACATTTTTGCACTTCTCGACATTTCTTTTAATCTGTTTTCATCCTTCAAGAGCTCCACAATCAGAATTGTTAAATTCTCCCCTTTAAGCTCCTTTTCTAAAATCACCTCAGCCGCACCTTTTTCTTTTAAGGACATCGCATTGTATCTCTGATGGTCTGCTGTGGCAAAAGGATAAGGGATAAGAATCGAGGGTTTGCCACAGGCTGTCACCTCAGCTAAAGTCAGAGCGCCTGCCCGGCATACTAAGAGATCAGAGACAGCATAAGCTGAACTCATATCCTGGATAAATGGCAGAACAGTTGAGGTAACATTCGCTCCTTTCATAAAATCTCTGATTCCTTCAAAATCGCCATTTCCTGTCTGCCAGAGAAGCTGAATATCTCCAGCCTGCTCCAGATAATTTATTCCTTCTCTTATGGCTTGATTTATCCTTTTTGAGCCCTGGCTTCCACCTAAGATGAAAACCGTTTTCTTGTCCGGGTTCAAATTGAACTTTCTTAGTCCCTCTTCTCTGTTCCCGGATATGATTCCTTTTCTGATAGGATTACCTAATACCCTCAGTTTTCTTTTCAAGGGGAAATACCTGGTCGAGTCCTGGTATGAAAGACATACTCGGTTGGCAAATAAGGACAAAATCCTGGTGGATATACCAGGATAAGAATTTTGTTCCTGAATTAGCGTTTTCTTCCCCAGCAGGCTTGCCATCAAAAGAACAGGCAGGCTCACGTAACCTCCGGTACCAACCACGATGTCAGGTTGATACTTTCTCAAAACCGTTCTTGATTCTAGGAGACTTTTCAGTATGTAGAAGGGCAAAAAGAAAAGCTCTTTTCTCAGACTGCGGGCTAACCCTTTGGCGGAGATGAATTCCAATTTGAAATTGTTTTTTGGAACTAACTCTTTTTCCAATCCCTTCCTCGTGCCGATGAAAAGTATCTCCGAGTCCGGAAACCGGTATTTGAACTCACTGGCAATCGCGATCGCCGGGTAGATATGCCCTCCGGTTCCTCCTCCTGCTAAAATCACTTTTAGCATAACCTCCTGTGTATCTTAAAATCCCTTTGTCTGGAGATGTTCAGGATTATCCCTACACCTGCCAGATTGAAAAAAAGAGAAGTTCCTCCATAACTCAAAAAAGGCATCGGTATTCCCGTGGTGGGAAGTAACCCTAAAACCACGCCTGAATTTATGAGAAAATTTATAAAGATGGTAAAGGTTAGCCCAAAGGCAAGGTAATATCCTAACAGGTCAGGCGCTCTCTGGGAAATCTGCATTCCTCTCCAGGCTAAAAGAAAAAAGAGGATTAAAATGCCTGCTACCCAGAAAAAACCTCCCTCTTCACCGATAGTAGCCAGGATGAAATCAGTATGAGGTTCCGGCAGGAAGAAAAGTTTCTGCCTACCCTGACCTAAGCCAACACCAGTCAGTCCGCCATTCCCCATTGACAAAACCGCTTGTTTGAGCTGATAACTACCCTGCAACGGGTCTTTAAGGGCTTTAGCATAATCTATTATCCTGTCTTTTTCATATCCAGTCACAAACACAAATAATAGCCCAATAACTATTGCTGGGACAGTAATGAATAGCAGATAACGCAATTTTGTTCCAGAGAGATAAAGCAGAATCAGTGAGCTTAAAACCAGGGTGAAAAGTCCTCCTAAGTGAGGCTCTTTCAAGAGAAGCAGACCAGCCACTCCTAAGATCACCAGATATGGCAGGAGCAGATGTTTGAACTGTTTTATCTTCTCCCCTTTTTTAACCAGGGTAAACGACATAAACAGGATAAAAGAATACCTGAAAAATTCGCTGGGCTGAAACCCGATTGGACCTAACCTGATCCATCTTTTCACCCCTTTGGTCGGGTCTAAAAACAACACCAGGACCAGAAAGATCGCAGATAGAAAAAGACAGACATATGATATCTTTTTAAGACGATGGTAATCTGTTTTCATAAGCAGGAATAAACCCGCAGAAGAGACGATAAGCCAGGAGAGCTGTCTAATTAAAAAGAATGATGAGTCCTTCTTCATTTTGAAATCAGCCAGTATGGCGGAGGCAGAATAGATCATTATCATTCCCAGGAAAACCAGGATTAGAACGATAGCAATCAGCATGAAATCAGGCTTGGACCGGTCAGTCATCTTTTTTCCCTTTTAGATTCAGGACCGTTTCTTTAAAAACTCTTCCCCTATGCTCATAATCTTTGAACATATCAAAGCTGGCGCAGGCAGGGGAAAGCAAAACGCAGTCACCCTTATCCGCTTTCTTGAACCCTAATTCTACTGCTTCCTGCATAGACTCGACTATGTATGTAGGCACCAGATCCCCTAAGGCCTCTTTTATTTTCTCTTTTGCCTGGCCCAAAAGGATCAGCCCTTTAACCTTCGATTTGACTAACTCCCTCAATTTCGTAAAATCTCCGCCTTTATCCTTGCCTCCAGCGATGAGAAAAATCGGCTCTTTTATGCTCTGCAGGGCATAGAAGACAGAATCGACATTAGTGGCTTTGGAATCATTAACGAATCTTACCTGGTCGATTATGGCTACTTCCTCTAACCGGTGTTCGACCCCTTTGAAATTTTTCAGAGCTTTTTCCATTGAATCTTTTTTCACGCCTAAGGCGGCACTGATGGCACAGGCAGCACAGGCATTGGACAGATTATGGGGACCCTTGATCCCTATCTCCTCAACCGGGATTATCTCTTCAGCTTTACCATTTAGCTGAAATACTATATTTCCGTTTTTAACATAGGAGCCAACCTTCAGTTCGCTTTTAGTGCTGAAAAACAGGCTCTTTGCCCGGGATAGAGGTGCCAGGTTTGAGGTCACCGGGTCATCCCAGTTTAAAACGACAAAATCATCCTCGGTCTGATTCTCGAAAATTCTCAGCTTGGCATCAGTGTAGCTTTTCATATCAGGGTAACGGTCCAGATGGTCAGGGGTAACGTTCAAAATTGCCGAAATCTTAGGCTTGAACTCCTCGATTTTCTCTAACTGAAAACTGGAGATCTCCAGAACGATTATGCCCTTACTGGAAACCTCCTGCACCACACTTGAGAACGGAACACCGATATTTCCCGCCACTTTTACCTCCCTTCCATCCTCTTTTAATATCTCACCCACAAGAGTAGTAGTGGTTGTCTTGCCGTTTGAACCGGTAATACCTATGATCTGAGCTTCGCAAAGCCAGTAAGCCACCTCAATTTCCGAGAAAATAGGAATCCCTCTGTTTTCTGCTTCAATCAGAATAGTAAGATCAGATGGAACGCCTGGGCTGATAACCAGGTAATCCTTGTGCTCTAACGCTTTTTCTGTATGTCCCCCGGTCTCAAAATCTATATCCGAACTTTTTAATTCTGAGATCTCTGACGATAAATTTTCCTCAGTTTTCATTTCAGTCAAGAAAACTGAAGCACCCAGGCTCTTCAAAACTTCAGCCAGGGCCATACCGGACCGAGCCATCCCGAAAACAGAGATTTTTTTCCCTCTAATCCGATCCACTCTCACGCATACCTCATCCGAACACAGAACTCTCAATTTCTTCCCTCAAACCCTTTAGTCCTCGAATCTTTTTCCCCTCTATGGGAGTGCAAGAGCTTGCTCTTGCCTCCGTCAACGCATCAGCAAGCTGATGCACTCCGCTCTAAAGCCTTGCCCTACCACCTGTCATTGCGAGGAGGTCATTAGACCGACGAAGCAATCTTCATAGTATAAGGGATTGCTTCGCCCTCTATGAGGGCTCGCAATGACGGCATAATTTTTTTTGAATTGTTCCTTCATCTTATCTTTAATGTACTTAACGTCAAAAGGGCAAATATCGCACCTGCTATCCAGAATCTGACCACAACTTTTGGCTCGGCCCAGCCCAAAAGCTCAAAATGATGATGCAGAGGTGCCATTTTGAAAATCCTTTTACCTTTACTCCACTTAAAATAGACCACCTGCAGCATAACCGAAAGTGCTTCAGCCACGAACACTCCGCCAACAATTACCAACAACAGCTCTTTTTTTACAAGAACAGCTAATAATCCCAAAGAGCCTCCTAAGGCTAAAGCACCGGTATCCCCCATAAAGACCTTTGCTGGATAGGAGTTGAACCATAAGAAACCTAATGCCGCTCCTATTAAAGTCCCGCAGAAAATAGTTAACTCACCAGCCCCTTCTAAATAAGTAATACCTAAATATCTGGAAAAATCCGTCCTTCCTGTAACATAGGCTATACCAGCAAAGGCGATTGCGCATAGCCCGGCTAAGCCTATGGCTAATCCATCCAGTCCGTCAGTCAAATTGACCGCATTGGAAGAGCCGGTCAAGACCAGCATCACAAAGGGAATGTATAAAATCCCGAATTCCAGGAAGTAACTTTTGAGAAAAGGTATCTCAGTGGCAGTATCGAAATTGTGCGACGGAGGGAAGAAATAAAGGAGCGCTCCTATCATCAGGCCCAGACTCACCTGTCCTATTAATTTTTTCCTGCCGACCAGTCCTTTGCGCTGGTGTTTTATGGCTTTGAGATAATCATCCATGAACCCGATCGCACCGGTCCAGGCTGTTGCCAGAAGTATCAGCTGGATATAACGGTTGGAAAGATCAGCCCAAAGGGCAGTGGGCAGCAAAACTGAAAAAAGGATTATCAGTCCGCCCATAGTTGGCGTCCCCTCCTTCGTCAGATGGGTTGCTGGCCCCTCTGCCCTTATCTTTTCCTTCACCTGTTTTTCCCTGAGTTTGCGGATGAAGTAGGGTCCCAGAATCAGACTTATCAAAAGAGCAGTGACTGTAGCGTAAGCGCTTCGGAAGGTTATATATTTAAACAGGTTAAAAAAACTTATATGTTCACTTAAAGGATATAAAAGATGATAGAGCATTTTAACTTTTGACCGGATAAAGTTTTTTTAAACCTTCCACGATTTCTTCCAAGCCCATTTTCCTTGAGCCTTTGAAAAGAACCACATCCCCGGGTTTTAAGATTTCCAGCAAAGTCTCCAAAAGACTTTTTTTATCCTTAAAAGGAAATATATTTTCACTTTTTAAACCTTTCTCTTTTGCACCTTGAGTAATTCCTGAAGAAAGCTCACCCAGGGTAAAAAGGTAGTCGATCTGGCATTCTTTGACTCTCTCACCTATCTTTTTGTGATACTCTAAGGACTTCTCTCCTAACTCTAACATATCCCCTAAAACTGCCACTTTATTCCCTGAAGTTTTCATTTCCTTAAGGGTTTCTAAAGCCATCTGCATGGAGACGGGATTGGCATTGTAGGAATCATTCAGGATTTTGATCCCATCTACTTCAGACAGCTCCATTCTCAACTGAAGCGGTGTATAATCCTCAAGGGCTTCTTTTATCTTTTCATTCTCCACTTTCAAGATCGAGCCTACAGAGAATGCCGCTAAGGCGTTGTAGATGTTATGCTTTCCTAAGAGCTTCAGGCTTATGGGGACAGTGCCATTTGCTGAAAAGGAGAAAAATCCGTTAGCGTTCTGCACGATATTACTGGCTGCAAAATCAGCCTCTTTTTCCAGACCAAAGGTATAGACTTTTCTTTTCTCAGTTTTTGCTTTTTTGGAAAGCCAGGGGTCATCAGCATTCAGAACTATTTTCCCTTTTTCATCCATATTCTCTAAAAGCTCAAATTTAGCCTGAGCAATTTTTTCTAAGCTTCCCATAAACTCCAGATGAGCTGGACCTATATTGGTGATCAGTCCCATGTCAGGATTTACCATCCTGGTCAAAATTCCTATCTCTCCTGGCTGGTTCATACCCAATTCCAGGACCAACACTCCAGTCTCAGAAGTAATCTTAAGTAGAGTTAACGGAACCCCCACCTGATTATTGAAGCTTTTTTCTGAACGGAGGACATTATACTTTTTCGAAAGAATCTCTGCTATCATCTCTTTGGTAGTGGTTTTACCGTTCGTGCCAGTGATAGCCACAATTTTGACCTTGAATTTATCCCGGTACCACCTGGCGATATTTTGCAGGGCAGTCCTGGTATCTTTAACCAGAACCGCCCTTTTCCCTGAGGTGGAAGATAAGTAGGGAATTTCTCTATCTGATAATCTGCCTTCTGAAATGACCGCACAGGATGCCCCTTTGTCCAGCGCCTGTTTTATAAAGTCGTGTCCGTCAAACTTTTCACCTTTTATGGCTATGAAAAGATTCTGCGGCTCGATCGTTCTGGAATCAATAGACAACCCTTTAATCCGGAAATCCGCAAAGGGTCCTTCGGGAAGGGGTTTCCCTTTAACTATGTCTAAAAGCTGTTTATATTTTAGCTCGATCATAGGTTATTTTTCTGTACGCTCCTCGTTGGTCTCCTGACCAACGAGGTTCCGTTGGTGAGGACACCAACGGAAAGCAATATGAGTCGTTTATGTCTTAGCACTATCATAAACCCGACCTGATTTCTTTAACTCCTCCTCCACTATCTCCCTTTCACTGAAATGGAGCTTTTCTTTTCCAATTATCTGGTAATCTTCATGCCCTTTACCTGCTAAAACGACTGTGTCGTTTTCTTTCGCTCTTCTCAGGGCAGAGATAATTGCCTCTTTCCGATCCAGGATTATTTCCACTTTTGATCTATCAGAAACCCCTTTTAGTATCTCTGCGATTATTTCCTTCGGATCTTCGCTCCTCGGATTATCAGTGGTAAGGATGACAAAATCAGCTAAGTTGCTTGCAATCCTGCCCATCGGTTCTCTTTTTGTTCTGTCCCTGTCACCCCCGCATCCGAATAAGAAGATTATCTTTCCCTTTGTCATTTTTCTAACTGTTCGGAGCAGGTTCTCAAAAGCAAAAGGTGTATGGGCATAATCGATTATCAATTTGAAATTCTGTCCCAAATCGACCTGCTCCAGCCTGCCCGGAACTCCGGAGAAACTCTCTAAACCTGTCTTGATCTTTGAAAGACTCGTTCCGGTAACAAAAGCTGAGGCAACAGCAGCCAGAGCATTGTAGATATTCACATCGCCTAAGACCTTCAAGTCTATATCCAGGTCACCAACCGGGGTTACCAGTTCTAATTTGAACCCTGAACCAGTTTGGGAACAGGTTTTTACATAGAAATCTGCTTCTTTGTTTTTCAATGAGTATGTCAATCTTACCCCTTTGCTGACATTATAGAAGTATTCCCATTCCGGATCATCCAGATTGATCACCGCGTAACTGTCCTCTTTAAGATTCTGAAATAGAATCCCTTTAGCCTCCTTGTAAGATCTCATATCTTTGTGGAAATCCAGATGCTCCGGATTCAAGTTGGTAAAGACCGCCACGTCGAAATCGACCATTTTTACCCGGTTTAGGACTAAGGAATGAGATGATACCTCCATCGCCACAGAGGAGACTTTCTGTTTCAGCATCTCACAAAACATCCTCTGTAGGTCCAGTGACTCCGGAGTGGTATTTACTGCCGGGATTTTTTTTTCACCTACATAGTAAGCTACAGTCCCGATTAACCCTGTTTTCTCTGCGTCTTTTTCCCAGATAGCTTTTAGCATGTAAGTGATGGTGGTCTTGCCGTTGGTTCCAGTCACACCAACCACCTTCAGCTTAGAGGAGGGGTAGTTGTAGTACAAGGCAGAGATGAGCGCCAGGGATTCTCTTGAGTCTTTCACTTTTATCTGGACTTTTAAGGGGTAACCACCCTTTTTTTCCAAGATGCAGGCAATAGCCCCTTTCTGGATAGCGGAGATTATATATTCATGCCCGTCCTGCTCAAATCCGGACATGGCGAAAAAAAGATCATCCTTTTCTATCTTTCTGGAATCATATTCTAATTTATTTATGTTACAATCGATATCTCCGTAAATTTCCTTATCCGGGAGCACTTCCAGAAGTTTCTTTAGCTTAGTCATCTGACTTGCACTCCAGAAAACAGGTTTCTCCACCTGTAAGTTTCGTTCCAGGCAAGGGTATCTGCTTTATCACTTTGCCTGAACCCTGTAGCTTTACGGTGATTGAATAAGAGCTTAAAAGCTTGACAGCTTCCCTTACCGTGGAGCCCGTTAAATCCGGCATTATTTTCCGGTCCTGCATCAGTGTCAAATCCTTTTCATCACTGCCAGAATTTAGCTTCCTCTTTAGAGAGGGAACATCCTGCTCATTCAGCCGTACCTTGTGAAGTGTGGCTGCTTGAGCTGCTGATTTTTGTCTTTCAGAATCCTGTTCCCTGGAGGCAACCGCAAAAGAGACCCGTGGCTTTTCAATTTTATTTTTCACCAGTAGATTCTCAGATGGGATTATCTTCTCAGTTACTCTTTTGAAAGCCGGACCCGCTGTCTGGCCTCCATAATACATCCCTTTGGGTGAGTCCAGCATGATGAACCCCACCATCTGAGGATTTTCTGCCGGAAAAAACCCGACAAAAGAAGCGATATATTTGTCCTTCTGGTAACCTCTTTTCCCAACTTTAGGCTTCTCCGCTGTGCCGGTTTTTCCAGCTATATTCACTCCTTCTATTTTTACAGTATTCCCTGTTCCGTCAGTCACCACACCCTTTAAGAGCTCAGTTAAAAGATAAGATGTCTTTGGTTCTAATGCTCTTCTCACCACTGTCGGCTGGAACTCCTGCTCGACTTTCCCTTCCTCATCCAGGACCTGTTTGACCACGTAAGGTTTCAAAAGAAGCCCGCCATTGGCTATGGCAGCATAGGCACATACAAGCTGGAGCGGGGTAACTGAAATGCCTTGACCTATGGCAAAAGTTGCGGTAGTGATATCGGACCATTTCTTAGCAGAGGAAGGAAGAAGCCCTTTTGCCTCCCCTGGCAGGTCAATCCCAGTCCTTTGTCCGAACCCGAGCCTCTTAGCATAATCTAAAAGGTTCTCGTCACCGACCTCCATTGCCACCTTGGCCATACCTATGTTACTGGAGAAAACCACACAATCCTTAAAAGTCAGCCATCCGTATTCGTGAATATCATGCAAGACCTTCTTTCCGATCTTGAACTTTCCTTTTTCAGCAAAAAGAGAATCCTCAGGTTTTTTGATCCTTTTTTCCAGTGCAGCCGCAGCTGTGACAATTTTAAAGGTAGAGCCTGGCTCGAAATTGTCGCAGACTAAACTGTTTTTTAGCCTCAGTTCAGAAGATGTGTTCTCTGTATTCTCTTTTGAGATATAGGCCATAGCCAGGATCTCTCCTGTGCTCGGGTTCAAAAGAATACCGGAACCAGCTTCTGAACCGGTAAGTTTTATGGAGTTCTTCAACTCGTCTTCTAATTTAGCCTGAAGGTCCAAATCCAGAGTCAACACCAGGCTTTTTCCGCTCTGTGGATCTATTAGGGGATATTCCCTTATCTGGTATGAGTTTCCCCAGGCATCCTTCTGAAAAATCCCTTTCCCGTCTTTTCCGGATAGGAACTGGTTATACTGATATTCTACGCCAGCAGAACCTTTATTATCTATGTCCGTGAAGCCTATAAGGTCACCAGCTAAAGGGGAATAAGGATAACTTCTCTTGGTCTCCTCCTGCACGTACACCCCTTTTAAACGCCAGCTTTTCACCTTTTCAGCTTCCCCTTTCTCGCACTTCCTTTTCAGCCAGACAAATCTTTTTCCATCCTGGCATAGGGAACCTTTGATCTCCTGGTCACTTTTTTCAGACAAGGCTGAGAACCGGTTCGCTACCAGGCCCTTATTGGTAACGCTTTCCGGCACTGCAAAAAAAGACTCAGCCGGAAGGTTAAAAGCCAAAATCTTCATATTCCGGTCATAGATCACCCCGCGTTTTGCTTCTAACTTCAGGCAGACCTCCTGCTGGCGTAAAGCGAGTTTCTGGATTTGCGCACTCTTGACTACCTGGAGCTGAAAAACCCGCAGAAGTACTGCCAGGATGAAAAGGACTGCTAACAGAAAAAGGACCGTGCTTCTTCTTTTGAGTTCCGATTTTTTCTTAGAGGTCATGTTTTATCTCTTTAGCTGGTATTCTTTTCTCTTCAAAAGGATAAAGCTTTTTCCCAAAATTTTTGAACTTGACCCACAGGTTAGCAGGAAGATTTGACTTTTTGGGCTGCCGTTCATATACCCGCTGAATTTGATATTCAGCAGGATGGATCAACCCTAACTTTTCCTGGGAGATCTTCTCTATCCTCTCAAAGGATGAGAGTTCTGAGGTCTCCAGAGTAAGGTATTTATATTTTTTCTCCTCTTCAGCCAGGAGTTTTTTTTGTTCCTGTATCTCTTTTAAGAGCTTTATGACCTTAACCCTCTGCCAGACATAAAGGGTTGAAAAAACGATCAGCACCAGTAGAGTCAGGAAAAAGAGCTTATGGCTATGTCCTTTAATCCGCTTCCTTTGCGGTTTTGGCCTGTAAAAGAATTTGAATTCTGACAAGCAAGCTCCTTACTTCACGTGGACTACGCAATCTTTTCTGTAGCTCTTAATTTCGCGCTTCTGGCTCTTGGATTTTCTTCGATCTCTTTCTCATCCGGAATAACCGGTTTCCTGGTCAGGATTTTCAGCACTTTCTTTCCTCCGCAGATACATACTGGAAAATCCGGTGGACAGGTGCATCCTTTAGCCAGCTCAGAAAATCTATTCTTGACGATTCTATCTTCTAAGGAATGATAGGAGATAACGCAGACCCTGCCACCGGGAACTAAAGCTTCAATTCCTGCATCCAGTCCCTTTTTTAACTCAGAAAGCTCTTCGTTTACCTCAATTCTTAAAGCCTGAAAGATACGTGAAAGGGTTTTGATATCACCTTTTGTTTTCAATATGCTTTTCACTATATCCTTAAGTTCCTTGGTGGATTCGATTTTTTTGATTTTTCTGTTCAGGACAATTGCCTGAGCTATCCTTTTAGAGAATCTTTCCTCGCCATATTCCTTGAAAATCCTGGTAAGTTCTTCAACTGGATACTCATTTATAACGTCTATTGCCTTTATTCCTTCGCTCCGCTCAAATCTCATATCCAGTGGACCCTCGGTAGAGTAACTGAAACCCCTTTCCGGGGTATCTAACTGATAAGAGGAAAGCCCTAAGTCAAAAAGGACCCCGCTTATTTTCTCTAAATTCTGGCTTTTTAATATCTCAGGAAGATGGCTATAACTCTGATTGAAAAAATCCACCTTCTTTCCAAACCTCCTGAGTCTTTCTTTTGAAATCTTTAAAGAATCGCTATCTCTGTCTATCCCTAAGAGCTTTCCTCCCTCATTCAGCTCTTCTAATATCGCCTCAGCATGTCCTCCAGTTCCCAATGTCGAATCGACATATGTTCCTGACCTGTCAGTGATTAGATATTCTATTACCTTTTCTTTGAGTACCGGTTTATGGTAAATCGTTCCAATCTTCAATCTCTTCAACTATCTCCTCGATTGGTCTTTCTCCTTCTCCACCTTTTTCATACTTCTTGAATAACTCAGGATTCCAGAGCTCGATCCGATCTGGTAACTTAATTATTCGCACCTCTTTTTCTATTTTGGCATCTGCCAGAAGCTCTTGCGAGATACTCATCCTTCCCTGTTTATCTAACTGGGATTCAGTGGCATTGGAGAAAATGATTCTTAAATAGCGTCTTATATCCTTTTTGTTCGAATGTAGTTTTTTAAGTTTTCCTATGAAATTTTCCCATTGATCCATAGAATAGACTACCAGACAACCTTCCAGCCCGACCGTTATCATATAGGTGTCGCAGAGGGTAGAACTGTTGGTTTTTCTGTATTTAGCTGGAAGACTTACTCTCCCCTTATGGTCGACAGAGTAGTTATAGGAATTTTTGGTGAGGGGCATTTTTCTCTATTTTTAGGTTTTGTTTGCCACCGCTTGCCACTACTTGCCACCAATATTATCTTATGCTTGCTCTATTGTCAAGAAAAAAATTAAAAATTCTAAATTTTTTTTAGATATCTCAAGTATTGGAAACTTACCACTATTTATAGGAGCCTTCCCCCTACATATTGATTGAAATTCTGATCTTAATAAGCGCCCAAAAAATAACTTCTTCACCTGAAACAGAATATAAGAATCTTCAAAACATCCGCTTGAAGTTTTATCTGGCAAGCCTTTTGCCATATACTTGTTGATAAATCCTAAAGAAGCTCTGATGAAGTCGCGGAGCATGGTCGGGCAAGGTGCCCGACCTACGAAAATAACACATTTATCCATTTCGTAGGCGTCCCGCCACGGCGGGACCAGCCCCGTACGTTAAGGTTCTCATAGACTTCTTAAAAAACCTGGAGGGGGATTGGTTTTGGTTAAGAAATTCTTATTAAGTTGTGTAGTTCTTTCGATATTACACTCATTTTGCTTTTCACAGTCGACCTATCAAGTAAATTTCTCAGAAGAAGAGCTTCAATTTCAGAAAAAAGGTAATTATGATTATATTCAACTAAAAAAAGGTGAAGTTGAGGAAGAAATTGGAAAACCTGTGCTTCCTTTTAGGATTTTTAACCTTTTAATTCCTGAGAATAAAGTTGTTGATACGGTCCTGTGCGAGACTGAGAACGAGAAGCTTCTCGGAAACTATTTTATTTGCCCTGGTTTTAGAAAAGAGAAAACCGATGGAATGCCAGTCGAGGATTTACCTGTATTTGACTCTTCAGTTTACTTCTCTGATGAGGTGTATCCCCAAGAACCATATAAGATTATAAACTCAGGCTACTTAGGTGGAAGTCATATTTTAAGCCTGGTTTTATATCCTTTAAAGTACTTTCCGAAATCCCAGAACCTTTTTTTAAACAAGAGCTTGAACCTCACCATCATTCTAAAAGAAGCTCCATCGAGAAGAGTTTATCCTAAAATAGGTTTAGAGGAAAAAAATAGACTGGCAGCAGCTTTTCTTGGTGATTTACTTTACAATCCTGAGGAGCTTCCTCAATATCCCCGTACCTCTGAATACAAAACCGAAGCCTCGGAGCAACCTGTATACCTTATAATCACTTCAGGGGAATTGAGGAATTCCTTTTTTCCTCTGATTGAATGGAAAACTCAAAAAGGGTTAAGAGCAAAGATCGTTACGACAGATAGCATAATGAATTCCTATAGTGGCAAAGACACCCAAGAGAAAATCAGAAACTTCCTGATCCAGTCTTATCCTGATGGCCTCCTGTGGATCCTTTTAGGTGGAGATGGAGATATAGTCCCGTTCAGGTATGCCTACCATGCTAATACTTCTTCTTCCATACCTATAGCTGACCAGCAGATCTGCGAACTATATTATGCGGATTTAGATGGAGACTGGGATAAAGATGGAGATGGGGTTTTTGGAGAGCCGACTGATGATTCACCTGACTTGTATCCTGAGCTTTTTGTCGGAAGAGCACCTGTAAAAACTCCAGAAGAAGCAGATATTTTTGTCCAGAAAATTATAAACTATGAGAAAAGCCCGGGCCTTGGCGATTATTCATTTCTCAAAAAAGGTATATGGATAAGCTCTGATCAGATGAGGGATTGGGAAACAGTTGGACAGCACACCCTGGTTTCTCAGGGTATTGATCAGAGTTTCTATCAGGACCTCCAGAGTTTAGTAGAATCCCCTTCAGGAAGTGCTGAAAACCCCACTGACCCCTCCGGCTCAAAATGTATTGATATCCTGAATCAAGGATGGGGAATAATCGGGGTATTCGCTCACGGAAAAGTTAACGGTTTTGTTGCCAGCTCAAATCTTATCAACCAGTGGCCCAAAACCTATGTCCTTTCAGATTCCGGTGTTGAAGACGGTAATGGTCATCTGAATAATTTAAACAACCGCAACAACTTAGGAATATTATACTCTATATCCTGCAATCAAACTGCACTTGATGTTGAAACTGAGCCTGCCTTGGGAACTCCACCGTGCATCGGAAAAAATTTCCTGATCTCCAAAGATAAAGGAGCAGTTGCCTTTTTAGGGTATTCCCGCTGGGGCTGGGTATCGACTTCCTACAAGTTAGCTTCTGAATTTATGAAAAACCTTTTCAAACCAGAATATGGATATCATGTAGGAGTAGCAGAAGCTTTTTCAAAAACAACCTATTCAATTTATAGGGATTTGAATTACGGGCATAACCTCTTAGGTGATCCGGAGATGCAAATCTGGACCGATACCCCCTGCTCCCTTGAGGTAATCTATCCTGATGATCTCTCATCCGATTCCATCTTTGTCGTACAGGTTAAAGTAAAAGGATCGCCATTGCCTGATGCAAAGGTAGCTGTAAGCCATAAAGACACTCTCTTTTTCATCGGTGTGACTGATCCCGAAGGTAAGACCTCGATTCCTTTGTTCAACTTGACAACGAATGAGCTTAACTTGACAGTGAACAAGCATAATTTCCTGCCATTCGAGGCAAGAATAAGACTTAATTCCAGATCAGACGTAAAAGATTCAAAAGAAAACCTGAATCTGCACTTCTCATTAGGACTAAATTACCCCAATCCCTTTAACCCCTTGACCACAATCCCCTTCACAGTTAATGGTTCACAGTTCATGGTTCATAGTCCCATCCACACCACCCTTGCAATTTATAATATCTTAGGACAGAAGGTCAGGATTTTAGTGAATGAGGAAAAACTTCCAGGTAATTATCAGGTCGCCTGGGATGGAAAAGATCAGAAGGGGATTCCGGTTTCTTCAGGGATTTACTTCTATCAGCTAAGGGCTGGTGACTATCAGGAAACCAAGAAGATGAGTTTGGTGAGATAACAGTGCGCGTTCGGATATTATGAGAGAATGAAACGTCCGGGACAAGCCCGGACGCTACATTTTGTATTTCCTTTTCGACTTTAGACTTTAGCCTTTAGCCTTGTTAACTACAGGGTGGTTTTCCGCCTTTGAAAAGGTAATTTACCAGATAGATTACATCTGCAACATTCACCCCTTGCTGGCAATTGGCATCCCCTAAGAACAAGGGGTCGGGTGCAGGCCCACCTTTGAACAAATAATTGACCAGGTAAATCACATCCGAGACTGTTTTTTTCCCATCTGTGTTCGGGTCTCCCCTCAGATACTCTATAACATTATATACCACCGTATCCACCTCTCCTGGTCCTGGAGTCGGGGCATTGGCTATCATAACTCTATCTTCATTCCCATCTAATTTTACGGCTAAAGTATAGTTGCCAGTACCTCCAGGCTCCGCTATAACTCTGACCATATATTCACCCACTATGGGATTAGGTATGGTAACCTTATCATCTTTATCCTCGTCGCCACCAACATTCTGAGTTGTATCATAGGTGGCATTTGGTATAGTGTTAAAACTCACTCCAATCGAATCTCCATTTGGTGCTGTCACTATCAAATCCACAGGTG
>MEWM01000048.1:18306-18779 GCA_001775355.1 candidate division Zixibacteria bacterium RBG_16_43_9 | reverse complement strand
TTGTCTTAAGGGATTGGAAAAATTCCCCCTTATCTTCCCAAAGGCGATATCCAGATAATAAGAAGATTCAAAATTCCCCCCTTCCACATAAGCAGAACCCAGTCCTCCACCCAAAGAGACTTCATAACCTTCACCTTTCCCTTCTTTACCACCAGCTCCCTTACCTTCACCAAGTTTTGCAGTAGCCTCTGCAGTCTTTTTTGAAGGCTGCGTTTTCTGTTGCAAAGCTTTCGGCTGAGTCTTTTTCGCTTTTTTCTGCTCAGTTTTTATTTCCTTCAATCCGACTCCCTCAGCCGGGGCTGAAGCACCAGTAGAACTAGCCTGACCTGTGGTTACGCCCTCGCCTGCTGGCAGGCTCACCAATCCTACCCTGTAGATCTGAGGATAACCTTTCATCTGGTAATAGGCAGTGACCGGAGCTAAGATTGCTATAGACAGCAGAATCACCAAATGAGCTGCAAGAGAAATATAGA
>MEWM01000048.1:17686-18191 GCA_001775355.1 candidate division Zixibacteria bacterium RBG_16_43_9 | reverse complement strand
AAATAAACTGCCTTACCGCCCTTTTTAGCCTTCACCGCCGCTAATCTCTGTTCGAATTTATTCAGAGGAGTGATCTTGTCATCCACGAAGATGCCTTTTTCCTTGGTTATGGTAACAACAATCCCTTCTCCTAAGTCTTTTTCTGAGGCAACGGTCTTTGGCAGGTTGATGTCTATACCGCTCTGTAGCATCGGAGCAGTAATCATAAAAATAATCAGGAGGACCAAGACCACGTCCACTAAGTTTGTTACGTTGATGTCAGAAAGTGCACCATACTGCCTTTTTCTCATAAAATCCCTTCTTTCTTGGCAGTGGTAAGGAATTCTAAGGAGAAATTGTCTATGTCTGTTGCGACGAACTTCAGACGGTTATTGAAATAGTTGTACCCGATAACCGCAGGGATAGCCACTGCCAGTCCAAAGATGGTCGCAATTAAAGCTTGGGCTATTCCCGGCGCAACCACAGCTAAGCTGGCTGTCCCTCTTATCCCTATGCTGGCAAATGA
>MEWM01000048.1:16613-17593 GCA_001775355.1 candidate division Zixibacteria bacterium RBG_16_43_9 | reverse complement strand
TATCTCCTCTGCTCCCACCCGGTCCAGAGTCATCTTAACCACTTCCGCTCTCTTCTCCACCGGGATTACTTCATCTTTTTTAGAGAATTGCTCAGTTTCCTTGAATCCTGCCACCAGCATGTTGTGCAGAGGGGTTCTGTGCAGCAGCCCACAGGCAATATAAGCTTCAGACAGGCTCTTGCTTTTCCTGAAGGTGGTAAGAAACCTTCTGGTCTCTTTTTCTACTTTTCTGAAAATCCTGAGCTTGTTTATCATTATGGCCCAGGAGATAATGGAGAAGATCAAAAGTATGAACAGGATTACCTGGGCAAAAACACCCGACTCCAGGACCATCCGGATTATGTTACCCCTGAAAGCGGCTGGATCAGGAGCCATCAGCAAAAAAGTCAAAAAGTGCATCGATTTCCTTTCTTGAGAAATTAAGAATTTTTCTGTTGACAATCAAAACTTAAGCTATAAATTGAAACCTAATATGTTATACACCGTCCGAAGCCAGAAGTTCAGACGTTGAGAAAGATTATACGAAAACCGGAAACACAGGTCAAGTAAAAAACAAAAGAGAAGCGAATTGTCAGGAAAATCGAGATAATGAGACCCAAAGGGAGGTGATAAAGTAAGTGAAGAAATTAATCGCGCTTTTGATTGCTCTTCTTCTCACCTTAGCCATCTTTGCCGGATGTGCTAAGAAAGCAGAGCAGAAGACAGAAGGAACTACCACTACCACCACCACTACCACCACCACATCAACGGCTGAAACAACTCAGGCTGATACTACCGGTGGAGAGTAGAAACTATCTTTGACTCAAAGGAAAAACTGGCAGTCTCGCCTAATGCGGGACTGCCTTTTTTATGCTCGATCTCTCCGGTAGGGGCAGGTTTGAAACCTGCCCCTACGAGCTTAATCAGACGATCCAGCCATACCCTCGACTTTGTTTTTCCCCCTTAAGATCTCAAAGTTCACCCCGACCTCTGCCCCGATT
>MEWM01000048.1:16191-16549 GCA_001775355.1 candidate division Zixibacteria bacterium RBG_16_43_9 | reverse complement strand
AGACTTTTTCCACGCCGGCATAACTTTTGATATAGATATCAAAAAGATGTTTGGATATCTCCCACAGAAGGGCAGAAGATAGCGCCCCGATAAAAGCGGAAAAGTTTGAAATCTTTCTATACGGGATGAACTTATACAGTAGAAAGAAAAGTAGTAGGCTCAGGAATACTGGGATGAGAATGGCAAAAAGATTGGCTATAAACGGAGCATCCGAGAGCCTCAAGTGAACAAACGGCAAAGTCATGCGCTTGGCAAAAGCATACAGACTGGTCATTCCCAGGGAGAGAACGACAATCGCCAGAGAAGCCGGCACCAGAATTACAGAAAGAACTTTGCTGTGAAAATATCTCCTTCCCCG
>MEWM01000048.1:14615-16162 GCA_001775355.1 candidate division Zixibacteria bacterium RBG_16_43_9 | reverse complement strand
GCTCAATAACCGAGAAAATCCTGGTTGCCGCCCAGGTCAAACCTAAGATGCCAAATAATCCAAAGACCCCTCTTTTTTCTATCAAACGAAAAAGAAGCTTAAACGAGGTGGCAGTTGACAAAGGGAGGGTCTTGACCAACAGGAAATAAGCAGAGGATGAGGCTTTTTCAGAGGAATGCAGCACAAAACCCAAAAGGGAGATCAGAAGCAGAAACAGTGGAATTAGAGACAAAATGGCATAAAAAGAGATGGCCGCTGCCATTAGAGGGCAATTGTCTTTAAAGAAAAAATGGATAAAGGTTTCCTTGAACCAGCTCCACAAAAAGATCAGATTTTCTTTGAATTTCATTTTGTTATAGTTGTGCGACCCTTTTAGGGTCGCTTGGGTGCTGGGTGCCACCCGAAAGCTGACCTGCACTGTGGTGTCAGGAGTTACCTCCTGACACTGTATAAAGTTGCTAAGCTGTCAGGTGGTAACACCTGACAGCACGCAAACCATTTTCATTCCTCCTTTTTCCCTCCCAGAATTATTCCAATTGGTTTTAAAGATTCCACGTGGTCGCAGATTACTTTGATAGCCGCAGTTATCGGGACTGCTAAGATGATACCTATCGCTCCCCAGAGCCATGCCCAGAACATAGAGGCGATCAGGATAGCTAAGGAGTTGAGATTTATCTTATTCTCTAAAAGCTTCGGCGTGACCAGGTTGCTTTCTAAAAGCTGAATCGCCTCATAAAAGATAAACACCCACAGAACCGGGAAAAAGGACTGGAACTGTATTCCAGCTACCACAAGGGGAATGATTAAGCCCACAAAGGGACCGATATAGGGGACCAAATTTAAAAATCCGGCTAAAGGTCCCAGGATATAGGCATAGTTCAACCCCAGCACCAGAAATCCGAGAGAGTAAATCAAGGAGAGAGCTAAAGAAGTGAAGAATTTTACCAGGACAAAACCCCTGATTTGCTGATTTATCTCGGTCAGAATTTTTTCACTTAACTGCTCACTTGAACTCCCGAATGCTTTTATGATTTTTTTCTTCAGATAAGGATATTCATTCAGAATAAAGAGTGTCAGAAAGAAGATAAAGAAAGAGCCAAGTATAAAAGAGAGGAGCGAGCTTAAGCCCCGGGCTAAATACTTGGAGATCCAGGTTAAATTTTTTAATTGCAGGTTCTCTAAATCCGGTGCTTGGGCTGGAGAGATTGCACCTCTGTCGATTAGATTCAGTTTAAGCCGGGCAAGAGATGAGAGGACCTGGTCCCAGTAAGCAGGAATCTGCTGAACAAAGGAATTTGCCTGCCCGATTACCAGGTAACTTAAGAACCCTACAATGACCAGACTGGCTAAGACCACTAAAAGCACCGAGATAAAATGAGGGATTTTAAGGCGATCCAGGAAAAAAATAAACGGGCTTAGCATATAGGCTAAAGAGACGGAAACAAGAATCGGAATCAAAATCGGGCTGGCAAAATAGCAAAAAGCGGTAAAGGCGGCCAGAGCTAAAAAGGGTAAGGCTACTGATTGTAAGGTAAGATAAGTTTTTG
>MEWM01000048.1:3366-14603 GCA_001775355.1 candidate division Zixibacteria bacterium RBG_16_43_9 | reverse complement strand
AAAAAAGTTCAAGGGTTTAAGGGTTCAAAGGTTCAAGGGAATTTGTAGGGACAGAACATTGTTCTGTCCGTCCATTTAGTGTTTTAACCTTCCACGATGGGTGCCACCCTCAAACTTGTTTGAGGGTGATTGGATCCATCCCCAAACAAGTTTGGGTATGGCACCCTTTTGAAGTGTAGGGGCGTATTGCAATACGCCCCTGCATCCCATATTCATCGAAAAAGCTTCAACAACTTCTCTAAGGGCAAAGTATTCACCACATCCTCAGGCTCAAGCCAGCCTCTTCTGGCTGTGGCAATACCGTATCTTATCCAAGAAAGATGCTCAGTCCAGTGGGAATCAGTGGAGATGGCTATTTTTACTCCTTTCTCTTTGGCTTTACGGCAGTGCAAATCATTCAAATCTAACCTATCTGGATAGGCATTTAACTCCATAATCTTATGGTTGGCTTTGGCTGCATCTAAAAGTTTGTCCATGTCGACTTCATACGGGTCCCGCCTGCCAATCAGCCTTCCAGTGGGGTGAGCGATAATATCCACATACGGATTTTCTATTGCGCCTATTATCCTTTTGGTCATCTCATCTTTCGGCTGGGTGAATTTGGTGTGAACCGCAGCCACGACTATATCTAACTCTTTCAGAATATCATCCTCAAAATCCATCTTACCGTTGGACCTGATATCTACCTCTGCACCGTTCAAAATGACAAAACCCTTGAGTATTTTATTCACCTTATCTATTTCCTTTTTCCGTTTTTCAATCCTTTCCGGAGTAAGCCCATTCGTAATCCCAATAGTTGGGGAATGGTCACACAAAGCCATATAAAGATATCCCATTTTCTGTGCTGCTAATGCCATATCCTCGATTGAGCTCCTGCCATCAGTCCAGTTGGAATGGATGTGCAGATCGCCTTTTAAATCCTTTTGTTCGATCAGATGAGGAAGTTTCCTCTTTTGGGCAGCTTCGATTTCTCCCCAGTCTTCCCTGATCTCAGGCGGAATAAAGGGTAATCCTACGGATTTGAAAATCTCCTGCTCAGTTTTCCCTGCAATACTCTTCTTACCTTTGAACACTCCGTATTCGTTTATCTTCAAGCCTCTGTCGACACCCATTGACCTTATCCTGATATTGTGAGCTTTAGAGCCGGTGAAATAGTGCAAAGCTGCACCGTAAGATTCCGGCTTTACAACTCTTAAGTCCATTTGAAAATCATCTTTGGTCATCACGCTGGATTTGGTTATTCCTTCTGAAAGAATATTCTGCACCTCTGGAAGTTTAACAAATGCATCCGAGACTATTTTCGCCTTTGAGGAAGACACCAGGATATCAACATCTCCAATCGTCTCCTTCATTCTCCTCAGACTACCTCCTAAGCTTATGTCTTTAACCTCTTTCACTTTTTTCAACTGTGAAACAATCGACTCGGCTTTGGGCAAAATGACGCCCAAAGGAAATCTTTCCTTGTGTCTTCTTTCCTGGTCAATCCCTTTAAGAATATTCTGCTCGGTTTTTTCTCCTAATCCTGGTAGGTTTCTCAACTTTCCGCCCTTAGCGGCTTTTTCGAGCTGGTCTATGGTTTTAATCCCCAGCTTATCATAAATCAGCTTGACATGTTTGGGACCCAATCCTGGTACCTGCAGAAGCTCGATCAAAGGAGCAACCTCAGATTTTTTAAACCTCTCATACATTTCCAGTTTCCCGGTTTCCACCAGCTCTTTTATCTTCAAGGCTATTTTTTCACCAATGCCCGGTAGCTCCTTTAGCTGTTCAATATCCTGGGCCTCTGAAAGCTCCTTGGTGTAGCTCTCCACAGTCTGAGCGGCTTTGATATAAGCCCTGATCTTGAAAGGGTTCTCTCCCTGGATTTCCAGGATCTCGGCGATATTATAGAAGATTTTGGCGATATCCTGATTGGTCATAATAAAAAGGTTTAAGGTGGCTTTCTTCCCCTCTCCTTTTAAGGAGAGGGGAAGGGTGAGGTCACGCCACTAAAGTGGCTTTGAATCCTCGCTTCAGGCGGATGTTATCATCCGCCGATTACTCTTATCTGCTTTTGCCGTGGTGTCAGGTGGTAACACTTGACAGCACAACGGAGGACATCCCCAAACAAGTTTGGGGATGCCACCCAGTCGCAGACTAAAGTCTGCGGCTACCTCCCGATCATTTTCTTGAACCCGGTCTCGTCTATAGTTTTTACCCCTAATTTCTGAGCATCAGATAATTTCGACCCTGGGTCTTTTCCCACAATCACGAAGTCGGTTTTCTTGCTGACTGAGGAGGAAACTCTTCCACCCATTTCCTCGATAGTCCTCTTGGCTTCATCCCGTGTGAAAGAGTCTAAACCACCGGTAAGGACAAAGGTCTTGTCAGTCAATGGAGTAACTGTGGTTTTGACCTTTCCCATGGATCCAAATTCGGACATCTCCGGAAATTTCACCCCTGCTTTCTTAAGCTTTTCCAGTACCTTCTGATTTTTTTCATCGTGGAAAAAGTTATAGATGCTCTCACCGACTACAGGACCAATCTCGTAGACCGAAGTTAAATCCTCTACCGACTGCTTGGCTAAATTATCCAGAGATTCAAACTCTCTGGCCAGAACTGAAGCCATATGCTCACCCACATTCCTTATACCCAGAGCAAAAATCAAGTGCGGTAGGTCTGCATTTTTGCTCTTATTTATGGCATTGATCAGGTTCTGAGCCAATTTTGGTCCCATCCTCTCCATCTTATCCAGTAGATTTTTCTCAGTCAGATAGTACAGGTCAGCCGGGTCTTTTACTATTCCTAAATCTACCATCTGTTCGATGAATTTATATCCCAAACCCTCCATATCCATACCACCCTTGGAGGCAAAATGGGAAATCCTCTCTTTCAACTGAGCAGGACAGGCAATTCCCGTGCACCTATGTACCGCCTCATCTGGTGGTCTTTCTACTTTAGAGCCACAGACCGGACATTTGTCAGGAAATACAAATTTTCTTTCCTTTCCAGTCCTTTTGTTCTTTATCACCATCACCACTTCAGGAATAACATCACCAGCCCTTTGCACCAGAACTGTATCACCTATCCTGATATCTTTTTTATTGATCTCATCCTCGTTATGCAGTGTTGCACGAGAAATCTCCACCCCTCCAACTCTCACCGACTCTAAAATTGCCACAGGTGTCAAGGCACCGGTTCTTCCGACATTTACCATAATATCTTTTATTTTAGTAGTCTCCTGCTGGGGAGGAAATTTCCAGGCAACTGCCCATCTGGGACTGCGCGAAAGCTCCCCTAACTTTCCCTGCAGCTTGAAATCATTGACCTTTATGACGATTCCATCCAGCTCGTAATCTAAACTATCCCTCTTTGCCAGGATTTTCTGATAATAGTCTTTGACCTCATTTAAGCTTTTGCACAATTTCATATCCTGGCTCAGATGAAATCCCAGGTCTTTGAGGTATTGGATGGTTTCAAACTGAGTAGAAAACTTTCTCCCCTGAACTTGGCCTGTGCCGTAAACAAAGGAAGTTAGATGCCGGGATGCGGTTATCTTGGAATTAAGTTGTCTGACCGAGCCTGCGGCAGCATTGCGCGGATTGGCAAACAGAGGCTCTCCGTTCTTCTCTCTTTCCTTGTTCAGTTTTTCCAGCTCAGATTTGGTCATTATGACCTCGCCTCTGACCTCCAGCAGTTTAGGTAAGGACGCTTTCTTAGTCAGAAGCTTCATTGGAATTGTTCTGACAGTCTTGAGATTCAAAGTGACATCTTCGCCCACATATCCATCCCCACGGGTAGACCCCTGTGTGAAAACTCCATCTTCATAGACCAGTTCAACGGCCAAACCATCGAATTTCGGCTCTGCCGTATATTCTATTTTGGACTCAGGTAAACCGGATAATTCCAGAACCCGCCGGTGAAAATCTGAAAGCTCCTCTTCAGTTGTGGCTTTGTTTAAGCTCAGCATAGGAAGAGAATGCTTGACGGTTTTGAATTCGATTAAAGGGGGTGCACCTACCCTCTGGGTAGGAGAATCCGGCGTGACCAGCTCAGGATATTTTTTTTCTAACTCGACTAATTCATCAAAAAGCCGGTCATATTCAGCATCCGAGACTTCAGGTGAGTCTAAAACATAATACAGATAATTATGATAGTTTATCTTCTCCCTGAGCTCCTGGATTTTCTTTCTTGTTTTCTCGTCGATTTTGGGCATAACAGTTTTTATTGGAGTGTATCCGCCTGTGGCGGACAGCTTTACTTTTCTTAATGCAATAACTCAATAGGTAAACCTAAAGGTTTACACTCCATTATCATTCTCTAGATTTAGGAAACTATGCGGGCAAAGGTGCCCGCCCTACGAAGGAGAGATACGATGTATCGTAGGCAGGGCTCCCAGCCCTGCGAATCTTTATTTCTTAGTGACCCCTTTAAGATTTCTCAGCCCCCTCTTCTTCCTTTGGTCCCGCCTAAGAATTTGTCTTTCCTTTTTCTGTCGAAAAGGTGCTTGCCGTGCTTGGTCATATCCCTTCGAAAATCTTTCATCTTTTCTTTAAATTGGGATTCGATAGTATGTTCTTGTTTCAGTCTTTCATGTTTCTTTTTACCGGCTTTTTCCTCTTTATGTTCCGCTTTCTCTTCTGGCAGTTTCTCTTTTTCCTGGGGCTGTTCTTCCATTTATCCCTCCGTTTTTAGGTTACTGTCGAGCATAATCTATTCAGGAATTGAAGCAAAGTCAAATAAAAAAGATATAACCTTTGGCGTAGTCAATTGTGTCGGTTTAGACAGAAGCAGCATTCTTGCTTGAATTCCACGAACTTTCCTGAATATTAAAGCCAGATTTTACCTTGATTTCTCAAGAAAGGTCTGTATCTTATCTGAGTCGAAACAATCCCGGAATTTTCTTTGAGAGCGAGAATTCCTTGAAGTAAACTCTACGGTAAACAATTGAGAGGTGATTTATGAAGAGACTATTCTTTCTAATAACCGTTTGCATCTATCTTTTCCTTTTTGCTTTTATTCCCCAGGTAGACCCTTGCACCAGTCTTCTGGTGACCAAAGGGGCTTCAGAGGATGGCTCAGTGATGGTAACCTACACTGCTGATGGGGAGTTTCATTCGCATCTCGAATATACTCCAGCAGCAGATCATAAGCCCGGGGATTCGCTTGAGATAACCGACTGGCGCGGAAGGGTACGGGGCAAGATAAAGCAGGTCCCTCACACCTATGCTGTGGTAGGGTATATGAACGAACATCAATTGACAATTGGCGAGACCACCTTTGATGGACGAGAGGAACTACAGAATCCGGATGGTTTTCTGCATTACTGGGACCTGATACAGCTCGCACTGGAGAGAGCAAAAACCGCCAGGGAGGCAATAAAAGTGATAACTGAGCTTATGGCGGACTATGGATACCGTTCCACAGGAGAATCATTCTCCATCGGCGACATCAAAGAGGCATGGATACTGGAGATGATTGGCCCAGGCAAAGGTGGCAAAGGCGCAGAATGGGTAGCTCTGAGGGTGCCGGATGGTTACATATCCTGCCATGCTAATAAATCCAGAATCGGGGAGTTCCCTTTGAAAGACCCGAAAAACTGCTTGTACTCTCAAAACGTCATCTCCTTTGCAGTTGAAAAGGGTTATTATGACCCGAAATCCGGTAAGCACTTCCGCTTCTGCGATGCCTATTGTCCTGCTGATACAAAAAATAAAAGATATGCTGATACTCGCGTCTGGAGTATCTTCAGACGGGCAGCACCTTCAAAGAACTCTTCTCCGGATTATCACCGGGGAATCGAAGGAGCAGAACCTTATCCTTTGTGGATCAAGCCTGATAAGAAGCTTTCAGTAAAAGACGTTTTCGCCCTGATGCGTGACCATTACGAAGGAACACCTTATGATCTGACCAAAGGGATCGATGCTGGTCCGTATGGAAATCCGAATCGCGCCAGACCAATCACCTGGATGGTCGACAGTGTTGAGTATGGGTGGGAACGTTCGATTTCGACTCCTCAAACCGCTTTTTCATTTGTCTCTCAATCCCGCTCCTGGCTACCAAACCCGGTGGGCGGTGTGCTCTGGTATGGACTGGATGATACCTACACCTCCTGCTATATACCTTTTTACTGCAGCATAGATACAGTTCCAAAGTCTTTCACAGTGGGCAGTCTGAACAAATTTTCCTGGGAATCAGCCTGGTGGGTCTTCAACTTTGTGGCAAATTATGCCAATTTGAAATATTCATATATGGTTCCAGAGATTCAAGCAGTGCAGAAGGATATTGAAGGAAACTTCCTTGCTCTGCAGCCAACAGTTGAAAAGACTGCATTGGAGCTCGAAAAAACGGACCCAAGGCTGTTAACTAGATATTTGACTGACTATTCAGTTGAGAATGCTGAAATGGTAGTATCCAGATGGAAAGAGTTAGGCGAGCATCTGATTACCAAGTATAATGACGGATACGTACAGGATGAAAACGGCGAACCAGAGGAAAAAGGTTATCTCGAGAACTGGCTCAGAGAAGTCTTGAAATCAAAGCCTGACCAGTTCAGGTTGCAGCCTAAATAGGAAGAAGGTAGTAGTAGGGGCAGGCCCCTCCTTCGACTTTGCTCAGGACGGTGAGCTAATCGAACCGTGTGCCTGCCCAATTAGCTCCCTCTCCTTTTAGGAGAGGGTTAGGGTGAGGTCGTAAATAGCCCTCATAACCAAAAGGAGGAAATATGCTCTCAGAAAACAATCCTTTGCTGGAGTATCAGATAAAATTCTGGAGAGAAAGCGTAAAGCCGCCACTCAATCAGGCTTTGGAGCTTGTTCCAGAAGATAAACTTAATTGGGCACCTGCAGACAAGATGATCTCATTGGGCAAATTATTCTTACATATCTCCGAATGTTCTGACTGGTGGTATGAAGAGGTTATGAAGGGTAAGAAATCAACAGAGCTTGCCTTTGCTGATGTTACCTGCCCACCCAAAGAAAAAATTGCCCAATATCTTGAAATTCACTGGCAAAGACTGGAGAGATTTTTTGCAGAACCGCCAGAAGTGCTCAGCGGAACATACAAAATAGAGCGCCGCGGCAAAACTGTGGAGTTGGATGGATACTGGATATTTACTCATTTATTGGAACACGACATCCACCACAGGAGCCAGATCAATCAGTATCTGAGGATACTTGGAATCGCTCCCCCGAAGATCTGAAGAATGAATGGAGTGTAAAGCTTTAGCTTTACTGTTTTATTAAGTAACTCTATTCACCCTCAAACCAGTTTGAAGGTGCCACCCACCGTCTTTTCGTTTTTATCCGTTATTCGTCATTTGTTTTTTATGGAATACACGGTTTTGGCCCGCCCTTGAAAAGATAGTTGACCAGATAGACTATATCTGCAACTGCAACATCCCGGCTGCAATCTGCATCTCCGGCTCCCAAAGGCGAGGATGCTTTCCCTCCTTTGAAAAGATAATTCACTAAGAAGACCGCATCAGACACACTGTATTTATCATCTCCATTAGCATCTCCGGGCAGATAGCGATAGAAACTTCTGGATTGATTGGACCATCTTTCCATCCCGTAATTATCATAAGCTTTTACTTTCCAGTAATAAAGTGGCCCTGTTTTCAACGAATCTTTATGAAAACTATTCTGGCTAATACCTGAGTAAACTGTGGTCGATTCAGAACGGAAAACCGCTGATTTGGAAAGATATAAATCGTAATTAACTGTATGCCCCGGGAGGGTATCTAAAGACTGCTCCCAGTTGAAAGTCAAGCTCTCAGCAAAGACAGAATCCTGATCAAGCGGGAACAAAAGAGAAAAAGGAGAAGGAGGCGGGAAATATCTCAACGCTGTAGTATAAGCATTTTGATTACCTTCACGGGTATCGGTCCAGACTGCATTCAGGTAACTATCCCAGGTGGCTAAACCGTTATATTCCCCAATCAACCCGGCAGGCATTTTCAAAGAGACTGTCCGGTATTCAGCTAATAATACCCCGGCTCTGGGGTCTGAGGAGACTGTGGTTATTCGCCGGTTAGGGGTAAAAGTTAATCCGCCATCAAAAGAGTGAGTTAAATAAACGTCCATCAGGTAATTGTAAGGGTCGTTTCTGCGGTCATAGAAGATAACGCTTATCACCCCTTTTTGGTCAACTGCTAACCAGGGATGAAACTGGTCCGCCCGGTTTCCTGAAGGGTCATCATTTATCCTTTTTTTAGTGCTCCAGCTAACTCCCCCATCAGTTGAACGGGTGAAGAACATATCCAGGCTCCCATCTGTTCCATAATCCTCGTAGGCAACATAGACAAACCCCCGATTGGAACCATTGCTAATATCAACATCTATTGCCGGATAGGAGAAAGTATAGATTCCACCATTTATCGTTCCAGCAACAAATGACAGGGGCTGTATAGTTCTATCCGTACCGAAGGTAACCCCTCCATCAATAGATTTGTCTAATTTTAAAGCGCTCGAGCTGAACCCAACCCAGGCAACATAGACCTCGCCATCAGGACCAACTGCCGGGACTGGCCACTGAACTGAGTTTAAGTCTCCGATCCTTTGAGGGTCTTCAAAACTGTTCCCACCATCAGTTGAACGCACAAACCAGATCTGGTTATAGTTGCTGTAAAACCTTGACCAGGCAATATAAAGGTTTCCATCATAAGGTCCTCCGCTCCGGTCACAAGCCATAAGCTCTTTATCCTCAAAAATACCTATGCTCGGAGGCACGGCTGTGGTAGGAATTCCCCAGCTTATTCCTCCATCTGTCGATTTAAAAACCAATATCTCGCTCTGGTTTATACCTGGATCCACTCCTAAAACCACCGTGTAGAAATTTCCGTTTCTATCCACAGTCAAACCCGGATCGCTGTGCCAGGGAAAACTGCCATAAGCATTATTGAAAAGAGCATCGGCCCAGGTTCTGCCACCATCAAAACTGCGACCAACTCCAACCCTCCTGTATCCATACCTGAAATCCCGCCAGACTGCGACCACATTATCTTTGTTAAGTGGATTTATCACCACCTGTTCTTCATTCTGAATCTGGGTGGTGAGATCGGAGTTGATTTTGATATTGAAAAGGGAATCCAGGGGCATTGAAATTGTAGAAAAATCAAAAAACATCGATTTAAGCTTAGCTTCTTGACTATCAGAATTCTGAATTTCAGAATTAATTGAGAGTGGAAGTAAAAGAAACATAAGAGCAGAGGATATTACAAATATTCCAAAACCTTTTGGTGCTTTTATCATGTTTTCTCCTTGAATAACCTGCTTCTCACATTTAATGACGCACCCTCAAACCAGTTTGAGTGTGCTACCAATCGGGAGGGGACAAGCCCCTCCCCTACGAATTTTTTTATTCATCCCGCTCACGAAAAACGGGCAACGGTCACGTCTTTTAATTTTTTATCCGTCATTCGACATCAGTCATCAGTCATTGTATTATAATTTTCTCGCAATCTCCTCAGCCACTTCTAAAGTAGAATTTTTCCCTCCCATATCATAGGTTTTGATTTTACTTTCTTTCACCACTCTGGCGATAGCATTTTCCAGCTTTTCCGCTTTCTCTTTTTCCCCTAACCAGTCCAGCATCAGCTTGGAAGCCAGGATAGTGGCTATCGGGTTGACTTTGTATTGACCTGCATATTTGGGGGCTGAGCCGTGGGTTGGCTCAAATACTGCATAATCGTCCCCAATGTTTCCACTGGAGGCAAACCCTAACCCGCCTACTAACTGGGCGCACAGGTCAGAGATTATATCCCCGAACATATTGGAGGTCACCAGCACGTCATAATCCAGAGGATTTTTTATAAGCCACATACAGATGGCATCGATATTGGCTTCGTACAGCTTTATCTCCTGATACTCTTTAGAAATTTTGCGTGCTTCCCGGATGAAAAGTCCGGAGGTTTCACGGATAACGTTTGGTTTTTCAACTACGGTAACTGATCTCCTTTTATTTTTTCTGGCATATTCAAAAGCGTCCCGGATGATGTTTTGAGAGGCTTTGCGCGTAATTATCCTCAGGCTCACCGCAATATCCTCTAACGGAATTGAATTAAACCTTTTCATCTTGGGATGATTTTTCAAAAGCGAATCCATAACCTCTTTTGGCAGAGGATGAAACTCTACCCCAGAATATAAATCCTCAGTATTTTCCCTGAAAACAACTAAATCTATCCCCTCTTTATAATTTAGAGGGTTACCCGGATAGGCTTTGCAGGGTCTTAAGTTCGTTCTTAGATTAAATTCCTGACGCAACTTTACAATCGGGCTGGAATAGACCAGCCCTTTACCTCTTAGAGCCGGCGCTAACTCAGCCTCTGCCTCTTCTTTAGGTTTGGAGGTGATAGCTCCGAAAAGACAACAGTCGGTATTCTTTAAAAGCTGGATCGTCCTTTCCGGCAGAGGATTCCCCTCTTTGCACCAGAACTCCCAGCCTATGTCTCCGTTAATATATTCTGCATCTAATTTGATTTTATCTAAGACGATCTTGGCTGCTTCCATCACGTCTTTACCCACGCCATCCCCTGGCAGCCAGGCTATCTTATATTTTGGCATAAGTTACTCCTTTGAATCCATGACCTTACGGAAGCTATATCTATTTTTCGTTCTCACGGGAGTGAGAACGCTACAGATTTTTTGTTGGACCTCGTAGGTCGGGCACCCTTGCCCGACAATAAATCTCTTTCGATACTTCTTACAATTTTAAATTGACTGAAATCCTGTGAGAATTACCCAAATCTGAGCTAAAGGGAACAAAGGCATAGTCGATTGCATATTTCCTGATTTTCAAACCCAGACCCAGAGAAATGTTCTTGTCATCATAACCAATCTGGTATCCGCTTCTTAAGGTGAACTTTTCCTTGTAAGTATATTCGCCACCTAAATGAACCTTGAGGTCATTGTCATTTGGTTTGACTAAATCCAGACTAAGGATGAAGTCACCATTGAAATACTTCTCATGCCCCAGATAGACAGCACCTACTTTATACCTGGTAGGTAAATCAAATCCCTCCTGTTCAAATTTCATTTTCGAACCCAGATTCAGGATCGCTCCTCCTATCTGGATATTTGTTCTTAGCCAGTATATACCCCCTAAATCGAACCCCAGTCCAGTAGCCGAGGAAAAATCTATCTTCTCATAAAGAAATTTCGTGGAGATGCCTAAGTCTAATTTGTCATTAATCTTTCTACTCCAGGAAAAACCCAAAGACAGGTCATGTTCATCAAAATAACTTATCGGATTTTCAGTCG
>MEWM01000048.1:0-3358 GCA_001775355.1 candidate division Zixibacteria bacterium RBG_16_43_9 | reverse complement strand
CTTCTTTCTAAATTCGTAACCTGGCTAAGGGTCAAGCCCAAACCGAAGACGTTTTTCTTATAACCGAAACAAAGAGCCGCATATTCTAAGCTCACATCCTGAAACCATTGGTTATGCATAAAAGCAAATTCGGTCCCAGTATGCCGGGCAACTCCGGCTGGATTCCAGTAAAGAGAGAATATATCACCGGAGATGGAAGTGAAAGCCTCGCCCATACCAGTAGGCCTGGCTCCGATTCCTAATTTGAGAAAGGACAAGCCTGAAGTTCCGGCTTTATCAGGAATGCTTGCCCCAAAAGCATTAATGCCAAAAATTAAGAGTATACCAATTAACCAGAATGACTTGACCAGTGAGAAAAACTTCTTCATTATACACCTCGCATCGTAGGGGCAGGTTTTAAACCTGCCCCTACCTAAAATTCTATCCCCATCGAAACCAGATTATCCGGATTTGTTCCAACCTGGCTGGAGATAAAAGCATAATCTAAACCAAAAGTTATCGATTTCACTTTCTGTCTGATCCCCAGCCCGAAAGTGAAGGAGCCATCATTATATCCTAATCTTCCGGCTAAATATTTCAATCCCTGATATTCTGCACCAAAATGCATTCTGGCAGACTGTTTACTGTTTTTATCCGCCTGCACTGACAGAAGCAGATTATCTTTCAATAAGAGATACGAACCGCCTAATTTGAAATTAAGTGGAAAATCCTCTTTAGTATCCGTGCCTGCCTGGTCAAACTCCTGCCAGTACTTGCCTGAATTCCAGGAATATTTCATCCCGATATTGTCTGCCGCCAGCCCGATCCTGAGTTTCTCGTATGGAGTGAAAAGCACTCCTAAATCAAACCCTACAGTGTTTGCGTTTAGGTTGGCAAGGTTAGATTGCGAATATCTAATGTTCAAACCAACGGAAAACTGCCGAATAATCCTCTTGGCGAAATTGAAGTTCACCAAGTTCTCGTGGTTAGTTAACTCTCCTGTGACCTTTCCTTCGTAATCTCTGGTCTCAACGTCACTCACGCCGGCATTTATCCAGTAGAGCCCTACTGCGGCGCCTCCTTTGATCGGTTGCTGATAGCTGACATAGCTCAGTTTCCGGTCTAAACTCATAAACCTGTAGCTGGAGCTGAAAATAGGTCTTTTAAGCTGAACCAAACCAGCCGGGTTAAAAGACGAGGCGAAACCATCATCCGCAACTGCAACAAAAGCTCCTCCCATCCCCAGAGCCCTAGCGTCGAAACCCATTCTCGAGAAAACCCCTGCATATCCGCCATCCCCCGTAGCGGCATAGGTTAAGGAGATACAGAATATAAGGAGGAGACTCATGGTCAAAAAAATCTTTTTTATCATTTTTAAACTCCTTTCCTCGGATCCGCAATAGGATTATTTTATAACCCCGATTTTACCCCACTCCTTCTGACCACCCGGTCCCTCTATCTTGAAAAAGTATATTCCATTGGCAACTGTCTCGCCCTTCTCGTTTTTACCATCCCAGACCTCGTCATATTCCACGCCTCCGGCACGCGGGGCATTTCCCAAAATAGTCTTAACTAATTTCATCTCAAAATCATAGATTTTTATGGTTACTTCCCCATCCGAATCCGGCTTGTAATGAATCCTTACTCTCTGATTAGCGATCATCGGTGAAAAGGGATTCGGATAAGCATAAGAGCTTGTTGCTTGAGGCGATCCTATAGGAGCAAAAGACCGGTATACCTTCCAGGTGTTTCCGTTATCAGGACTCATCGCCAGGCCATCGAAATTTCCAGCCCAGATTGTATCACCAACTAATCTGACAGCGTAAAACTCCGTGCTCCAAATCTGCTGGTCTGGTCGGTCTTTATCCTGCATATAATTAAATACTTTCCAGGAAGCACCTAAATCAGTTGACCTTTTGAGCCCTGAGCTGGTGGCTACCCAGACAACTGAATCCTTAAAATCGAAGTTCCAGATTTTATCTCCTGCCAGAGTCTTTGACCAAGTAGCTCCCTGGTCTGTGGAGAAACTCGCCGCATAGGTGCCACTATAGGTAGGCTGAGTCCCTGCCCAAATTATTTTCCCGCTGCCTAATTTCTGGATCCCCAGGGAAATGACGAAGTTGCCGGAAATAGTAGTCGAAATAGTATCATCATGCTGATAAGCGATCACCGTATCTGCGGTATCTGAAGTGGTATAAATGAATTTGAATATTCCCGCCGCAGTCCCTGACCAGATGAAGGTGGTATCAGGGTCAGAATGATCAGCCGTAACTGCGAAAACTCGGTTGCGGAAATCCTGGTATAGTCCGTTTTCGTAATCATATCTGGAGACAGAATCTATAAAAACATTTCCCCAGGTTTGACCTTTATCTTCAGACCGGATCAGACCGCCATAGAAACAAGCTGCCCAGACTGTGGTATCGGAAATAGCCATGTCATAAGCTAACTTCCCAACTCCGCTTGCCTGCTCGGGTTGAGATGAAGCCCAACTGATAATATCTCTTTTGGTCTGGTTAAACCCGCTTCCGAAAGGAATAGGGACCCCATCGATGATCTGGTTGTAAGAAGTTGCAACCCACAAGGTCGTATCTTTTTCTTTAAAAGCTATGGCTGAAATCCCGTCCTGATTTAAGCCGTTGTTATGGTCGAAAGTTTGCCAGGTAGTGCCCCAATCTGATGTCCGGCTCAGACCGCTTCCGGTCCCAACCCAGAGATAATACCCATCCCAGACAACCTCCACCACACTATTGCCAGCCAAACCTGAAGTCGGGGTATTCAGGGAGTAATTGATGTAGTCCCCGGATTGACTCACAGAAGGCACCAGCAAAACAAGCGTTAAGAATAATATGATTTTTTTATTACGACTCATCCAACCCTCCGTTTTGTTATTGATTCCTTGTCATAAAAAAAGCCGAATAGATTTCTCGGCTGTTAAAATTGTCGCCCATAAATAGGTTTCCTTTTTCTTTCCCGTTAAAAACGGTAAAACCAAATCATTAAACAAGCTCTATAGGCGACCTCCGTTTAGATTAATAAAATATAAAATCTGATTTTGTCAAGATTTATAATTGTTTTTTTTACAGAGGATTCACCCTCAAACAAGTTTGAGGGTGCCACCCTTGGTTATATACCGACGATTGGTAGGGGCGATCCGCCAAAGGCGGACTCGCCCTCCGTCTATCATGGGTTTGGGCGGGGTGACTCTGCGCCTACAGTTTTTATCCATCATTCGAAATCCGTCATTCGTCATTTGTTTTTAAACACCTTGATTATCTCCGAATTCCCGTCTATATCTACTTTAACCAGATATAACCCAGAAGCCACCTCCTCATTCTTTTCGTTTTTTCCCTTCCAGAAGAACACGTAATTTTCCGAATCA
>MEWM01000047.1:7740-8671 GCA_001775355.1 candidate division Zixibacteria bacterium RBG_16_43_9 | reverse complement strand
CCTCTTCTTCAGTGCCTGAGGATAAATCTGTAGATTCTTTCCCTCTTTTTCTTTCACGAAATTTTCTTTCTTTCAACTTGGATTTATATTTTTTCAACTGACTTTCCATTTTCTCTAAGGCTCCCTCTATGGAGGTTCGGAAATCGTTCGAGCTGTGCTGGCTGGTAAGGATCGTGCCGTAGACTTTGAGATTCAACTCCGCGTTTTTTCTGTACCCCTCCTCCTCCAGGATCAGGTGCGAGTTTATTATATGATCATAATATCTCTCCAGTCTGTTTATCTCTTTATCGACAAAATCTTTAAGCTCCTGGGTCAACTCAAAATGACGGGCCGTTGTCCTTATCTCCATATAAGCACTCCTTTCTTTTTTTCAACCGGTTAGCCTGATTTTGCTTTTCTTGCAGCCAACAAAAAGGTCGATAGAAATCTCTTAGTCTATATTTTCTGGGGGGACGGTGTCCTCTTCCCTTGTTTTATCTTCGGGTTTACTTTTATTGCTGGTCATTCTTTTACGGAAACGAGCCGGAAGAATTTTAAGCTCCTCCCGGTATTTGGTTACGGTCCTGCGGGCTAAACCGATCCCTTTTTCTTTCAGCCGGCTGTAAATCTCCCGGTCGGATAAGGGGGAGCTAAGATCCTCTTCTTTGATTATCTCCTCCAGCAGGCTTTTGATCTGCCGCTTGGAGATTTCCTGGCCATCATCTCTGGTCATCCCGGAGTTGAAGAAATACCTTATCTCGTATAGCCCCTGCGGAGTCTGCACGTACTTATCATTGGAGACCCGGGATACAGTAGCCACGTTCATGCCCAACTTATTGGCTATAGCCTCCATGGTCAGGGGTTTTAAAAACTCAGGACCTGATTCGAAGAACTCCTTTTGTTCCTCGATGATCGCCCCCATCACGTTCACCATAGTGGAGCGGCGCTGATT
>MEWM01000047.1:7469-7677 GCA_001775355.1 candidate division Zixibacteria bacterium RBG_16_43_9 | reverse complement strand
CCCGGTCGGGCTATTTTTCTTAAGGAGCTCCTTATAGGCTGGATTTACCCTTAGTCTTGGAATGTTTTTATCGTTATGAAAAACCAGGTATTCGTTTCCCACTTTTTCCACAATCAGGTCCGGGATTATCGGCACAGCCCCGCTTACAAACCTCCCCGCGGCTGGCTTGGGGGAAAGTGTTCGAATCAGGTCCATCGCCTTCTGAACC
>MEWM01000047.1:5903-7460 GCA_001775355.1 candidate division Zixibacteria bacterium RBG_16_43_9 | reverse complement strand
TCCGTGTCTAAAGATTTAGCTAATTGGGAAAGGCTTTTCTTATCCAGCTCATTTATGTGCTGGCTCACAATCCGGTAAGCTAAGCTCTGCTCCAGACCGCGCTCTTTCAACTGAATCAGAAGAGATTCCCTTAAGTCCCTTGCCCCGATTCCTGGAGGGTCGAAACTCTGAATCAATTTAAGTATCTTTTTGGTTGTTTCCGGATCGCTCTTCAAGGCTTCGATTATTTCCTCCACGGAACAGGTAAGGTAGCCGTTTTCATCGATGCAGCCTATTATGTACTCCCCGATGTTATATTCCTGCTCAGTCAGTTTGTTGAAATGAAGTTGTTCGGTAAGATGTTCATACAAACTTTTCTCCACTACAGTGGGCCTTTCTTTCTTCTCCTCCTGTTCCTCTTTTTCCTGTCTTCCCCTGAACTCGCTTTCCTCACCTAAGTACTCATTCCAGTCGATCTTCCCTAACTGAGGATCAATTTCCGACTGTTCTTCAGTTGACGAGGTATCCGGCTCCTCTAATGCCTCCACCTCTTCCAATAGGGGATTAGTGGAAAGCTCCTGTCGTAAGAGCTGTTCCAACTTGAGGATAGGCATCTGTAGAAGTCTTAAAGACTGAATCAGCTGAGGGGCTATGGTCTGTCTGAGTTTTACCTGTAATCCTAATTTCATATCTTTTGTCCGGTTCTCTCCATTATCTTTTATCGGACTAAAACCTGTATCAATTTAATCTGAACTTCTCTCCCAGGTAGATCTTCCTGGCTTCAGGGTCTGAGGCTAAGAATTCAGAAGTGCCGGATTTTAATATCTCTCCTTCACTCATTATATAAGCTCTATCAGTTATGGCCAGAGTTTCTCTGACATTATGGTCAGTGATCAAAATTCCCAGGTTCTTCTGTTTCAATCTGAAGATTATCTTCTGGATATCCTCAACCGCAATCGGGTCGATTCCCAAAAAAGGCTCATCCAAGAGAATGAATTTCGGTTCAGTAACCAAGGCTCGCGTTATTTCCACTCTTCTCCTTTCCCCACCAGAAAGGGTATAAGCTTTATTCTTAGCTAAAGAGGTTAAGTCTAACTCGTTTAACAGGCTTTCCAATCTAATCTTACGTTCTTTTTTATCTATTTTTTGCATTTCTAAAATAGCCAAGATATTCTCTTCCACAGTCAGTTTCCTGAAGATGGAAGGCTCCTGCGAAAGATACCCTATCCCTTTTTGAGCCCTTTTATACATTGGTAGACCGGTTATATTCTCTGAATCGATTAAGACCTTGCCGGAATTCGGCTTGATAAAACCGATGAACATATAGAAAGTAGTAGTCTTGCCAGCCCCATTAGGCCCCAGAAGCCCAACCACTTCACCCTGCTTAACATCAATTGAGACCTCATTCACCACCTTCCTTTTCTTGTAGATCTTAACCAGATTCTCTGACCTTAATATCAGCATATTCTTCCTTTGTGTCAAGAACAACTGTGGAAACAATTCTGGAGTATAAACCTTCAGGTTTATAAAAACTAATCAGGGTAAAGCTCAAGTCTTCGCCAGGATCCTATGGACAAG
>MEWM01000047.1:1026-5896 GCA_001775355.1 candidate division Zixibacteria bacterium RBG_16_43_9 | reverse complement strand
GGCTTTACACTTCAGTTATCCGTCCCCCTCTTCTTTAGGCACCTCTTTTATCTTACCCTTAACCTCTTTTTTGATTCTGAACTGTTTCAGCTCTTGATCTGCCTCCAAGCCGTAGCCGGTTATCACATCTTTCCCTTTGGTTATCTTTACAAAATCCTCTGTAGTAACCTTATTTGTCTTAGGGTTCCAGCTTAAACTCTGGGTTTCCAGAATCATCCCCTGGTCGGTTTTAACCACCACATTCCCCATCACCATCAGCTCCTGCCTTTTCTCTTTTATCCAGCCAGAATCAGACTGAAGGGTGGAGACGTGTTTTCCGTCGCGGTCGTAAATATCCGCATAAATTCCCTTTCCTCTGGAAAGGTCCTCCTTTTCGTATTTTTCCAGATGCTTAACTCTGATTTCAGCAGACCTCACTCCATTAACCGTAAAAAACATTGTGGTATTTTCCACCACCTGGTCTGGAAAGGTGGTGGGTGTCTGGATTTTCCTCTGACTTTCCACTTTACAGGAGAAGATCAAGCTCAACCCTGCTAAGAATATAAGAAATATTACCTTTTTGTCCATACAAATCTCCATATAAGTTACGTTTTATTTTCATTTTTTCAAGAATTATCTGGAGTCCTGAGCCAGCGTTTGTGCATCCAGACCCATTGATCCGGATAGTTTCTGATTACCTGCTCCAAAAATTCAGTGCATTTCTGGGTAAGATAATAGATATTTTCCTCTTTTGTCTTCCCGGCCAGAGATTTGATCTCCTCTCGAACAAATATTTTATAATTCCCCTCTCTGGTCTGAACTATTGCCATAGGAACAATCGGCACATTCAATTTTAGAGCTAAGATCACAGGACCGACAGGAGTTCTGGCTTTTTTACCGAAAAAATCAACGAATATTCCTTTGACCCTGGAGGTGTCTTGATCTATCAAAACCCCGATCATCCTGCCTGAATTCAACACCTTGATCACCTCTTTAACACCTGCAGTTGAGTAGATATTTTGCACTCCCATCTTCTGTCTATTCTTAATCAAAAGCTCATTCAGTCTGGGATCATAAAGCTCCCTGCCAATGGCTGAGAGTTTGTACCCTCGTAAAGAGACATATGCGGCTAAAAGCTCGAAATTGCTGATATGACCGGTAACTCCGATCACCCCTTTCCCCAAAGAGTAGGCTTTTTCAAGATGCTCTATACCTTCGACTTTAGTTATCTTTTGAATTTCTTCCCAGCTCATCTTCGGTAATCTGACTGCATCTACAGTATTCCTACCCAGGCTCTCAAACACCCGTAGAGAGATTTTTTTATAAGAGCTTAGGTTAAGCTGAGGAAAAGCTATTTTTAGATTTTGAAGAGTTATCCTGCGGGATTGAGGAAAAATGAGATAGGCAAACCTGCCGAGACTTCCACCTACATAAAGAGAAAATTTACGGGGAAGTAAATTTAAAAAGGTAATTAAGATTAATATGAATCTGTAAATTAGCCAATTCTTTAATCTTTTCTTTAGTTTTGACCAGGGAATTTTTCCCATTGAAATCGATTGCTTATACCACCCCTGCCTTTAAAAGATCGTGCAGGTGCAAAATTCCAACTGGCTCTTTATTGCCGTTGGGCACAATCAGGCAGGTGATGTTGAAAAATTCCATCCGGTTCAGGGCTTTAGCAGCCAATGCCTCTTCCTCAATGGTTTTGGGATTTCGGATCATGACTTCCCTGGCTTTCAATTTGAAGATCTCCTCAGTTCTTTCCACCAGCCTCCTTAGATCACCGTCAGTGAAGATACCCACTAACTCCTTTTTGTCATTGACCACAGTGGTCGCGCCAAACCTTTTGGAGGTCATTTCTAATATAACATCCTTCATACCCGCATTTTCAAACACCATCGGGATACTGTTTCCAATATGCATGACATCCTTTACTTTCAAAAGGAGCCTTTTTCCTAAATAGCCGCCTGGATGAAGCAGGGCAAAATCCTCTGCTGAAAAATGCCTTTCCTCTAAAAGCGCAATGGCTAAGGCATCTCCCATAACTAAAGCGGCTGTGGTGCTGGAGGTAGGAACTAAATTGTTAGGGCAGGCTTCTTCATCTACTGAGACATCTATGACCACATCGCTTTTCTCGGCGGTATGCGAGCCGGGACTGCCAGTTAAGCTGATTATGGGAACCCCTAATCTTTTGAATAAAGGGAAGAGCTGCTGTAATTCTTCGGTCTCACCGCTTTTGGTGATGGCGATAACCACGTCATCCCTTCGCACCAGGCCTAAATCTCCATGCAGACCTTCTACCGGATGTAAAAAGAAAGCCGCAGTTCCAGTTGAGGTCAAGGTAGCAGCGATTTTTTTGCCGATTATCCCCGATTTTCCTATACCGGTTACGATCACCCTTCCCCGGCATTTCAAAATCAGTTCCACTGCTTTCTGAAACTCAGAGTTTATTTTCTTCTCTAAGTTCAAAATAGCTTCCGCCTCTTTGCGGATCACCTCTTTGGCTTTTTCGATTATCATTTTAAATACCTCAACGGGTTTATTTTCTTGCTTTCCAGGATCAAATCGACTACCTCTCTGACTGCCCCCTCCCCTCCTTTTCTTTTAGTTACGTAGAGGGCTAATCGGTTTATCCTCCTGTCTCCATTTTTCACTCCAACTGAAACCCCCGCTTTTTCAAAAACCTCATAATCCCACAGGTCATCCCCCATAAAAAGTATCTCCTCATCTTTCAATTTCAGCCTTTTTTTCAGCTCTTCGTATCTTTTCGATTTATCATCTATCCCGAAATGAAGCTCTTTCACTTTTAATTCTTTCCCTCTTATCATAGCAGACTTAGAGACTCGGCCTGAAAGAAAACCCACTTTTATCCCAGCCCTCCTGGCAAAATATATTCCTAAGCCATCTGAGACATTGAACCTCTTGAATTCCTTACCGTCATTTCCCAGGTAGATCGAATTATCAGTTAATACCCCATCCACATCCAGAAGCAAAAGCTTTATCTTCCTCAATTTTTTATTCAGAGCCGAATTTACGATTCAAGCCTCCTTTAGCCACGTTCTTCTATGTTCGTCTATCAGTTTCACCTGAAACAAAAGCTGCTCTAATCTATCCAAAGGAAGCATGCTCCCTTTATCGCAGAGCGCTTCCTCAACCCGCGGATGAGTCTCAATAAAAAGAGCATCACACCCGCAGGCAACTGCAGCCCTGGATAAAGGAAGTATAAACTTAGGTTCGCCTGAGGAAAAAGTTTTCACTCCACCAGGTAATTGTAAAGAATGAGTAGCATCAAAAACCACCGGATAACCTAAATTGCTCATAATCACCAGTGAACGAAAATCGACCACTAAGTTATGGTAGCCAAAGAAACTTCCCCTTTCCGTCAATAGAATCTGATCATTTCCCACTGACTCAGCCTTTCTGGCAATCTGGTCCATATCCTCAGGCGCCATAAACTGCCCCTTTTTGATGTTCAGGGCTTTTCCGGTTTTGGCTGCAGACAAAATCAAATCTGTCTGCCTGCATAAAAACGCCGGTATCTGCAATACGTCTGCAACCTCAGAGACCGGGTCTGCCTCGTCTGGAGAATGAATATCAGTCAGAATTGGTATATTAAACTCTTTTTTGACTTGTTCCAAAATTTTCAGACCTTTTTCCATTCCCGGACCAGAATACGAGTCTATACTCAAGCGATTAGCTTTTTTGTAGGAGGATTTGAAGATGAAAGGAAATTTCAGCTTGTCGGTGATATTTTTTATCTTTTGGGCTGTCTCCAGAACCAGACTTTCAGATTCGATCACGCAGGGACCAGCGATCAAGACCAGGTGAGAGCCCCGTCCGATGGAGATATCTTTTATCTTTACTGTTCTTCTCATAATGCAAAGGTTTCCTCACCTTTTGGTCAGAGGTTCTTTTTCCCCTACCATTTTCAAATCTCTGGAGCTTTTATATCTTAAGGAAGCCTTTACGAAATCGCGGAAGAGTGGATGTGCTTTTAAGGGTCTGGATTTCAGCTCCGGATGGAACTGCACTCCAACAAACCAGGGATGGTCTTCGATCTCGATTATCTCCACCAGGCTTTTATCTGGCGAGGTCCCGGCTATTCTCATTCCGGCCTTGCATAAGACCTCTTTGAAACGGTTGTTGAACTCATATCGGTGCCGGTGTCTTTCGCTGATCTTCTCCTCTTCATACGCTTTGAAGGAAAAACTGCTTTTATCCAGATTACAGGGATAAGCCCCCAGTCGCATAGTTGCCCCTTTGTCCACCACCTTCTCCTGCTCGGCAAGCAAGCTGATAACCGGATATTCTGTATGCCGATCGAATTCTGTGCTGTTTGCACCTTTCATATCGCAGATATTTCTGGCGAACTCTATCACTGCACACTGCATCCCCAGGCAGATTCCGAAAAAGGGAATTTTATTTTCTCTTAAGTATCTTACCGCCCCTATCTTACCCTCGATCCCCCTTTCACCGAAACCGCCTGGAATCAAAACCCCGTCTATATCCTTAAGATATTTTTCAGCACCATCCTTTTCCATATCCTCAGAGGAAATCCAGGAAAGCTCCACTTTGGCTTCGTTCTCTTCCCCTGCATGAATAAAAGCCTCAATTATGCTTTTGTAGGAATCCCTTAAATTAGTATACTTCCCGCAGATTCCTATCTTAACCTGATGTTTTGGATGTTTGATCCTCTGCACCATCTTTTCCCACTTGGTCAGATCCGGCTTCTCGCAGGCTAAATCCAGATGCCTGCACACTAAATCATCCAGACCCTGCTGGTGGAAAATCAAGGGGATCTCGTAGATCGATTCCACGTCAATGGCCTCGATCACTGCATGGCTGGGCACGTTGCAGAAGAGTCCGATCTTATCTTTTATTTGTTTGGACA
>MEWM01000047.1:0-876 GCA_001775355.1 candidate division Zixibacteria bacterium RBG_16_43_9 | reverse complement strand
TGACCATTTTCAAGACCCATCTGCCTGATCGACTCTAAAAAAGGAAGACCTTCTATGTCCCCAACTGTTCCCCCGATCTCAGTGATGACCACGTCCACGTCCCCGTTTTTCTCTGCTACTTTTCTTGCCCTTCTTTTGATTTCATCCGTTATATGTGGAACCACCTGAACTGTTGCCCCCAAATAATCCCCTCTTCTTTCCCTGGAGATGACCTCGCCATATACCTGACCGGTGGTGACGTTACTGTCCTTGGTCAGGCTCTCATCTAAGAATCTCTCATAATGGCCCAGATCTAAATCAGTCTCTGAGCCATCATCCAAGACAAAGACTTCTCCATGTTGAAAAGGGTTCATCGTGCCAGGGTCGACATTTAAATATGGATCGAATTTCTGCAGAGTAACCTTAAGCCCTCTTTTCTTCAGAAGAAGTCCTAATGATGAACAGGCAACCCCTTTACCCAGGGAAGAAACCACTCCACCGGTTATGAAGATATATTTTGGCATTTTTTTCTGAGTCAATTTTTCTACCTCTTTCCAGCTTTTTTGAAATCCGAATAATTGTTGATCGATTTCGAGTTATAGTTAGTCAAAACGACTTTGATTTTGTAACCATTCTCTAAAGCTCTCAACTGCTCTAAGCTTTCGGCTTTTTCCAGAGGGGTCTGTTTCAGTTTAGCATATTTTGACAGCAACCCTCTTCTGAAAGCATAGACACCTATGTGCTCGTAATAGTTTATTTTCTCTGCTGTTTTTTTCCCGTTTCCCCTTTGAAAAGGAATAGGGAACCTGGAAAAATAAATCGCATTCCCATCCTTGTCCAGAACCACCTTGACCCGGTCAGGATTTTTGAAGAAATCCGGGTCATTTACCTTCTTAG
>MEWM01000046.1:3376-6482 GCA_001775355.1 candidate division Zixibacteria bacterium RBG_16_43_9 | reverse complement strand
ACCTACCAAGTAAAACACGTCGGGGATGAACCCCGACGCTACAAAAACCCAAAAATCAGTAGATCCAGGTTGCCCTCATCTTGGGTCACCCTCCTCTTACCCCTCCCTTCGAGGGAGGGGAATTAAAGGCACTAATATTCCTCACACTTGATCTGGTAGAAGCTTCTGGCGTGGTCGCAAGAGGGGCATTTCAGGGGCGGCTCCGTGCCGAAGGAAACAAACCCGCATTCGCGGCATACCCAGTAGACCTTATCCGGTTTTTTGAAAACCGCTCCGGCTTCTACCTCTTTCAAAAGTTTTCTGTATCTTTCCTCGTGATGCTCTTCTGCCCTGGAAATTGACCTTATTCTTCGGGCTACCTCAGGCAGACCTTCTTTCTGAGCGGTCTCAGCAAATTCGGGATACATCGTGCTGTTTTCATAATGCTCTCCCGCAATTGCGGCTTTCAGATTCTCGGCAGTTGTGCCTAAGATGGTCGGTGCAGCTGCCTCGACCTTTATTTCATCTAAATTTTCCGGGCTCTTGCTTTTCAACTCCTGAAGCATATTGAAGAACCATTTAGCATGCTCTTTTTCGTTATCCGCAGTCATAAGAAAAATCTCAGCTATCTGCTCAAATCCCTCATTCCTGGCTACTTTGGAATAAAAAGTGTACCTGTTTCTTGCCTGACTTTCCCCTATGAAAGCTTTGGTGAGATTCTCAATTGTGTTTTTCATAAACTCCTCTTTTTTGTTTAATAATATATACGTCTTTTATAACATTAACTCGTGGATTAAATAGCTTTTTTATTATTGGTTTGGAAATGTAGAAAATTGGTCCGCCACTACCCACCATTTTCCTTTCTCTTTTACCAAGGCGAACATATCCCTTCCACCAGTTTTGATTGTTTGTCCACCCATTTCGTAGGAGATATCCCAATAATAGGTTACTACAGCAAACTTCCCGTTCCCATATATCTGAACTTTTGGGTCCTTCTCTTTCCAGTAATGAATCTTCGTTGCCTCAACAAAATTCTTCCAGCCAGCGATGCAAGCAGCGCCTCCTTCAACACGTTTGGGAGCTGTTGGAGTGATTGCCACCATATCCTTATGAAAATAATCTTTGAGTTCATCCGGATTTCCTTCAATAGCCCAGGCTCGATTCAGCGCCTGAATCGTCTTCCAGACCTCTTGTTTGATTTTAGATTTTTCCACTCAATCTCTCCTCTTTTTAAGATTTCGGAAATCTCTAAAAAAGACCGCTACCCAGAACAACCTTGGCTTCACAAAGACCAAACCCTCCTCACTTCAGCCTTTATGAGAATCCAAGTTTATGCGCTATAATTCTCCAAGAGTGCTAATTGGTTGCAGTTAAGGGGTTATCTCCTTTCTCTATTTTATCTGCCCTACTTCCAAAAGTCAAGTTTTTTTAAAGTTTGCGAAGGATAAGAGATTTTTATAAAGGGCTCCAGGTTTTCCAGAGAAAAAAATGGAAGGCTGAAGCCTTCCGCTGTGTGCTCAGCCTTTTTCCTGAGAAGTCATATGGAAGGCTAAAGCCTTCCGCTACTAAAGAGGGTCAGCCAGGACTGCCCGACAAACTCAGTCGGGTAGCTTGCGCAACCCGACCTACTCCTGACTGAACAAAAAAAGACATATGGAAGGCTGAAGCCTTCCGCTACATCCAGATTCATATTACTTGACACTTGAGTATTTTTATTTAAATTAGCTTCATTAAAAGGAGAAAAAATTGGCCGAGTTAAAGAGTCTCAAATTCCTGTCTGAATTAAGACTGAGATATGTGGTTCTGCTTACTCTCTTTTTTGCTATAATCCTTTTTCTGGTTGCCTTTTTCAGCATCGAGAAAAGCAAATCGAATATGCTGAAAGTTATGGAAAAGGGAGGAGAAGCACTCCTGGAAAGCCTGGTCTTAGCCAGCCAGAATACGGTCAAAGCCAACGGGCTTATACAGGAGCTTTTGGAAGAGAGGCTTTTAGATATTGCCAAATTAGTTGACCAGATGGACAAAAGCGGAGTTCTGACTGATTCGAAATTGGCAGAACTGGTGACCAAAAACTCTCTTTACAGGATAGAGCTTTTAGATAAGCAGAGAAAGATTTTGAAAACCAGCCTACCCGGGGGAAAAGGAGTCTTCGAGGATACGACTAATTTTTCAGTTGCAGAATTAGAAAGAGTTTTGCAGGGTGAAAGCCAGGAGGAAGGTTTTGAGATAAAGGGAGAGGAGTTTCATCCGGAGAGCAAATATGCGGTAGTTCTCAGGAGATTCAACGGTTCGGGAGGGATTGCGGTGATAACCCCAGCCTCGTATCTGGAGAGTTTTCAGAAGGAAATCGGGATCGGTTATTTAATCCAGAACATCAGCCAGCAAAGCGGGATAGAATATATTGTGCTCCAATCCAAGGAGGGGATCGTCTTTGCTTCTAAAAAGGTGGAAAAGATGTTGAAGCTGGAAAATGATCCATTCCTCTTAGAAGCTTTAATGAGGAGTGAGACCAGGAGCAGGGTCACAGCTTTCGAAGAAGGGAAAGTGCTGGAGGTGGTGAAGCCTTTTGTTTCCAGTCAATTCCCGCCAGGGGTATTCAGGATAGGATTATCCCTGGCCGGGTACAATCAAGTATCCAGAAGCTATCAGAACCAGATGATCCTTTTCAGCCTGATACTTTTTTTCTTGGGGTTACTTTTGGTAGGGATTGTGATGGTGAACCAGAGCTATTTTGTGCTGGACAAATCTTATAAGGAGATCAGAACTTTGACCGGGAATATACTGGAGGGAATGAACAGCGCAGTCGTGGCAGTTGACAGGGATAAAAAAATCATCACCTTTAACCGGGTGGCTGAGGAGATTTTCTCGCTTAAAAGGGAGGAAGTAATCAATAAAGATTTTTCTCAGATATTTCCCAGGGATGAATGCCTGATTAATGAAGTTTTCAACTCAGGAACAAGTATTAGAGAAATGGAAAAAAAGTTCAAGCTAAGCTCAGGAGTGGAAAAAGACCTGGTTTTCGGCGCATCCATACTCTCAGACGAAAAAGGAGAGCTTCGAGGTGCTGTGGCAGTTATCCATGATATAACTGAGCTGAAAAAATATGAAGAGGAAGCAAAAAGAGCAG
>MEWM01000046.1:825-3367 GCA_001775355.1 candidate division Zixibacteria bacterium RBG_16_43_9 | reverse complement strand
CCACCTTGGGTAATTTAGCGGCTGGGGTGGCTCATGAGATCAGAAATCCTCTGAATGCCATCTCCATTGCAGCCCAGAGGTTGAAAAATGAGTTCGTGCCTGAAAAAGACAAGGAGCAATATGCGAATTTCACCCAGACTATTTTAAAAGAGATAAAAAGGCTGGACCAGACCATAAACCAGTTCCTGAGCCTGGCAAAGGCACAGAAGTTGAACTTGGTCAATACTGAGATGAGTTCCTTTCTCTCCGAGATCATAAACTTAATTGAGATCGAGGCTAAAGAAAAAGGAATACTGATGAACAAAGAGTTGACCGGAATATCGGAGCTAAAAATTGACAGAGAGGAGATGAAAAAAGCTCTGGTGAATATAATCCTGAACGGCATTCAGGCTATGTCTTCGGGCGGAAAAATGAATATCTCAGCTAACCTGGACAATTCTGGCAGAGAATATATAATAAAGGTCAAAGATACCGGTCCTGGAATTTCCGAGGAAAATCTCTCAAAAATATTCCAGCCCTATTTTACCACTAAAGAAAAAGGAACCGGCTTAGGGCTGGCAATTGCCTACCGGATCATAAACGACCATAAGGGAAAGATCGAGGTGGAAAGTAAAGCTGGAAAAGGGACGACTTTTACAATCAGGTTGCCGGTATGAATTCATAGCGGATTAAGCAGATTATAGATGATAAAGAATTTCTTTCTGATTGTCATTCTGAGTCCGAAGGACGAAGAATCTGTCTAATTTTACTTTGAGGTAGATTCTTCGGTCGTTCCGCCTTCGGCGGAGACTCCCTCAGAATGACAAAAAAGTATAAGGAGATTTTATGGGTTTGTATAGAATTCTGGTAGTAGATGATGAGGAATCACAGAGAGAGATGTTAGGTGGTTTTCTACAGAAGGAAGGATTCTCTGTATCTTTAGCTGACTCAGGGGAGACTGCTTTGAAGCTTTGCCAGGATGAGTTTTTTGAAGTTGCTCTGATAGATTTAAAGATGCCGGGAATGGATGGGATTGAGCTGTTATCAAATCTAAAGGAGATAAATCCAGAGATCCAGGTGATAGTCATAACTGCTCACGGCTCAATCGAGACCGCGGTTGAGGCGATGAGGAGAGGGGCTTTTCATTATGTGAATAAGCCAGTGGATTTGGAGGAGTTGAAGATCAATGTTAAAAAAGCGCTGGAAAACCAGAAAGTATTATCAGAAAACAGGTTCCTGAAGGAACAGTTAGAGGAAAAATACAAGGACTTAAAGATAATCGGCGAGAGCAAAGCCATACAGGAGGTGTTAAGCACAGTTACAAGGGTGGCGAAAACTGATTCAACTGTTCTGATCCGGGGAGAGAGCGGAACCGGGAAAGAGCTGGTCGCCAGGGCGATCCATGCTTTAGGCGATCGGGCTTTCCAGAAGTTTATTTCCTTATCTTGTGCAGCCATACCCGAAACCTTGCTTGAATCTGAGCTTTTTGGCTATGAGAAAGGGGCATTTACCGGAGCCACTCGCAGAAAAGAGGGAAGGTTCGAGTTAGCTGATGCTGGCACCTTATTTTTAGATGAGATAGGAGATCTCTCCCTGGAGACCCAGGTGAAACTTCTCAGGGTAATCGAAACTCAGGAGTTCGAGAGACTGGGTGGCAAAGAAACAATCAAAGTGAACGTCAGGATAATCTCGGCAACCAATCAGGATCTGGAAAAAAAGATCAAGGAAAAAAGTTTTCGGGAAGACTTGTATTACCGACTAAATGTGGTCTCTATTTTCATACCTCCCTTACGTGAAAGGAAGGGCGACATTCTACCTCTGGTGGAACATTTCATTCAAAAATATAAGCAGAAGACCGGAAAGAATATTCAGGGAATCACCACAGAGGCCAAAGATATTTTGTTATCTTACCCCTGGCCCGGGAATATCCGCGAATTAGAGAATGCGATTGAAAGGGCAATAGTTTTGGGCAGGGGAGAGGCAATAGATAAATCGGACTTAGCCTATTTGAGTTTTCAGAAAACAGAGCAATTTCCATCTGATTTTTCACTCAGAGAGTTAGAGAAAAGTCAAATCCTGAAAGTCTTAGAAAAGACAGGTAGGAATTTAACCCAGGCAGCAGAGCTTTTAGGTATTCACAGGAATACTTTGAGGTTAAAAATGAAAGAGTATGGAATAAAGTGAAGAAGGAAAAGGGTGCAGATGCTTCGTCCGCCTCTGGCGGACTCAGCATGACACTATGCACACTACGTGTCATTCTGAGCCCGAAGGGCGAAGAATCTGCTGCATTCTAAAAGCAGATGCTTCGCTTCGCTCAGTATGATACGTTCGGTAATATGAGTCATTCTGAGTCCGCCGAAGGCGAGACGAAGAATCTATTAACTTCTTAGTGTCAGATGTTTCGCTACGCTCAACATGACAACTAGGAATAAGAAATCAGAATCACCAAATAGAATCAAGTTTTTAGGCACTGCCGGGGCAAGAATAGTGGTTGCCAAGCAGTTGAGGGCTTCAGGTGGAGTCTGGCTTACTCTGGACAACAAGAATTTTTTCATTGATCCAG
>MEWM01000046.1:0-793 GCA_001775355.1 candidate division Zixibacteria bacterium RBG_16_43_9 | reverse complement strand
ATCCATCAAGATTGGATGCAATTGTTTTAAGCCACCGTCATCTTGACCATTCAAACGACGTGAACATTATGATTGAAGCGATGACTGAGGGAGGATTTAAGAGAAGAGGTGTGCTTTTCTGTCCTGCAGATGCTCTGAACGAGGATCCAGTGGTTTTGAAATATGTAAGGAGTTTTGTGGAGAAAATCCATATTCTGAAAGCTGGAGGCGAGTATACGATTGATGGAATAAATTTATCAACGCCATTAAGGCATATTCACGGGGTAGAGGCTTACGGTTTAATTTTTAAGTCTTCAAAATACAGAGTTTCATTTATCGTGGACACCAGGTTCTTTCCAGAGCTGATAAAAGCTCATTCCGGAAGCGAGATGATTATTATGAATGTCGTCAGATACGAGCCGGAAGGAGCAAAAAAGCTCAAATTAGACCATCTGAATTTAGAAGATGCAAAGAATATAATTAAAGGCTGCAAGCCTCAAATAGCCATTTTGACTCATTTCGGGATGACCATGATCAAAGTTAAACCCTGGGAATTAGCTCTGCAGTTAAAAAAAGAATTCAAGACCGAGGTGATTGCTGCTTCGGATGGTATGGAATTGAATTTGGATGAGGTGATTTTTTAGAGTTTTTTTCGTAGCGCGAGGCTTTAGCCTCGCTCAGGCGACCCTGTCCTAACGTGCCTACGGCAGGCGTAGTCTCCGTTAATAGGAAAAGGGTCGCGCTACGTTGTAGCGGTCCGCCAGAGGCGGATCAGACCTCCATTGTTTTTTCTTGCAGTCAGTCCCGCCGTTGG
>MEWM01000045.1 GCA_001775355.1 candidate division Zixibacteria bacterium RBG_16_43_9 | reverse complement strand
CGAGTCGATTAGGATATCCATCGATCCGGTCGATGAAATCTCTGACGAAATGATATCTTTCCGGCCTGGGTCCTACTAAGCTCATCTCCCCTTTCAACACGTTAATCAATTGGGGAAGCTCATCTATTCTGGTTTTCCTCAGAACCTTACCAATGTTGGTTATCCGGGGATCATCGCTTTTAGCCCAGATGGGACCACACCCCTTTTCCGCATCCACCACCATGGTCCGGAACTTATAAAGATAGAAAGTCTCCCCGTATAAGTTCTTTTTTCTCCGCTCAGTTCTCCTTTCCTGCTTGTTCCTTTTTATCTCTGAGGTTCTTCTCTCCCTTTTTCTTCTATTCATCCCCACCCTTTCTTGCCGGAAAAAAACAGAACCTGGTGAATCTAACTTGATCAAAATACCCACCACAAAAAACAGGGGTAGACATAACAAAAGGCCTATGGCTGAACCTGAAATATCGATGACTCTTTTCAGGAATTTTTCGGCTTTATCCAGATAATAAGCTCCTAACCCTCTTTCTGATTTTCCTTCAGGTAACAGAATGAAAGTCAAAATTGAAAACAGAAGATAAAAGGTGGATAAGAAGTAATCTCTTACCCAGACCAAGACTTTCTGTCTTAAGCCTTTGATTAAGGAGGAGATATTGGAGGATGATTCAAAACCCGAAGAAGCTAATTCGATTTCTGACCGATCGGTGACTTTTAATGCAACTTCACCGATCGAGAATCGATCAATGAATTTTCTTTCTGATTTTTTTTGAGATAAAGCAGATAAACTTTTAGACATAACTTTTTTCCCTCGCCAGACTTTTATTTAATCTGAGAATATATATTTGGCAGTATATTAAGCAAATAAATTGCCAACTACTGAATTGAATCAGACAAAAAATTAGAACTTATGAGAAGTTTTTCCCGGAAATTAAGTTAATATTTAACAATAAGTTACAGACGTGATTTTTTTCTTTGGGCTATCATCCCAAAAAATAAGACGTTTTTTATCCTATTTATTAGAATATAAGAACTTTATTTATGCAAATCCTTGCATATTTTAGGTAACAGCTTACATTCGCAGGATTTTTTATTCCGGAGCTTATCCCGGGATCTAAAACTGAATAAATCGGCGGGTAAATTTACTCTGGGGTAGTTCTTATCTTCCTTTTGCTTAAAAACTTTATAATCTGGCTGAAAATGAAAAGAGAAAAGACTGAGATCAGAAAGACTATCAGCCCCGAAAGCTTGTGCAGAAAATCCTCAGCTAATTTCGGGCTTATTACATAAGCCCCTATGGCAGTAATAAGGATGCGAAAGATGTTCGCGGCGATGGCAATCGGAAAGACTGATAAAAACAATATACCCCTTTTCAGGTTTGATTTACCAGTATTTGGTTCTTTGGGAAAGGTGATATAGGCAAAAAAAGCACCCAGGGCTAAAAGAGATACCAGCGACCTTAACCCGGAGCAAGCCTCAGCTACCTCTAAGGAATAATTGGGAAGCAGGATGATGTTCCCCTGCCTGATCGAAGGAAGTCCGATGAAATGTAGAACATACTGGGTCAATTTGCTGGAAAGCAATTGCATCGGGAAAGCTATCGCATAATAGATAACATTTGGAATCGGGACCATAAAGGCAAGAAAGGCGATTGGAAACAAAAGCTCCTTAGCCCATTCTTTTCCGTTCAGGTAAAACACCAGTCCGAAAAGGGTAATCACTAAAGAAAATCTGGCGGAAAAATACTCAGCCCCGGCAGTGCCCACGATATAAACCCCGAGCCCCAGAAGAAGAATCAAAAATCCCAGATAAGACCTTTTCCTCTCCAGAGATTTTAATTTATCTTTTTTCTTCCAGACCAGATAGGCGCTTACCAGGGGAACCAAAAAACCATGCGAATAGTTAGAATCAACCCACCAGTCGCCAACCAGACCGATAATTACCTGAAGATAAAGCCCGATAAAAAGAAGAACCAAAAGGTAAGTCGTCCAGTCGAATTTAAAATCAAAACTTTGATTTCTCTGTTCCATTTAGATTTCCCTTAAGACATCTTAGCAGTTTTTTCGACAATATTAACTATTTCGGCTCAAACGACAATATATTATATTTAAAAGGACTAAGAAACAATAAAATGTCTTTTCTGCCTTATTGAACTTTCTAAAAACGAGATCAAATATGGGCCACAATAAGAGAATAAATGCTTAATAGTATTTGCACTAATACTGCCGTTTCTGAATGCACAGGCCGAGAATTTGGAAAAAATAAATTATACATCTCGGGTGGTTCTCGATATTTGCTGGGATAAAGAACCTGAGAAGTTAGGAAGAGCATACTTTTGGCGCGGCGGCGGGTGGCACCCTCAAACTGGTTTGAGGGTGCAGTTAGCAATTTATGCCAGTGGGTCAGGCGTCTCGCCTGACCGAACAGGCAAGATGCCTGTTCCACCACTTGCTCCCGGACGGATGTTATCATCCGCCTGTTTAATCGCTGGATGATAACATCCAGCGAGAGCAGAGCTTGGCTCGATAAATCGAGCAACTACAGGTCTCGAAATAAAAAAAGATGGGCTTCCCGTAGGGGAAACCCATCTTGCTGCTGGGAGAATAGAGAGAAGTTGCTTTATAAGCTCCTTTTAGTGCCGAACCGGTAGCTTAAGGAGATCCGGTGAGAACCTCCCAAGACCTGGTTTGGCGAATAATTATAATCTACCTCCCAATTGGAGAACTTAAAACCACCTCCTAAGGAAAGACCAGTCCCCTCAATCCGCCAAGGCGGGTGGGCTGAGGTTTTATACTCATATCCCATGCGCAAGAATAAAGATTCCTTATAGCCATATTCTATTCCCTGCTTTAAAACCGGCTTGTCATCTTTAGGCAGGTCTAAATCCCAAGCTAAGCTCAACTGGTCCTGGAAAAGCTTATATCCAAACCCTAAAGTGAATTTACCAGGCAGAGGCTCTTTTTCCTGGATGAATTTCATTGAGGTACCTAAATTAGTGTACGCCGCACCTAAAGAGAACTTTCCTCTCTTGTAGATGAAACCGAAATCCAGGGCAAGACTTGAAGCCCTCTCATTTTCCAGTTTCTCCTGAATCCCTTTTAAACCAACTCCTAAGGACACAGATGGAGAGACTTTATAAGAATAAGCTAAACCGAATACCGTCCCGTAAGCTGAAAATTCAGAAGTAGGGATATCTGAGGCATCATACCCCTGAAAATTCCCCAAATTTAAATAAGTTATGGAAAGACCCAGAGTATGTTTGGGAGCAACAGGAAGCGAATATCCTAAGTATTCAAAATTCACGTCCTGGTACCAGTTCTGATGTACAAAAACGATTTCCTGCTGGCTCAGTTGCGAAAGCCCTGCCGTGTTCCAGTAGATCGAAGTGGCATCATCCGCTATCCCTACAAATGCACCCCCCATTCCAGATGCCCTGGCACCTATTCCGATCTTGAGGAAGTTGGCCCCGCTTGTTCCTCTACTGGCATCACTTAGAAAACAGTAACTGGACTTGAGGGAAAAAAACTGAGCGAAGATAAAGATAAGGAAAAGAGCGCTTAACCTGATTCTTTTTCTCTTGATCTCTGTCAACTTCTCCCCTTTCAAAAAGAAAACCGGTAAAAGAGCAAATTCAAAAGTCTTCAAAGATTTATGGCAACTTCTATGCCCTTCAACCGGCAAACATCACGTTGTAAGTCTCGGTGCTTACAAACCTTTCACAGACAAAGAATTAAGCTTTGGCTAAAGAATAGGTTTCCTCCTCTGTTTCAGTTCTTAAACGAAAATTTTTGGGAAAATATTGAACAAATTTTAGTCCGTCATAGAAAATTTTTCCATTATCTTCAATCCTGCGAAAAGATTAAAAAGTTTGAACTTTTTTTGAGCAGACGCACGAAAAAGTGCTACAATCTCAGACAAAACGGGAAAACTGTATCGCTCGATTCATCTAGCAAAAATATCTACTCGACGGGTGGCACCCTCAAACTTGTTTGAGGGTGCAGTTAGCAGTATAAGTCAGTGGGTCAGTTTTCTCTCCTGACCGAACAGGCAAGATGCCTGTTCCATCATCTTGCACCAAGGCGGATGTTATCATCCGCCTGTTTCGTCGCTGGATGATAACATCCAGCGAGAGCGGAATATTTAGCTTATGTAGCGGAAGGCTTCAGCCTTCCATATTATATTATACTGTACTATGGAAACCTGTCCGCAGGATCCTGTGGAAAGGTTTCCGCCCTGAGGGTAGTAAAGCATTATCGACTTCAAAAGAATGAGCGACCCTGAAAGGGTCGCTCTACGAAAATTACTTCCCGATCAGAACGACCCCCACTAAAATCAAACCCATACCGATCCATTTGTAAAATGAAAAAGGCTCCTTGAAAACCTGCCAGGAAAAAATCACAATCAGCACATATCCAGTGCTCATCATCAAAGGATAAGCAAAGGAAAGATAAGTTCGGGATAAAACCACCATATATAAAGCCACGCTTGCCACATAAGAAAAAATCCCCAACAAAACAAATGGACTAGTAAAAAAGACTCTTTTGAAATCTGAGATTAATAGAAGCGGATCTATCGCCCCGGTTTTGTTCATTCCTGCTTTTAGAAAGACATGCCCGCCTACATTTAAAAGGATAGCCGCAAATATCATCACCCATTGAAACATAACTATTTTTACCTCCGGTTATTTTTTTTCCTTATGTTAAAAGTTGACCTAGCCCAGTTAACCAAAGTCCAGGTCTCTCTGCCTAAAGGAAGCCGGTTGAAAAATGAATCCCCCATTTCTTCTATCATCTCCCTGGTAGGCCTGCTTTTCGGCTCAAAAAGTTTTTTCAAAAACAGAAGCCCGAAAATTCTGCCCACTCCCGAGATTACGAAAAGTACGTGAAAGTTTACGAAAGTCTGCCCTTTAAAAACAAATCTGAAGTCGCTTAGGTGCTGGGCAATAACCCCTCCTAAGGCTGATGCCAGGAATAAGACTAACCCGTTAATAGCTGCAACAGCCGCCAGATAATAGACCCTCCCCTGCTGTGGGGACAGGGCTAAGACCACATTGAAAGAGGCCAGGGTAAATCCTGACCAGAAAATTCCTCCCATGATAGCATCGATCCATAACGGGAAAATAAACCGAGGAGTGGCAAAGAGCCAGAGGAAAGGTATGAGGAAAATAAAACACACATTGAAGATCAAAACCGGTTTGTTACCATATCTGTCAATGGCTTTACCCCAAAGAGGCTGCATAAAAAGGCTTATCACCCCAGCTAAAATAGAGAAAAGCGAGATAAGATAGAAATCTAAATGAAGATTTTTGAGCATATGCGGAGTCCAGAAGGGGGCGGAGATTCCTGTGACAAAAGACCAGTAGATAAAAAAATAGATGAGCCTTCTGAAATTTTTATCTGAGAGAGGGATTTTGAGGGTAGACCTTAAACTCACCTCTGGATGAGGAATCATCTTCGGCT
>MEWM01000044.1:2596-5738 GCA_001775355.1 candidate division Zixibacteria bacterium RBG_16_43_9 | reverse complement strand
ATGTTATAACCTGGTATAAGACTAATGCCATGCCAAACATAACAAGACGAACTTTTACTCACGCTACTGAATATGTTTGCTGGTTTGTAAAGGGTAATCATTGGAAATTTAATTATGAAAGGTTAAAGGAAATCAATCCTCATAAAACAAAGGATGGAAAGCCAAAGCAAGTAAGAGATTTCATAGATTTTATCGAACTTCCTATTGTTCAAGGCAGGGAACGTATAAAGGGCACAAATGGTAGAGCTATACATCCTACTCAAAAGCCGGAGAAATTGATAGAATTAATTATAACTTCATCCTCGGACGAAAATGACTTAGTCCTTGACCCCTTCTTTGGAACAGGTACTACTGGCATCGTAGCATCTAGATTGAAGAGAAAGTGGATTGGTATCGAGGCGAATAATACGTACTTTAAAGTTGCAAGCAAAAGGATGCTTGTGAACTAAGGGAACCAAAATGATAAATATAAAGTTACTCAAAGGAGATGCTTTAACATTACTTAAAGACGTAGGATCTAAGAGTGTCGATTTAATTTTTGCCGACCCTCCTTATAATCTTTCTGGCGAAAATTATCTGACTTGTAAGAGCGGGAAGATTGCAGTATGTGATAAGGGTTCATGGGACCAGATAGAAAATATCCATGAATTTAACAGCAAATGGGTAGAGGAGTGCATCCGAGTTCTAAAGGATGGCGGAACAATATGGATTTCAGGAACTTTGCATAATCATCCATCTATTGGAGTAATCTTAAAAAAATTAAAACTTTGGATAATAAATGATATTATATGGTTTAAACCTAATGCACCGCCTTTGATGCAAAAAAACCGTTTTGTTCCATCAACCGAACTAATATGGATAGCGAGTAAATCCAAGAAATATTATTTTAACTATGAAATCGCAAAAAGAATAAGTAATGGAAAGCAGATGAGAAATTTGTGGATTATATCTGCTGAAAGGCATATAACTTCTCATCCCACAGAAAAACCCGAGAAGCTCTTGGAAAGAATAGTGTTAATCGGAAGTAAAGAAGGCGATACTATTCTTGACCCCTTTATGGGTTCAGGAACTACCGGAGTCGTAGCGAAGCGTCTGAAGAGAAATTTTATAGGAATTGAAATCGCTGATACTTATTTTGAGATGGCTAAAAAAAGAATAGACAGCACCCATCTGGAACTTAACTTAGGCAATTTTCTGGAAAACATAAAAGATAGTAAAAGTGTCCAACTCAATTTAGATAGCAAAAAAAATAAAAAGAATGTCTACATCGAACCAAACTCTTGTATCCCTCGCTCTGAGCCTCACCCGCCCGCGCCTTAGGGATATTCCTTTCTGCGAAAACAGGGAAATACAGTGACAAGACCTTATCCTTCCTCACACCCAGATCGTCTCTTCTCTTTTACACCCCGTAGAGATCAAGAATATTTTTGTTTCGGTCTGGTCTTGTATGAATTTCAGGTAGTCTTTGGTCTTCTGTGGAAGTTTTTTGTAATCTTTTATCCCGTTGGTCTTTTGTTTCCATCCGGGAAGGCTTTTATATGCTGGTGTGCAGTTCTCTAAAATCTCGACCTCGTTTGTGAACTCTTTTAAAGTCTTCCCTTTGTATTTATACCCGGTGCAAACCTTTATCGTGTCCAACTCGTCCAAAACGTCTAATTTGGTCAGGGCAATTTTTTTAATCCCGTTTATCATCACCGCATATCTCAAAATCAAAAGGTCCAGCCAGCCGCATCTTCTGGGTCTGCCGGTTGTGGCGCCGAACTCGTTTCCTTTTTCCTGCAGGTATTTTCCGGTCTCATCTTTCAGCTCTGTGGGAAAAGGACCATTCCCCACTCTGGTGGTATAAGCTTTGGAAACCCCGATCACCTCATCAATTGAAGTCGGAGGAACACCCAGTCCGGTGCAGGCGCCTCCGGCTGTGGTGTTGGAGGAGGTCACATAAGGGTAGGTTCCGAAATCTATGTCCAGAAGCGTGCCTTGTGCCCCTTCAAAAAGAATACCTTTACCTTGTTTAATCGCCTTGTTCAAAAAAGAGGCTGTATCAATCATCAAAGGGGCGACCCTGTTTTTATACTCCAGAAAACTCAGACAATGCTCCCATAAGGAGGAAAGCTCCTTCTCCGAAAGACTGTTCAGGCAACTGCTTTTATCTTTTATATTCTCCTCGATCTTAGAACGGAAGATTTTCTCATCAAAAAGATCGATAAGGCGCAAACCCCTTCGCCCGATTTTATCTAAATAAGCAGGACCAATCCCCTTTAAAGTTGTGCCTATTTTGGAATTTCCCCTTTTCCCCTCTTCTATCCTCTCCATATCCTTATGATAGGGCATAACTAAATGAGCATTTTTGCTGATAAAAATCCTCTTGTCAACCTTTATCCCTTTACTTTGTAACTCCTCCAATTCTAAAAAGAAAAGCTGCAAATCAAAAGCCACCCCGTTTCCGATTATGCAGATTTTTTTGGAATGTCCACGGGATCCAAAGTCGGATAAAATTCCTGTGGGAATTAGATGCAGGATGAACTTTTTTGAATCGATAACCACAGTATGCCCGGCATTAGCCCCACCCTGGCACCTGGCGATAATGTCAGATTTCTCAGACAGAAGATCGACTATCTTTCCCTTACCCTCATCCCCCCACTGCATCCCAACCACTATCCGGTTAGACATTTTTCACCCTTTGAGTCTTTCGTTTCCTCTCCCTATACGGGAGAGGATTAAGGAGAGGGCTCACCCTCCCTTGTCCCTCCCATCAAGGGAGGGAACTCACAGGCACTGCTTTATCTCCTTCTAGCTCAGGGGGGATGTTCTCATCCCCGTTATCTTTTGCTCTTCGTTGGTGTTCTCACCAATGAAGATGGAGTCTGTTGGTCTGGAGACCAACAGATAGCAAACCCAAATGTTTATACTCCAGACTTTATTCAGAAATTATATTTTATTTTGTCTTCCTCTGGAAAACCTCATCTATCAGACCGTAAGCTTTAGCCTCGTCTGGAGACATAAAGTAGTTGCGGTCAGTATCCTTGACTATTTTATCTATGGGTTGACCAGTATGCCGGGATAATATATCGTTCAGAATCTCCCTGACAGTCCTCATCTCCTTAGTCTGGATCTCGATATCGGTGACCTGACCTTGAACTCC
>MEWM01000044.1:0-2541 GCA_001775355.1 candidate division Zixibacteria bacterium RBG_16_43_9 | reverse complement strand
TTTGACCCGCCGGCTAAAAGAAGCGCGGCTATGCTGGCAGCTAACCCTACACAGGTCGTGGCAACTGCCGGCTTGACAAACTGCATCGTGTCGTAAATCGCCAGACCTGAGGTGACAATTCCGCCAGGTGAGTTTATGTAGATATTGATATCTTTGTCCGGATCCTCTGCGTCTAAGAAGAGAAGTTGAGCGATCACTAAGTTGGCGATATTATCATCAATCGGTGAGCCGATGAAGATTATCCGGTCCTTTAAAAGCCGGGAGAAGATATCATAGGCTCTTTCCCCTCTTCCGGTCTGCTCGATAACAAATGGCACCAGGGTCATACACTCTCCTTTTTAAGGATTGACGGGCAAGGTGCCCATCCTACGAGAACCTTACCCCTTCCGCTCACGTAGGCGGGGCTCCCAGCCCCGCTAATCTAATTTCTTTTTTTCTATCTTACAATTCCTTTCAGGGCGTAATAATTTTTTTCTCTTCTTTTTTCTCTTTGGGTTCTTTAACGATCTCCTCTTTGACCTCGGAGTTTTTAATGATGAACTCTATTACCTTATTCTCCAAGATCGTCTCCTTGATATCCTTGATCTTTTTCTTCTGAGCTATGAACTCTTTTGCCTGCTTTAACTCCAGGGAATTGGCTTTGGCGAAATTCTCCACCCACTTGTCCGTATCCTCTTTGGTCACTTCGATCTTCTCATTTTTTGCTATCTCGTGCATTATAAATTCCCAGCGGATTCGAGATAACCCTATCTCTTTATACTGCTCCCTGAGTTTTTCCTCATCCATATTTTTATCCGAATTTGGATCCATAGGATAACTTTTCTTGAAATCTTCAACCACATTGTCCAGATAAAGATTTAATAAGGATTCCGGCACCTCGAAGCTATTTTTCTCCACCACCTGTTTTATCACCTGCCTGGCTAAATCTTTTTCCGCATCTCTCTGCGATTCTTTTTCCAGGTCCTCTTTTATTTTTTTCTTCAGTTCATCTAAGCTTTTATATTCCCCTAAACCTTTAGCGAAGTCATCATTTATCTGTGCCAGGATTTTCTCCTTGACCTCTTTTATCTTGGCTTTGTATTTAATGATTTTCCCGGCTAAACTTTTCTCATAATAATCCTTGGGATAGATCGCCTCGATCTCTTTTTCCTCACCTGGCCTTGCACCCAAAAGTCCGCGGTAAAATTCAGTTAAGAGATTTTCTTTTTTCAGCCAGATCTGCTGGTTTTCTGTTTTTCTTTCAGCTTTGACCTGCCCTCCAGATATCTCCTCTAAATCCACAATCAGAAAATCTTCATCCTTTGCCTCTCTTTCCACAGAATGAAGTTCCGCATTTTTGTCCTGAAGGTAATTCAAGGCATTCTGAACATGCCCTTCTGTGATCTGGATTATTTTCTTTTTTAGCTGCAGCCCTTTGAAATCTTTCAGCTCTATCTCCGGCCGGACTTCGATCAAAACTTTAAACTGTAAGGGAAGTCCCTCTTTGAAATCTATTTCCTCTTTTAAAATCGGAAGGGTCAGAGGAGTCAAATTGCTTTGATTTACCGCCTCTTCGTAAGCCTGAGGTAAAAGTTTATCCAGAACATCTTTGGTCACCGCCTCTTTGTAACGGGATTTGATCAGCTCTAAAGGAGCTTTTCCTTTGCGGAAACCCGGTATCCTGACTTTTCTCTGATACTCCTGATAAACTGAGTCGAATTCCCCCTTAACCTTTTCCACCGGGATTTCAATTTCCAGGACTCTTTTCCAGGCTTTATCCTTGGTGACGTTAACCTTCAAATCTTCCTCCCCTGTTTCAGTTCTCCGATTTGTGCGAAAGGGGGGAGTTGAACCCCCACGGGCGAGGCCCACTGGATCCTAAATCCAGCGCGTATGCCAGTTCCGCCACTTTCGCAGTGAAAACCTTTCAATAAACGTAGATAATAAATCAAATTTTTGAATTAAAGCAAGGGAAAATGTCTTTTGGTTTTATGATTTATCTTATCAACTGATTTACTTTATCCTGATTTTTTAAAGACATTTAAAATTTTTTTCATTGACAACTATTTTATCAAATTCTAAATTATACTTGAAATGGCGGGTAAGATTTCTTACTATGAACCATCGACTATTAACCATTAACCAAAAAGAGGAGGTGGTCTATGAAAACTTTAGCTAACCTCTTGATCGCCCTGGCAGCCATCGCTTTTGTCTTAGCTATAATCTTCAGGCTGGCCAATATTATGCCTTTAGGACTGGCATCTCAGAGTGCCTTCCGGTTTGCAATCGGGTGTCTGCTGTTTGCTCTAAGCTTTATTTTGATGGAGATCAGGGATAAAAAAGCTTAAGCAGGGTCAAGAGCATTTATTAGAGAAAAAAATCTATCGCGAAATCATTCACCGGGGATAAAAAAGCCATCCGGACGGATGGCTTTTTTATCAGCTTCCTTTCGATTTTAGCCTTATTTTATGATTACGAATTTTCCTATCTGGTTCCCGGATTTGGATTCTATGCCGTAAAGATAGATCCCGGATACCACCGCCTGGGTGTTCTGATTGATCA
>MEWM01000043.1:162-5712 GCA_001775355.1 candidate division Zixibacteria bacterium RBG_16_43_9 | reverse complement strand
AAAGTCTTGCCATTTATCAAAAGTGCTCGGATTATGCTGAAAGAAAAGGGATGATAATTGCGGATACCAAGTTTGAATTTGGCTTTTCAGGGGAGAAGGTAATCCTGATCGATGAGATTCTGTCTCCGGACTCATCCCGCTTCTGGCCCAAGCAGACTTATTCTCCAGGCAAGCCACAGAACAGTTTTGACAAACAATTTGTGCGGGATTACCTCGAAAGGATAAAATGGGATAAAAAACCGCCGGCACCTGAATTACCAGAAGAGGTAATTATTAAGACTAAAGAAAAATATGAAGAAGCTTTGAAAAGATTAACCAACTAAAAATTACCAAAGAGGTTAAATATAATGGAAGAAAAAGGAACATTTAAAATCAAAAGAGCTTTGATCAGCGTTTCGGACAAAACCGGCCTGGTGGAGTTTGCTCGCCGGCTAACAGAACTGAAGATTGAGATAATCTCCACAGGCGGGACTTTAAACGAGCTTAAGAAGAACGGCATTAAATCGGTTTCTATTTCCTCCTTCACAGAATTTCCGGAGATTTTGGGTGGTTGGGTTAAAACTTTACATCCAAAAGTCTTCGGCGGTATCTTAGCTCTGAGGGAAGACAGGGAGCATAAAAAAGAGGTCAGAGAACAAAAGCTGAAACTCATAGACTTGGTAGTGGTGAATCTTTATCCTTTTGAAAAAACTATCTCTAAACCAGAAGTGTCAGATTCTGAAGCTGTGGGAAATATCGACATAGGCGGAGTAAGTCTCATCAGGGCAGCAGCTAAAAATTACAATTACGTAACGATAGTTACCAGTCCGGAAAAATATGATAAGATAATCCAGGAGCTTAAAGAAAATAAAGGGAGTCTCTCTTTTTCGACCAGATATAATTTAGCCCTGGAGGCTTTCAAACATACGGCAAATTATGATAGCGTCATAGCTGATTATTTTCAGAGAAAAGCGCAAAAAGGAAGCGATTTCCCTTCTTATCTGAATCCTTTTTATGAAAAGGTTCAGGATTTGAGGTACGGAGAAAATCCTCATCAAAAGGCGGCTCTTTATAAGGTTCCGAACTTTGCTGAACCTTCCATATCCACCTCGCAGATATTGTCCGGCAAGGAGCTTTCCTATAACAATATCGTGGATTTAGATGCGGCTTTAAATATGATCGAAGACTTTAAAAGACCCTTTGTCTGCATTCTCAAACATAATAACCCTTGCGGAGCTGCGTGTGCAGATACTCTTGCTCAAGCCTGTGAGGATGCCTTAGCCTCAGACCCGGTCTCGGCTTTCGGTTCTATCATCGGTCTGAATCAGGTAGTGGATATGGAGACTGCCAAAAAAATCGATGAGATTTTTTTTGTGGAATGTGTGCTGGCACCGGGATATGAAAAAGATACCCTGGAGCTTCTGGTCAAGAAGAAAAACAGGAGGTTTTTAGCCTGTCCTGAATTATTAAAAGGGAAAATGACCGGACAGAAGGTCTATAAGATGATAAAGGGTGGAGCGCTTCTGCAGGATGCGGATGAATACGAGACCAGGGAAAGTGAATTAAAAGTCGTCACCCAGGTGCAGCCTACGTCGGAACAGATCAAATCATTGCTTTTTGCCTGGAAAGTGGCTAAGCACGTAAAATCGAATGCTATTGTTCTGGTTCAGGGAGAAAAGACCGTGGGAGTTGGTGCGGGTCAGATGAGCCGGGTGGATTCGGTTATAATCTCAGCTATGAAAGCAAAGGAAAGAGCTAAAGGCTCAGTCTTAGCTTCGGATGCCTTTTTCCCTATGAGGGATGGAATAGATGAGGCGGCCAAAGCCGGGGTTAAAGCGATCATTCAGCCTGGCGGCTCCAAAGGCGATCCTGAGGTCATAAAAGCAGCAGACGAACACAAGATTGCTATGGTGTTCACCGGGATCAGGCATTTCCGGCATTGATTGTACTTTGGAGTGCAGAAAAGCTGGGGCAGGAGTTCAACTCCTGCCCCAATAAGAGCAAACGTTGGAGTGTAAAGCCTCAAGGTCTTGAGACTTTAGCTTTACCTTTTAGCCCGATAAGAAAAGATAACTAACTTCTGGCAAACCTGAGGGTTTGTAGTCCAAGACGTAGACCCACGTTGAGGGCAACCTGGGTCTACTGGTTGTGGGTCAAAGACACACGACCTGGTAACCCCCCTCCTATGGATCCAAATTCGGACTTGCCCCCAAGGCGGGAAAATCAGTAAGAGTGAAGGAATTCGGCGGGCAAGGGTGCCCGCCCTACGAAAGACCGAAAGATTTGCACTCGTAGGCAGTCCGCCAAAGGCGGACCAGCCCTGAGATTTTTTCCCCGGAGTCTTTATTAAAAATCCTTGATTTTGAGTATTATTTTGCTAAATTATGTTCTGAGGTGAAATCAAATGGAAAATCTGGAGAACAAAGCAATAGATATAATCATCTACCTGGCACAATACGTCAAGGATGACCAGAGCAAAGTAGGGAATCTGATAGAAGCCGTGAAAGATTTAAGGGAATTGGGCTTTTCAGAAAATGAGATAAAGAGGGCTTACCTCTGGTTTTTAAGCCGGCTGCCAAAATTCCTCAGACCTCATAAGGAAAAATGCAATCTCTGCGCCTGGCTTAAAGGTTTTAAGGATGAAAATTTCACTCCGGAAAGCTATGGATTTTTATATCAAATGGAGGAATTGGGGGTTTTAGACGGAAAGGAGATAGAGGTCCTAATCCAGAAATCCCTGGCTCTGGGAAAGCAAAAGATAGAAATTCAGACACTCAAGAATCTGGCTAATGTCCTTTTGTTTTCTGATAACAATATCAGAGAACAATCTGCCGATTTTTTGTGGACGGACCAAGAAAGGATATAAAAAGGATTCAATCCGCCAAAGGCGGACGAGAGTTCAAAGGTTTAAGGGGAAAAACAAACAGAGCTAATTGTAGCGGAGGTCTTCAGACCTCCATTAAGATAGAGTAGGTCGGGTTGCGAAAGCTACCCGACAAAAATCTCAAAAATGCTAAAAGGTAAAAAAATAATTCTGGGCATAACGGGCGGGATTGCGGCTTACAAATCGGCTGAGCTTTGCAGGCGATTGAAAAAATCTGGCGCAGAAGTTCAGGTGATTATGACCCAGTCGGGAATGAAATTCATCACCCCTCTGACCATGGAATGTCTGTCTGAAAAAGAGGTCATTACCGAGATGTTCCCGGAGCGCCGAATGGTGGGAACCAGGCACATCAGTTTAGCCCAATGGGCGGACCTGGTTTTAGTGGCTCCGGCTACTTACAATCTGATCGGGAAAATTTCCTGCGGAATCGCAGATGACATACTTACAACAGTCATAAGCTCGACCAAAGCGCCAGTCTTTTTTGCTCCTGCTATGAATGTGAATATGTATGAGAATCCGATCTGTCAACAAAACATAGAAAAACTCAGGAAATTGGGGTATAGATTCATAGAGCCGGGAGTTGGCGACTTAGCCTGTGGTGATGTAGGCAAAGGAAGGATGGCTGAACCAGAGGAGATTCTGAATGAAGTAATAAAACTCCTGGACGAAAAAAAGGATTTGACTGGTAAGTCAATTCTGGTAACTGCCTCCAGAACTGAGGAGCCGATTGATGCGGTGAGATTTCTGTCCAACCGTTCTACGGGGAGGATGGGTTATGCAGTGGCAGAGGAGGCTTTTAAAAGAGGTGCAAAGGTGACCTTAATCAGCGGACCTTCTGATTTGAACTGCTCCTCAGGGATAAACTTAGTCAAAGTCAGAACTGCTGACGAGATGTATAAAGCAGTTAAAAAGCACTTTGCTAAATCTGATGCCCTGGTTATGACAGCCGCAGTTTCTGATTTTGCTCCGGAAAAGCTTTCTTCAGGAAAATTAAAAAAACAAGAAACTGAGCTGAGTTTAAACCTCAAACAAACTCCAGACATTCTCAGGGAGATGGGAAAGCAAAAAGGGAAGAAAGTTCTGGTTGGTTTTGCGGTTGAGACTAAGGATGAGATCCAAAATGCCAAATCTAAACTTAAAGAAAAAAATCTGGATCTCATCATCGTAAATAATCCCAATCTCAAAGGTGCAGGTTTTGAAGTTGATACTAATATAGCTACTTTGATAGATAGAAAAGGAAAAGCAGAAAGATTGCCTTTGATGTCAAAAAAAGAGCTGGCAGAAAAGATAATTGATCGAATGGTCAAACTCTTGAAAAGGTGATAGGTAATAGGTCGTAGGTGGGGGGTCCCTACCACCCATCACCTATTACCTACAACCTTTCTTCGAAAAAAAATGGAAGACAGATATAACCAGATGCTCGAGGCTTTTGCCTTAGCCAAAAAATACCTAAAACAGCAGAGGGAATTAGGTCTGGAGGAAGTAAAGTTGCCTTCGAACTTCAAAATAGAATTAAAAAAGGATTCGAATAAAAATCCTCTGAAGGAATTTTATCACAAGATTAAAGATTGCCAGAGATGTCATCTGCATAAAAGCAGAACTAATTTCGTTTTCGGCGTGGGAGATAGTAAAGCTGGGGTTATGTTCATTGGCGAAGCTCCAGGCAGGGACGAAGATCTGCAAGGGGAACCATTTGTGGGAAGGGCAGGTCAGCTTTTAAATAAAATTCTGGCTGCAATTAATTTTCAGAGAGAAGAAGTTTACATCGCCAATATCTTAAAATGCCGGCCACCTGAGAACAGAGATCCCTTGCCGGAAGAGATCGAAAAGTGCGAGCCTTATCTCATTGAGCAGATAAAGCTGATTCAACCCAAACTCATCTGTGCCCTGGGCAGGATTTCAGCTCAAGCCCTTTTGAAAACCAATTTACCCCTGAACCGGCTCAGAGGGAGATTTCACGATTACCAGGGTATAAAATTCCTGGTTACGTATCATCCAGCCGCTCTTTTGAGATACCCCCAGTTTAAGAAGGACACCTGGGAGGATGTGAAGCTGCTGAGAGCGGAATATGATAGAATGAAAGGGAATAGGATATAGGACATAGGTAATAGGTCGTAGGTGGTGGGTCCCTACCACCCATCACCTATGACCTACCACCTTCTTTTGGTGCAACTATGAATGAGAAAATGATCGGCACGGAAAAACTGCCGCCTCAGGCTTTAGAGGTGGAGCAATCGGTCTTAGGCGCGATGCTTCTGGATCGGGAAGCTATCGGCAGAGCAATAGAAGTCATCGATGATAGCTGTTTTTATAAGCCTGCTCACGCCAAATTATTCTCCGCTATGGTATCCTTATACGACCGGAACCAGCCGGTTGATCTGCTCACCTTAGCTGAAGAACTCTCCAAAAGAAACCAGTTAGAAGAAATCGGTGGCAGAGCCGCTCTTTTAGACTTGACTGATATCGTGGGCACTTCCGCCAATATCGAATATCACTCCAGAATAATTTTAGAAAAGGCGACTTTAAGAAAGCTGATCCAGTCTACAACCGAGATAATCACCAGATGCTATGATTTGACCGAAGAAGTGGATGATCTCCTGGACAGCGCTGAGCAGAAAATCTTCGATATCTCGGAGAAAAGAATAACCCCCGGGTTTTTGCACTTAGGGGAAATCCTGCCTCATACC
>MEWM01000043.1:0-114 GCA_001775355.1 candidate division Zixibacteria bacterium RBG_16_43_9 | reverse complement strand
ACAGGATTTAAGGACCTGGATAGCCTGACTGCCGGGTTGCAGCCTGCAGATTTAATAGTAGTGGCTGGAAGACCTTCTATGGGGAAGACCTCGCTCAGCTTATCGATTGCTGAG
>MEWM01000042.1:9523-9793 GCA_001775355.1 candidate division Zixibacteria bacterium RBG_16_43_9 | reverse complement strand
TCCAGATTCACAGGGTCTTGCCCTTCGGAAACCCACCAGTTGAAAGAATATTTCAGAACAGGGTTAGGGGTTTCCAAAACCTTAAAAGCAGTGACCCCGGTAACGCTCTTAGAGTTCCAACTGCCCGCATAGGGATCTCCGTTATTATCCGCCAACCAGGCAAGATTTACCTCAGTAGTTTCATTTGCCGGAGAAACGTAAAAACGCTTGAACCCGGTTATGTCATCACGAAACCCCGATGAATTGCTTATGTGCATCACATCCCCATCA
>MEWM01000042.1:7602-9442 GCA_001775355.1 candidate division Zixibacteria bacterium RBG_16_43_9 | reverse complement strand
AACCCTGTTTTTCCCCAGGAATAACTGCTTTGAATTATCTTTATTCCGAGTGGCTTATGAGGTCTGTTGTCGTAGGGATCCGGGCTTATGCCCGATACGACAGTGTCAGTGTATTCAGCGATTACATCCTGTTCCGAAATTGCTTCAGCACCATCTGGCGGATTGCAATTAGGAGTGCTCTGGAGGATACTTCTCTCTATTATACAATTTTCAGTTGATGACATCTCATTGACCGACCACCAGCCATCAGAACCTACACTAACCAGTGTCTCCCCTTCCACAATTCCTCCTACCCAGATGGCTCCCAGGAAAAGATATTCCAGACCTGACTCTTTGGGAAATTCGAAGGAAGGAGCGGGTAAAGATTGACTGGGGTTTGGATTGAAGCAGCCACCCTGTGATTCTACAAGACTTCCGAACTCGCTTCCCAATAAACCCCAGTTGGAAGTACAGAAATTGATGTTCCCCACCCTGTGCACTCTTTGTTGGATGCATTGCTGGCTCGAACTTTTCTGCAGTGAGATAGTCTCTTTTGGCTCGCTGGACTTAGCATAAAGCAAAGCTGCAGAAAGAAAAAAAAGAACAGTAGTGGCCGCAAGAAACTTTAGACTTTTAGACATAAAACCCCCTTTCGGGCTAAAAGTTAAAAGCTACTAATTTGCTGATACCTCCTTTCCCTCAAAATTGTTTTTAAATAATTTTATACTTGATCTTATCAACAAAAAATATGCCTAATCTTTTAATTTTCTGGTTTTTCTTTCCATCTCTCAAGTTATATTCTAACAATGAATTAAGTTGTACAAGTAGTTAAAGGCATTATCTCCGTTCCTAAACTAAATTTTATTTCGCAATACTCTATAGATTAAATAGTACAAATACCCGTTTAGTCTGCTTAAGTTTTTACTTTACAAAGACTTAGTCAAACGCAAATCAAACTGTAACTTTTACTATAATTGCGGAAGGACTCAGTATCCGCATTTCCATCTCTTTCTTAAATTTTCTCTTTACTTCTCCTCAGAAATAAAATGTTCCACCTGACTACCTGGCCGAAATATATAAATAGTAAAGGGTCATGATATTCTGTGGCCCTATGCTTATTGAACCGGAAAGCTTTGTAATTAAGACGACGTAAGTCATACGACTTTGTCAACTTAAAATCTTTTCTCCATTATTCCCGGAATCGAATTATAAAATTTATCCTTAAGTTTTTGAACCGGCAAATCTATCCAGTTATTTATTCTGATATTTTCTCCTCTTACTTTTCCCAGAACTGTAAAATCAACCTTATGTTCCTTTGCAGTTTTTTCTAACTCTAACAGGTCTTTTTCATCTAAACTCAAGATGATTCTTGACTGGCTCTCGCCGAAAAGAAGAGCATCTTTTCTGAAATCTTCAGATAAAGTGATTTCTGCACCTAATAGTAAGTTATTCCCGGAGGTAAAACAACATTCAGCTAAAGCCACGGCTAAACCACCTTCTGAACAGTCGTGAGCGGATTTGACTATTCTTTTTTTTACAAGATTCAGACAGGCTTGCTGAATTCTTTTTTCGTATTCTAAATCTAAAACCGGAACTTTACCTTTTACTAAATTGTGAACTATTTTAAGATACTCTGTCCCGCCCAGCTCTTCTTTATTTTTCCCTAAAAGGACAATTATATCCCCCTCTTCTCTGAACCACTGGGTAGTTATATACTTAATATCCTCGATCAATCCGATCATCCCGACCACCGGGGTAGGATATACCTTTCTTTCCGGGTCTTCATTGTAAAAGGAAACGTTCCCTCCAGTCACGGGAGTCTCTAAAACTCTGCAGGATTCGGACATTCCGGCAATGCATT
>MEWM01000042.1:1532-7594 GCA_001775355.1 candidate division Zixibacteria bacterium RBG_16_43_9 | reverse complement strand
AGGGATTCCCGAAGTTTAAGCAGTTGGTTATGGCTAAAGGAAGTGCGCCTGAGCAGACTAAATTTCTTGCCGCTTCAGCTACTGCAATTCTTCCTCCCATTCTGGGATCGAGATAACAATACCTGCCGTTGCAGTCTGTGGTCATTGCCAGAGCCTTATTTGTCTTTCGCAGGCGGATAACTGCGGCATCTGAGCCGGGTCCGACTGCAGTCCCGGTTCTTACCATAGTATCATACTGTTCATAGACCCACCTTTTGCTGGCAATATTCGGAGAGCTAATAAGTTTCAGCAGAACCTCATTCAGATCCGCAGGGATTTTTATTCTGGAAAGATCTAATTTTGCAGTCCCGGACAGATAGTTTGGTTTTTTCTTTTCTCGAATATAAACCGGCGCTCCACCTCCTAAGACCAATGAATCAGCCGGTATTTCCGCCACGACTTTCCCTTTATTTTTTACTCTCAGCATCTTATCGTCGGTTACATATCCGATTAAAGACGAATTAAGCCCCCATTTGGAAAATATCTTTTGAACCTCCTTTTCCTTACCCTTTTTAGCGATGACTAACATCCTTTCCTGCGATTCCGAGATCATTATCTCATAAGGTATCATCCCTTTTTCCCGTAAGGGGGCTAAGGAAACATCGATCTCCATTCCGCTTTTGCCCCGGGCAGAGGTTTCTGAAGTGGCACAGGAAAGTCCTGCTCCTCCTAAATCCTGAATCCCGACTAAAAGACCAGCTTTGATTATCTCTAAGGATGCTTCCAGAAGCAGCTTTTCCATAAACGGGTCCCCTATCTGCACCGAGGGTCTTTTCTTCTGCGATTTCTCGCTTATCTCCTCAGATGCAAATGTTACCCCATGAATGCCGTCCCTGCCTGTTGAAGCACCGACCAGAAGAACCGGGTTCCCGGCTCCATAAGCTTTTGCACTTGCCATCTCTTTCGGTTTGACAATCCCCACAGCCATGCAGTTAACCAGCGGGTTACCGGTATACGATTCGTCAAAATAGATCTCCCCAGCCACTGTAGGGACTCCAAAGCAGTTGCCGTAATCTCCTACTCCTCTTATCACCCCGTCGAAAAGATACCTCACCCGTGAATTGGAAAGCTCGCCAAATCTTAAGGAATCTAAAGAGGCAATCGGTCTGGCACCCATACAGAAGATATCTCTGAGTATCCCGCCAACCCCGGTGGCTGCACCCTGATATGGCTCAACTGCTGAAGGATGGTTATGGCTTTCGATCTTGAAGACCACTGCTAAGCCATCCCCGATGTCAACTGCACCGGCATTTTCCTCACCTGCCTTGGCTAACAGATTTTTCCCTTCTCGCGGGAAAGTCTTCACCTGGGCAATCGAATTTTTATAACTGCAGTGCTCGGACCACATCACCGAGTAGATTCCAAGCTCGGTGTAGGTAGGGTTTCGACCTAAGATCTTTTTTATCTTCTCGTATTCTTCTTTTAAAAGCCCGTGCTCTTTGGCTAATTTTAGAGTCACTTTAGGTTCTTTCATCTTTGATCTCCTGAGATTTGCGCTGAATCTTAAATATATCTATCAGTCGCTCAATGTCAAATGAAATCCTCTCTGGAGACTCTTCGCCTTGAACCTGTGTACACGTATGTAACTTGTTTTGAGTACAGGTTGGATTTACAGCTTATGTTTATGATTTTTGTATAAGCTTATTTCTAAGTATCTTTACCAGAATAAGTAGAGACGCGGCACTCCGTGTCCCTAACATTTTTTCTCAAAATAGTTAAGGGACTCCATCGTACGATGGAATCCCTTAGCTTAAATTACCATCCAACCTCAAATTGCCCGCTTATAAAGGCTTGGCACCAGCAACAAAGATGGCTGGAGGTCCACCTTTGAACAGGTAGTTGACCAGATAAACCACGTCCGAAACTGTAACCTGGCAATCACCATTAGTGTCGCAATAATACAGCCAGGTATAGGAGAACATAGTATCCAATTATGGGTTGTTTAATACCACTCATATCGATAGTGTTTCAAGTTCTATGAGTAGTAGAGTGAGCATGCCCCATCCAAAAGAAATTCAATAGTTTTTTAAGCTCCTTTTAAGCCACAAACCCAACTTGTTGATTCGCAATATGATACTGGAATAATTTCAACCTCTTTTTCAGGATAAAAAACTTAACAAAACCTTATTTACTTACGTATAAATATGTTGTGAAACGATTATTTTAAGCTATTTGTATAACTCTTTGTTAATAAATAAGTTAAAGAGGTGATTCTCAGACAATGTCAGCCACAACCAATCTTGAGTTCCCTACCAAGCAGGAATTAACCGCAAGGAGACATAAAATAGACATCCTGTTAAAAAAAGCGGTCAAAGGGAATTTAAAAGCTAAAGAAAAATTATTAGATGAATACGGTATCAAAGTCTATTCATCTTCTGAAGTTGAGGAATACAAAAAAAGTAAATTGGATAGAAGAATAAGAAAGTTATCATTGCGGAGAGGAAACAACGGTAGCAGAAACCAGACAGTCAGAAACAAATGAAAAAGATTTAAACTTATCTCGAAACAACTGACCGGCTTTACTTGAGCGGGTCTTTTTTTTGAGCTCTAAAACTCCGCGCCAAGGGAAAAATAGTGAATCGGCTTAGCCGAGACGTCAGCGAAGTCCGTTTTCCAGCCCGCATCATACCGCAGCACGAAAATACCTAAATTTATCCTTGCCCCAAACCCGAATCCAGCTTTGATGTCTTTTAACCTGGAACTCCCTCCCTTAGAGGTTCCTCCCTGCCAGGTCTTAGTATTGGTCCAGGCACTTCCCAGGTCCAGAAACATTGCGCCAGTGATATATCTCAATCTTAAGGGAGGAATCGTCATCGATAAATCATCAATAAAAGGATACCTGAATTCGAAGTTTGCCAAAGTGTATCTTGTTCCTATGATCTCAAAATACTCGTATCCCCGCAGGGGGGTGACGATGCTCGAGAAATAAAGGCTCTTCGGAGTGTAGATATCCCGGGTGGCTAATTGAGGACCTATCCAGTTGGAGACCCCGCCCAAGTAGAAATGCCGCGGCTGTTTACCGTCGCTTCTGCCTGCGGTGAGACGGAAGGCAAATCCAAATCTGTTCTTGCCGAAATGCATATACCTTCTGTAATCCATCCACAGAGAAGTGAATGGGACGCTTCTGTCAGTCAGGTCAGGGGACCATTCGAAAGCGAAGATGCTTCTTCTGCCATTTACAGGCCCGGTTATCCCCCAGAGAACGTTATCCTGAACCCAGGAGAGACTGGTCAAAAGAACCTTTATGCTTTTATCTTCAAATATACTCTGCGGATTGGGATCATAATACACCCGGTCAATGGAAAGATGCGTCGCGTTAAGGTCTATGCGGCTGAACTTATTAAACGGTCTGGACAAAAGCCCGGTAATTCCATAGAACCTATCAGAGAAAAGCCGGTCTATGTTGTCGACGTAAAAATACTTGGTGTGAAAGATCCCTACTCCGTAATCGATCCTCCGGGGCAGGTAAAAATAGAGAAGCTGGAAATTACTCTGGTCAATGGTATTGAAAAGGTCTGTGGCTAAAAAGAAGTTATGATTCCCCATCAGATCGCTGACCGCCAGAAAAGACTGTCCCTGGAACCCGAAGAAAGTGTTGTATCCAATGTTTCCTGAGATTATGTCCGGGGTAAATTTGAGTTTGTATTTTTTCGGTGAGTATTCTCCGGGAAGAAGCTTAGTGATAAGGGTCTCTTTTTCTGCTGGGGTCAAAGGCTTGGCAAGCGAATCCAGTTTGTCCTCAGTGCTTTTGAACACATAATAACTTAAATCCAGCTTCTTTTCTTCTTTTAGCTCAGTTTTTTTCTGCGTGGTGTCCGCAGAAGCCTCTGCCGCTTTTTCTTTTCCTAAGATTAAGGCAGTTTTTACTAAAGGTGCGCCGTTCTCTGTAACCGGTTTTATGTTTTTGAGAATGAATATATCCCAGCCACCTTTATAAAAAGAAGTAAAAGCAATCATCTCCCCATCTTTGGACCAGGATGGCGTGAAACAGCCAGTCAATACATTGGTCAAAGCATAGGTTTTCAAACTGTCCAGGTCCTGAATATAGAGGTTGCTTATGCCGTTGCGGGTCGAGCTGAAACAAATCCTTTTGCCATCAGAAGAGAAGTTAGGTGAGAGATTATCCTCCCCTCCCTGAGTGAAAGGCTTTATCTCCCTGGTAACCGGGTCCAAGAGGAAGATGTTGTAATGACCATAGGTATATGTGGAATCATTTCTTACACCTAAAGGACGATCCGAGGAGAAAGCTATGGTCTTGCCATCTGGACTCCAGGCTGCATCCCGGTCATCATAATCGTCATCCGTCAATTTTTGCAGGGTTCCCGTTTTAATGTCTGTTGCGTAAAGATCGGACCTCCCTTCCATCACACCCGTGAATACTATCTTTTCACCATCCGGGGACCAGGCTGGAGATAAGAGCGATTCCAAGTTAAACTTGAATTTCCTGTAAATTTTTTTCTTTCTTACGTCTACCAGACACAGAACATCTTTTCCGTGGCTCTTGGATACAAAGGTGATATCCCTGCCATCTGGAGACCAGGACAGTCCGCTTACGTAGGAGTGGAGAGATTCCAGATCCCCTGATCTTTCCCCTTTTACCACCTTATCTATCACTTTACCATCGATAGCCGAGATTATGTAGATCTCGGTATAGTCCTTGCGATCGGAGAAGATAGCTATTCTGTCTCCCTGGGGCGAGAAGGCTGGTTTCTCATTCAGATAAGAACCATCTTTCTGATGGTTAGTCAACTGTTTGGCAAAATCCTTGGGTTCCTGTCTCAAAGCTATCTCTGGCCAGTACTCTCTCTTTAGATCTTTCATCCACTCCTCATCCAGTCCCCTTTCGTCCAGACCGATGGCAGATTTGAGGCTCTTTTCAAAAGAGCGTTTGCTTTTAGCCTGGTGCAAAATCTCGGCAATTTTTTCCTGGCCGTATTTCTTGATTATATATTGAATTGCAGATTGCCCTTCTTTATATACCAGGAATCCCCCGGCTAATTCCAAGGGAATAAGGTAGCCGTTCACCGAACCATCGCGCAAGATCATATCCCCTTCAATGTCCATACCTCCCCGGGAGAAATACTCAGCGAACCCTTCTGCGAACCACAGGGGTTCCTGGACATATTCGGCGCTCAATAAATTCCCCACCAGGTTGCCGTAGAGCAGGTCGAAAGTAAACGCATGGGTCAGCTCATGGGTAAGCACGTGCCTGAAATGCTCATATGAACCGTCAAAGGGGATCACCACCCGGTTCTTGAAGGCTTCGGTAAACCCGCCCACGTTCTCCTCAATCAGCTCGCTGATGACGTTGGTTTGTTGAAAAGTATTAGGGGAATTATATAGAATTATAGGGATCCTTTTCTTGGTTTGATAATTGAAGATCTTTTCCAGACGAGGCGTAGCCTCCTCCAGGGTTTTGGCAGCAAACTCCGCTATGTGAAGACCTAAATCGTAATAGTAGATGTCATAATGCTCGCTCTGGATGTAATACCAGGTAAAATACTGGTACTGGACCTTGTTCTTGCCAAAATTCAAACCCTCACCCTGACCCTGGGAAGATGAAGCTGTAAAACAAAAAATGAACACCCCTGCCAGAAGAATTACTATCATTTTCTTAAACATAACTTAACCTTTGATTTTAAGTTTTCACCCTTTTTATCTCAGCCCCCAATCTGGAGAGCTTTTCTTCAAACCTTTCATACCCGCGGTCTATATGATAAACCCTCAGCACCTCTGTCTGGTCTTCGGCTGATAGTCCAGCCATGACTAAAGCTGCGCCTGCCCGGATGTCTGATGCCATCACCGAGGCGCCTTTCAATTTGGGCACTCCGTTTACTGTAGCCTTATCGCCGCTGATCTTTATGTCAGCTCCTAACCTGATCAGTTCCATCACATGGGTGAACCTGTCCTCAAAAACGGTTTCTCTGATATAGCTTGAACCTGAAGCTGTGCTGGCTAAGGTCATCAAAGAAGCCTGAAGGTCTGTAGGGAAGCCGGGAAAAGGGAAAGTGGTAACCGAGACT
>MEWM01000042.1:0-1521 GCA_001775355.1 candidate division Zixibacteria bacterium RBG_16_43_9 | reverse complement strand
GGAAGGACCCTTGACCGTAATCTTTTTTCGGTTCAGACTGATATCCACACCCATCTCCCTCATTTTGAGGATCACCATATCCAGATGTTCTGGAATGAAATCTTTTATCTCCAAATAACCCGAGGTCAAAGCCGCCGCCATCATAAAAGTCCCGGCTTCCAAGCGGTCTTTAATGCAGGTATGTTCAACCTCTTTTAGTTTTTTCACCCCGGTTATCTGTACGGCTGAAGAGCCTGCGCCTTCGATTTTCGCACCCATAGCATTTAGAAAATTCGCCAGGTCAACTACTTCCGGGTCGCAAGCTGCATTTACCAGGGCGGTCTTCCCCTCAGCCAGGCAGGCAGAGGTCATCACATTCTCAGTCCCTGTATGGCTGGGCCTGTCAAAATAGATAATATTTCCTTTAAGCTTTTCAGCTGACGCGACCACATACCCGTGTTCTTCTTCGATCTTTGCGCCAAGAGCTTGAAAACCAGCTAAATGAAGATTAACCGGCCTGGGACCCAAAACGCACCCACCTGGAAGTGAGACTTTGGCTTTTCCGCCTCGGGCTAAAAGGGGACCCATAACTAAAAACGAGGCCCTCATCTTTCTGACCAGGTCATAAGGAGCCTCAAAGGAGGTAAGGTTCTCAGCATTCACTGTAACGGTTTGCTCTTTAGTATCCCTGGTGATCCTTGCCCCTAAGTGCTCCAAAACTTTGAGCATTGCATCTATGTCGGAGAGGTTAGGCACATTGTGAATCACCGATTCCCCTTTGTCTAAAAGCAAAGCGGCGGCTAAAATTGGAAGAGCTGAATTTTTGGAACCAGATATTTCCACTGAGCCTGAAAGCTTTTTTCCCCCCTGAATCATGAATTTATCCATAGTTCCGCACCTGAGGTTTCAAATTTAATACGTTATCTTTTTAAATAAATCAAAAACCTTCCGCCAGATAAATTAATCTTTTTGAACTTTTAGTCAAGGATTCTTTTTCTGTTTGTAGGGGCAGACCCTTGGGATCTGCCCTCTTTACTGAAAAAGCAGTAGGTCGGGTTGCGACAGCTACCCGACAATATGAATTTATTTTCAACATTATTCTATTTTGTCGGGCAGTCTCCAACAGCCCAACCTACAAAGCTATCCCAATACCTGGGCGAGGGAACCTCGCCTCTACAGGAGTTCCTTGAATCGATCACAAGATAATGTAGGGGCGTATTGCAGTTCGACCGGCTCACTGCTCTGAACGAGGTCGAAGAGCAATACGCCCCTACTATTCGATTATACCCGACGCCACAACTCAAACCCAAAGTAAATTTCTTTCTTGAGAAACATTTCAATTGCCTGCTCCTCTATTTTGTATTATATAATTGTTATGAAAGATTCAATCTATTTTATCTCCGATGCCCACCTTGGCTCGAATTCACCGGAAAAGGAAAAACTGAAGGAAAAAAGGTTACTCGATTTTCTTGAGCATATCAGGGAGGACTGTCAAGCTTTGTACATCTTAGGCGACTTATTTGAGTTCTGGTTCGAATACAA
>MEWM01000041.1:9486-10846 GCA_001775355.1 candidate division Zixibacteria bacterium RBG_16_43_9 | reverse complement strand
AGGACCTCCCCCGCCTTGTAATGAATAAGGATTTGATCTGTGAGGGTTAGGCAGTTGGTGTGCTGAGCGGTCCGTCTCTGACCGCGATGTTTGGCTTGCAATCCGATATACAGTCGGAAGTTTGGTCGTTTGTTCGAAAGGCTGATTTCAACTATCTCTGACTTCAAGTGCTGTCAGGTGTTACCATCTGACTGCTCGGCTTTATAGATAATAATCTGGTCTCAGGAGGTAACTCCTGACACCACAATAAAAGAGATATCGCGTAGGGGTGGAGCTTGTCTCCACCCAACCGCACCAGGGCGTCCAATTGGACGCCTCTACGCTGGGTAACAGCCTCAAGGTCAAAGTCGACAAGCCGTTACACTCCAAAGAAGATTCTGGTAAACCTGTCCTGAAACGGAGACTACGTCTGGCGTAGCCACCGTGGGAAAGGTTTACACTCCAAACGACCTTTTTCTCTTGACATTATTTCCGTATAAATTTATTATAGGAGCGACAGATGTCTACAGATTTTTAGCTATCATCTAATTTATTAGATGATATAAACTTAATCTTACAATCGTTATGATCGGTGAAATAAGCTTAAGGGAGGAGAAGATTCTCAAGGCTTTGATCAACGAGTATATACTCACTGCAAAGCCGGTAAGCTCCAGAGTCATTGCTGAGAAATACCGTTTGGGTATAAGCTCTGCCACCATAAGGAATTCGATGCAGGATTTAGAAGAGAAGGGACTTTTGAAACAGCCTCATCCTTCTGCGGGCAGGATTCCAACTGACAAAGCTTACAGAATCTATGTAGACAATCTTATTAAACCTGAAAAGCTAACCTTGCCTGAAAAAGAGAAAATAAAAAAGGAGTTATTTTCTGACTATACTGCGATAGAAGACCTGCTGGCTCAGACCTCAAGGATTTTGGGCAGAACCTCAAGTTTGCTTGGGGTGACAATTGCTCCTCACCTGGAGTCTGAGGTCCTGACACGCATTGATTTATTGTACCTTGCAGAAAGAAGGCTTTTAGTGGTGTTAGCGGCCAGATCGGGGATTGTCAAGAGTATAATCTTAGAGGTTGATTCTGAGATAAAACCAGAGGCTTTGCAGGAGACCGAAAGGATATTGAATCAAAGGCTTTCCGGTCTTAGTCTCAAAGACGTTATGAACTCTGCTGAGAAAAGACTCAAAGACAGCTACACGGCTAAACCCAGCCTGATCAAGCTTTTCTTAGATTCGACTGATAACTTGCTCAGCTTTCAGGAGGAAGAGAAAGTGTATTTGAGCGAACCGAATAAGCTTTTAGATCAGCCAGAATTCAAGGAGTGGGGCAGACTTTCCGCTTTCGCCCGGTTGGTAGAGGATAAAAGAT
>MEWM01000041.1:8926-9455 GCA_001775355.1 candidate division Zixibacteria bacterium RBG_16_43_9 | reverse complement strand
ATGTGAAGGTGTCAGCGTTGCCATCGGCAGAGAATTAGGCAAACAGGAGATCGAGGCTTGCAGTCTAATCTGCTGTGCTTACGGGAAAGGAAGTCTCAAGGGGAAAGTCGGGCTAATCGGTCCTACCCGGATGAGGTATGCTAAGCTGGTTTCTCTGGTGGATTATACTTCTGCACTATTAGGGGAGGTGTTATCCCAGTAAAGTTCTTAAGGTTTTATATGGTTATAGATTCTGGAGTGTAAGCCTTTAGGTTTACCTTTGATAAAGCTAAAGCTTTATACTCCAACAATCGGGGAGGTGACTTTTCTTGATAGATAACGATAAAGAAGATAAGGAAAAGACTTCCTTGAATTCTTCAGGAATAGAAAGATATGAAGAAGAGGAGGAGGAATCAGAGGAAAAAAAGGAGATGGAGTTAGAAAAGTCTGAAGCCGGGATCGAGGAAACTAAAGAAGTACAAGTCGATCTTCTGAAAGAACAACTGGAGAAAACTGAGAAAGAATATAAAGAATTGGAAGATAGATTGTT
>MEWM01000041.1:8533-8867 GCA_001775355.1 candidate division Zixibacteria bacterium RBG_16_43_9 | reverse complement strand
TGCTAATGAGGAGCTGATCTCCCAGTTAGTCGAGACTTTGGATAATTTCCAGAGAGCTTTAGACTCAGCTAAGAATTCAGGTGATTTTGACAGCTTTCATAAAGGGGTGGAGCTGATCTATCAGCATTTCAAAGATATTTTGGGAAAAGAGGGTTTAAAAGAGATCAAAGCCATTGGCGAGCCTTTTGACCCACATTTACACGAGGCAGTGATGCAGCAGGAAAGCGATGAATTTCCGGATGGGATAGTTATGGATGAGATAAGCAAGGGTTATATGTTGAATGATAAAGTGATTAAGCATTCAAAGGTAATTGTGTCGAAAGGGAAAAAGTGA
>MEWM01000041.1:0-8511 GCA_001775355.1 candidate division Zixibacteria bacterium RBG_16_43_9 | reverse complement strand
GTCAGTAACTGAAAACCGACCACTGGCCACTTTATAAAGTTTGAGGTATAACTTAGAAAGAATATAATAGGAGGTTAAGAAAAATGGCTAAAGTAATCGGCATAGATTTAGGAACGACTAATTCCTGCGTGGCGGTGATGGAGGGGGGTGAGCCTAAGGTTATTCCCAATGCTGAGGGGATGAGAACTACTCCTTCGGTCGTAGCCTTCACCAAAACCGGCGAAAGACTGGTCGGGCAGATTGCCAAAAGGCAGGCGATTACCAATCCGGAGAATACCGTTTTCTCAATCAAAAGGTTTATGGGCAGAAAGCACAATGAGGTTCTGGCAGAGGAGAAGTTAGTTCCCTATAAAATCGTGGAAGCAACCAACGGTGATGTAAGGGTTTTAATTCAGGGAAAAGAATATTCGCCTCCAGAGATCTCAGCCATGATTTTGCAGTATATGAAAAAAACCGCAGAGGATTATCTTGGAGAACCGGTTATTCAGGCAGTAATCACTGTGCCGGCTTATTTTAACGATTCACAAAGACAGGCAACCAAAGACGCCGGGAGAATCGCTGGACTGGACGTCATAAGAATCATAAATGAACCAACTTCTTCCTCCTTAGCCTATGGTCTGGAAAAAAAGAAGGATGAAAAGATAGCAGTGTTTGACTTGGGCGGCGGAACTTTCGATATCTCGATCTTAGAGATAGGAGAAGGGGTCTTTGAGGTGAGGTCGACCAATGGGGATACCCATTTAGGCGGAGATGATTTTGATCAGAAGGTTATCGACTGGATGGCAGATGAGTTCCAGAAAAACTACGGCATAGATTTAAGAAAAGACCGGATGGCTTTGCAGAGGCTTAAAGAGGCGGCAGAAAAGGCTAAATGCGAGCTTTCCACCACTATGCAGACAAATATCAACCTCCCGTTCATAACTGCTGATGCCTCAGGTCCAAAACATCTGGACCTGTCGCTCACCAGAGCGAAATTAGAGCAGTTAGTAGACGACCTTCTTCAGAGAACCATTGGTCCATGCAAAAGAGCTTTGGAAGATGCTAAGCTATCGCCTGAGGATATAGATGAGGTTATATTAGTTGGCGGACAGACCAGAATGCCCAAGGTTCAGGAACTAGTAAAGGACCTATTCAGAAAAGAGCCGCATAAAGGGGTAAACCCGGATGAGGTGGTAGCAGTCGGTGCTGCTATTCAGGCCGCGGTATTGACCGGTGAGGTGAAGGATGTGCTTCTTTTAGACGTGACTCCCCTTTCCTTAGGAATTGAAACCTTAGGCGGAGTGATGACCCGTCTGATAGAAAGGAACACTACTATCCCGACAAGAAGGAGTCAAATATTTTCTACAGCAGCAGATGACCAGACCGCAGTCTCAATCCACGTTCTTCAGGGTGAAAGAGAAATGGCTATAGATAACCGCACACTGGGCAGGTTTGACTTAGTTGGGATTCCTCCTGCTCCCAGGGGGATTCCTCAAGTCGAAGTCACCTTTGACATAGATGCGAATGGAATAGTTCACGTTTCTGCCAAAGATTTGGGAACCGGTAAGGAGCAGTCGATTAAGATTCAAGCCTCTTCAGGGCTCTCTGAGCAGGAGATTAAGGGTATGGGGAAAGATGCAGAATCTCATGCAGAAGAGGACAGAAGGAAGAAGGGTTTGGTTGAATCCCGGAACAAAGCTGATCAGGTGGTTTATACCACAGAGAAAACTTTAAAGGAATACGGAGATAAAGTTTCTCCTGAAGAAAGAAAAAAGATTGAGCAGGCAGTAGAAAAAGTCAAATCTGTCGTTCGCAGTGATAACAAAGATGAGATCGATAGGGCAACTGAAGAGCTTCTGACTGCTTCTCACAAAATAGCCGAGGAGATGTACAAAAAGACCACCACTCAGCAGTCTGCAGGACAAGGTCCAGGAGGGCAGTCTGAAGAGAGCAAGGGAGAGGATAAGTCGAAAAAAGAAGGTGCAGTGGATGCGGATTATGAAGTGATGGATGATAAATAATAAAAACAAATGACGGATGACGAATAACGAATGAAAAATGTAGCGTCCGGCTTTATGCCGGACGTTTTTTGTTTCGTTAACTTCATCCTTTACGACAGTACTCGCTGAGGTCTCAAAACTCAGACTCGTTAATACCTATTGCGAAATCAAATTATGCGGTCGTGTGCTAAATCGACTTGGGTGATTCTTTAGGCAGTGCTTTTTTCTGAAAAACAGCATCCCAATCTACTTTTCCCGTCATCTGCATGACGACAAACAAAGTCAAAATACACAGAATTGTGATGACCAGGCCAGTGAATCCCTCAAAGAAGAAAGTGTAGGAAAATAAGACCTGGTAAATCAGCTGGGATACACCAATTTCCAAAAGAGCAAAGCGGGTTCCCACTACCAGTCTCATATAAGTCACCACTAAAAATATGGAAACAGCGGAACTGATAATAAACGCAAGGTGAATCGAGATATGATCTACCAGATATGCAAGCAAGAGATGAAAACCGAAAAATGCAGCTCCGAGGAAGAAATAACTCATAGGATGAATTTCAATTTTTCGCAACGTCGTAAAGATGATCAACAAGAAGAAAAACAGAAAGAGGGAAATCGGTGCTGAGAAAGTAACTTTACTGACCCATGGTCCTGGATTTAGCTTATTGGGTAAATCCATACCAATCTTAACCCCAGTGAGCAGATTGGAGTACTGCCATTTTAAATCCCACCCATCCTTGGTGGGTATCCGCTGAGTGGGAGAAATACTGTTTTGGGGGAAATCGATTTCTTTAAAATCAGTGTTCAGGGTGAGCAAAAAGTCCCTGACCTGGCTTACATTTTCGCCAAATTCATACCACCATTGGTCTAATCCCTGTGACTGATAAGCTATCTCAACAGTTTCCTTCTGTCCTGGGGCAAGTTTGATAGTCTGTTTTATCGTTCCCTTGGATGTTTCAATATTCTCCAACTTCTTGCCTCCGATTATAAACCGAAAGTCGTCATAAACCGCACCTGCGGAAGGAAATGTAAATTCCAAGAAAATATCACGAGGTTCAGGAGTATCGTTAGGTACTGTATAGAGAGCTGAAAACTTAATGATGTAGGTCGGATACCAGAGCAACCCTTTTTTACGATGCTGTAAGAACAGAGCGGCATCGATCTTGCTTGATTTGAGAGGGATATAGTTGGTGATAGTTTGGGTCTGGATTTCACTAACGGTCTTACCTGATTCTATTCGCTTATTCTCTACAGCGAGTTTAGTTTCATAAAATACGGATGGAGCTTTCTGGACCTGTGTAGTTCCCCATAGCTGACCTACAACATCCTTAAGTTTATCATCCTGGGTATTTGTCCGGTATAAGACTGTAGAACCCAAAATGAACCAGGCTGCAGCAGTACAGATATAGATTAAAACAATCGCAGCAATTTTTTTACTCATGCTTCTACCCTTTTGCTAGATATTAGATGTCTAACTTTTCACGCTTTGTTGTGATGTAATTAGAATTCAGCTTTCACTGCATTCTGATCAAATTCTCCTTAGGAAGTTCTATAAATTTTAATAGATTATATTTTTATTATCGGATATATTTGCCAAATTTCAAGACTTGCAAATCGGTCAGAACAAAAACTGATAAGTCCCGGGTGCGACATTCTATTTAATGAGTCAGGGCAGGGAAAACTATCCCCTACAAATCTCCGACCCTGAAAAGGTAGGGGCACGGCGCTCTTCGGCTTCGCTCAGAGCAGTGAGCCTGTCGAACTGTGCCGTGCCCCTACAGATTACCTGGATCTCAAAAAATTAGATCAATCCAAATTCTTTCTGCAATGCCTGTGCTGCCAGCTCAAGCTGGTTTTTGGCTATAAGGCAATGCAAACAAGTCATCGAAGTCGAAACAGCCTGAATGTTGATATTATGAGAGGCTAAAATATCAAAAGCTCTTCCTGCTATTCCCGGGGTCTGGGAGAGCTGGGGATGGGTAACAGTCACCAAAGCCACCTCCGGGTCGATTGATACCTCCTGGGCTTTGATATCTTCCCTGATCTTTTTCAGTTCGAACATCGCATACTTGAGGTCTTTCTTTGACAGAACGAATGTGATGTTAACCTTCCCGCTGGTGCTGGAGGATGAGGTTATCAACTGCACGTTAACCCCGTGTGACCACAAACTGCCGAAAATCCTGGCAGCAATCCCAGGCAGGTCCGGAACAGAGACCAGGGTCACCTTGGATATATCCTTCAGACTTTGAATTTGAAATTCAGCCATAGAGACCTCTCCATTTTAGGAATTCTTATTTATCAAAGAAAACCATTTCCCCAAAAACAAAATACCACAAATCGGTTTAAAGTCAAATAATTTGTGAATGATTTCACAAAAAAAAATCAAAACAAGGGCAACAGGATAGAGTTTATCATATTACTACGGGCTTAAAGATGTTTCGGCTGAAGGCTACAAAGGGGTGGTAATCCCTGATGGCAAGGAAGAGTTAGCTAAAGGTTTTCCATGAGTCGAAAGAGGAATTTTCAGTGGATTTAAAGGTAGGGTTTATTTATCTTTTTACTGATGAGAAATTTTTTCAAGAGTAATGGTTCCATCCTGTTTCTTTCCCTTCCGATTATCGGGGTTGCCCTGATCGGTTCTCCTTATAATCAGAGCCACTACTTCATTCTAAAAACAGTTTTTTTTCAAACTTTTATTTTGTGTTTATTTCTCCTTTTCATTCTTCGTCTCTTTTTATTTAAAAGATGGCAAATCAGATTTCCGCTAAAATATCCAGTTATTATTTTCTGCGGATATTTACTTTTGTCCTTGCTTTTTAGTCAGTATAAATATGCTTCTTTTTCCGGATTCCTGAGGGTCATCTCCTTTTTTCTGCTATATCTTCTTGTTGTCAACCTGGTTTCAGATTTCAAGAGAGTCTCGTTATTAGTGAAAACTGTGATTGTGTCAACAAGCTTAGTCTCGCTGATTGGGTTACTACAAGTATTGGGAATCTCTTTTACCGCGTGGATACCAGCCTTCCCCAGTAGAATTACTTCCACGTTTGGCAATCCTAATTTCCTGGGAAGCTTTTTAGCTATCACCCTGCCCTTAACAGCAGTATCCTACTTGAGCTCTGCAAACAGAAAGAAGTTGATTTATCTTGCCATATTTCTTTTAGGATTTGTGGGTTTACTTCTTACCAGAAGCAGGGGAGCGATAGCAGCCTCGATTTTATCTTTTCTATTTATGGGTGGGATAATCATTTTTGGAAGGTTACAGGCTTTTATCGAAAGAAGAAGGTCCCTGGCTTTCTTGGGGTTGTTAGTTGTTGTTGTACTCGTCGTTTTTATTTTCCTTGACTCAGGTTCCGAAAACATCACAAAAAGATTCGCCGAGACCACTCCAGGAGAGGGGAGTATGTTTTACCGCTTGAAGGTCTGGGAGTCTACTCTAAATCTTATCCGTCACAATTTCTTTTTTGGGACAGGGCTGGGAACTTTCCAGATTTATTTTCCTCAATATGCTGTTCCGGATTTTTACAAACTTGTACCCATAGGAAATCTTCTGCATTCAGAAAATGAATATCTGGAAATCTGGTCAGAGTCGGGTATAATCGGATTAGTACTTTTTTTCTGGATAGTCTCAGGAGTTTTTTATTATGCTTTCAAGTTCATCTACTCAAAAGCTGAGCTTAAACAAAGAATTATAGCTACGGGACTTCTCAGCGGAATAAGCGCGGGTTTGGTACAGGGCATGGTTTGCGTCAGCTTGAGGTGGACTGGACCAGATTTCTTCTTCTGGGTATCTATTTCTTTATTAATGGCTTTGATCTCATATTCTGAGAAATCCGGGAGAGACGAGTTGAACTCCTTGTCACCAAAAAAGTTACCTGATGGATTGAAAGTCATACTTTATGTTTTAATTGCAACTTTTACAGCACTCTTCGGTATCTGGCAGATCAAGGGGTATTCAGCCAACATATATTTAGCCCGGGCTCAAAGTTATATCGATTCCCAGAATAAAATAAAAGCTCTTCCAGAGCTTGAACAGGCATATAATAAGAATCCTCATTGTTTAGAGGCGATATTTTTGCTTGGCTGTCTGAACTTGGAACTGCAGAGATATTCTGAATCAGAAAACTGGTTCGCCAAGCTCCAAAACCTTGCTCCGGATTACGGAAACATACACGAATGGAAAGGGTTACTTTTTAACGGGAGCGGAAGATTTGGGCTGGCAGAAGAAGAGTATAAAAAAGCCGTCAAGATGAATGGTTCGGGTATGAATCATAATTTTTTAGGTGAGGTATATGCCAGCCAGGAAAAATTTGATCTGGCAGGGAAAGAGTTTCAAAAAAGTGCAGAGATAGACTCTTCCTATGTCACATCCCGAATCAATTCAATTCAACTTGACTTGCTTCGAGGAAAATATGATCGGGTGATGGAAAAAGGGGAAAAGGTATTGAAAATATCAAATATTAAAAGAGAGGAAAGGGGTTCTCTCGAATTACTTTTAGCTACTGCCTGTCTCAGATTAAATAGACCGGATGAAGCAATGATAAAGATAGATTCGATTATAGCCTGGGGACCTGACTCAACCCAGAAGGATAAAATAGCTGATTTGCTCCAGAGATCTGCCTGGGAGATGGTCAAGAAGAACCAAAGCCTCAACCGGGCATTGGTCTTCTGTGAGAAAGCTCTGTCTTTGAAACCATCTCACCCGGAGATCATTTACGATACTCAGGGATGGGTATATTTCAGGAAAGGGGAATATTCAAAGGCTCAAGTATTCATCAAAAAAGCGGTCGAGAAAAGTCCGGAGAATGAAAAATTTCAGAGAGATTTAGAGATTGTCTCTAACGCACTGAAAGGGATTAAACAAGAGATAGAGATAAAATAAAAGCAGGGTAAGGGCATCCCACCAAAGGCAGGACCGTGCGCTTACATTGTATTGTCATTCTGAGTCCCCGCAGGGGACGAAGAATCCCATTTCTTTTTAGATGCTTCGTCCTATGGACTCAGCATGACACCCATCAAACCCTTGGATACAATTTATCTTTAACGTATAGATTCGGAAGCTTAATAGTTGACAGTCGGAAGATTAAATATATATTAGAGTCTTCAAAGGATATTAGCGTAAATTGATATAAGAATATGGCAAAAAGAGACTATTACGAGGTTTTAGGGGTGGATAAAAATGCCACCGAAGAAGACATAAAGAAAGCCTACAGGAAGTTAGCTCTGCAATATCATCCGGACAGAAATCCCGGCAATAAAGAAGCGGAAGAAAAATTCAAAGAGGCGACTGAGGCTTACGAGGTGCTGAAGGATCCGGATAAGAAGAGCAAATACGACCAGTTCGGGCATGTGGGTGTCGGTGCCGGCGCAGGTGAAGGTTTCCAGGGATTTGACTTTGGCACTTTCGATTTAGGTGATGCCTTGAGAACTTTTATGCGGGATTTTGGAGGGGGCGGGTTTGAGGATTTTGATATTTTCGGAGAGAGAAGGGCTACCAGAGCCAGACGAGGGCCGTCAAAGGGCGAGGATTTACAGATAAAACTCAGATTAAGTTTAGAGGAGATAGCCACTGGAGTGGAGAAAACGATCAAACTGAAAAGGCAGGTCAGATGTTCAGCCTGTGAAGGGACAGGAGCAGAGAGAGGAACATCCAAAAGAACCTGTCCTACCTGCCACGGCACGGGAGAAGTTAGAAAAGTGTCCCGCTCTTTCTTTGGTCAGTCGATTATAGTTACTACCTGTAATCTCTGCGGAGGCTCAGGTGAAGTTATCGAAAAAGCCTGTCCGGTTTGCGGAGGAGAGGGAAGAGTAAGAGGAGAAAGCACCATAAACGTAAAAGTGCCAGCAGGAGTGAATACTGGAAATTATATTCCTCTGCGGGGCGCGGGTAATTATGGCAAAAGAGGAGGTCCGGCAGGAGACGTTTTGGTTTTCATAGAAGAGGAGGAACATCCATATTTTATCAGGCACGAGGATGATTTAATTTATGAGCTGGCAGTAAGCTTTCCCCAGGTGGCATTAGGAACTGAAGTTGAGGTTCCTACTTTAGAGGGTAAGGTGAATTTGAAGATACCTGCCGGGACTCAATCTGGCAAGCTTTTCCGGCTGAGAGGTAAAGGTATTCCGCATCTTCATTCTTATGGTAAAGGAGACCAGATTGTCAGGGTTTTGGTCTGGATACCTTCTTCTCTTTCCTCAGAAGAAAAAAGATTACTAAAAGAGCTTGCCGAGAAATCCGGGATTAAACCTCCAAAAGGGGATAAGGATTTTTTTGAGAGGCAGAGGAATACGCTGGGGTTTTAGGAGTAGGTCGGGTTGCGCAAGCCACCCGACCTACCAATTTATATCCCACCGCTGGATGATAACATCCAGCGGGAGCAGAGGAGATACTTCGCTAACGCTCAGTATGACACGCGGCAAGTTGTCATTCTGATCCCCGTAGGGGAGAAGAATCTCGCTTTTAATCTTCAGTAGTAGAATATGAACAACAAATTCCATATAATCACCTTCGGCTGTCAGATGAATGTTTACG
>MEWM01000040.1:8478-9315 GCA_001775355.1 candidate division Zixibacteria bacterium RBG_16_43_9 | reverse complement strand
GCGGGCAGACCAAAAATCCGGGACCAAGGACGTGCACCAGGATTTCTCAGGACACGCTCAACCATGGCTACTGGTGCTCATAAGTTTTTGCAGTTCGCGTAGGGGCGGAGCTCTGCTCCGCCCTTGGAGAAAAGGGCGGAGGTAAAAATGTAGCGTCCCGCATCTATGCGGGACGATAAAATTCGTCCGGGATAAACCCGGACGCTACGAAAAGAATAATCCTCACCTTGAGGTCAAGGTAAAGATATCAAATGTTATTCTGGGTCCGCTGAAGGCGAGACGAAGAATCTGTCTTATGCTAAATTTGAAGGTGCCGCACATCCGCTCCAATGCTCCTTGTGGATGTTATCATCCACAAAAAAAAGATAGTCAGCGAGGATGATAACATCCTCGCTGAGCAACAAAATCCTGCCCTGATTTATTTTATAGCTTTATGGATGGCAGTCACCCCGAAAAGCAGGCGCTTGAATGAAACTTCACTAAAACCTGCCTGTTTTATGATTTCTGCAAATTCCTCTGCCGGGTAAAAACGGGGAATAGTGGAGGAAAGGTAAGTATAGGCGGATTTTGACCCGGAGATGAACTGCCCTATCGGTTTTACGGCAAGGCGTATGTAAGTGTGAAATATCTTTTTGATTATTTCTGATTTAGGCTGGCTGGTCTCAACAGCCACGAACCTTCCCCCTGGTTTCAAAACCCGGTTTATCTCTTTTAATGCTAGAACGAATCTTACCCTATCAAGATTTATATTGCGCACTGCAAAGGATATGGTAATCAGATCAAAGGTATTATCCGGGAAAGGGAGAGTGTTGATGTCTGAAACTATGAAGGTGATTC
>MEWM01000040.1:5779-8430 GCA_001775355.1 candidate division Zixibacteria bacterium RBG_16_43_9 | reverse complement strand
AATCACAAGCAAATACTTTCGTCTTTTCTGGAGCGAGCTGTTTGAGGTAAACTGCCATCTCGCCTGTGCCTGAGCAGATGTCCATCCACATCATTCCGTCCTTTTCAGCCGCTATTTTCGCTGCCTTCCTGCGCCAAAGTATGTCTAGACCAAAGGTCAGAACGTGATTGACCAGCTCGTAGGTCTCAGGAACCTCTGAAAAAATTTTTCGGATGCCTTCTTGCATACAGTTTTTTTTAATTGTAGTTGCTCGATTCATCGAGCAATAAAGCCTAATGAATTGGTGACTACGACCAGCAGAAATCTCTTACCTACTGTGCCCAATAAATTGGGCAACTACGATAAGACAGGAATGTTTGACCTACCAGAATTATATGGCTTAAGTTTTTCGTCCAGACTATACTTTCCAGGACCAATCAAAATCAAACTCAGAAAAAGAATTCCACCTTCAATGGCATGCGAGGCACCGCCTAAACCATCACCTCTATGTAGATGCATAGAAGTAGCCACAGCCATATTAATTGTCAGGAGTATACAGATTGGTCTGAAAAATAAACCTAAGATCAGGCAAACACCCCCAAAGAATTCTGCAAAGGAGGACATAAATCCCCAGAACACTGGTAGGAAGTGAACACCGAAAATCCCCATAGTCGCTCCCAGCTTTTCCCATTTCTCCGGTCCTCCAATGATTTTTGGAGCACCATGAAATATAAACATCCCCCCTATTCCCAGACGTAGAATCAAAAGCCCGATGTCTCTATATTTGTTCAGAGATGTCCAGATCATTTATCCTCCTTCGGTTTAAGATATTTGCTTCTTATACGAAATGCTCAATGAATTTAGCAATTATGTAGCGCGACCCCTTTAGTCTTATGTAGAGACAGAGCTTGTTGAGCTTGCGAAATCCCGCATCTGCGGGGTCCCTGTCCTAAGCTCAATGCGGACAGCCACACGGTTCGACGATTCGACAAGCTCACCGTCCTGACTGTTCGATTACACTCACAGTCCCTGAGCCAAGCCGAAGGGAGCGAAGTCGAAGGAAGGGCTGTCCCTACATCAGTCCGCTCATTTTATAGTAAGAATAGGTATCTTGCCTGTTTTTATGCTCAGGCGGGGACGTCTGAGCCACTATGCCCAATAAATTGGGCAACTACTTTTTGTCCCTTCCATAGGTATAGTCTCGGACATGCATACCATAGATTTCTCTGAACCCCAATTTCTTATAAAATCCTCCTTTATCCGGATCAGTTATTAAGACAATGTCATAATATCCCTTGAAATTGGAGATTGCCAACTCCATCAGACGCCTGCCAATCCCTTTCCTCTGATGCGACTCCAGAACTTCAAGTAAAGTGATAAATGCATGCATCACTCGGTCGCTGATGGTTGTGAGGAAACCTACAAGTTTACCATTTTCCCTTGCGGTTATGACCAGATAAGAGCCGGTTAAAAGCTTGCTTCTGGTCTCCGTTGACGGAGGTGATTTCCAGTTCTGAAAAAAGGTATCTAACTCATTCGTAATAATTCTGCCATTTATTTCATACTCGATCATCGGTTCGTCTTTGTAGTATTTTGGTTTTCGTATTGTGCATAAAGCCCAACATCGCAATCCTCTTAAAAATCGGTAGAACAGGTATCTTGCCTGTTTTTATGCTCAGGCGGGGACGCCTGAGCCACTATGCCCAATGAATTGGGCAACTACAATGACTGTCTGACCCACCAAATCTCCTCTGGCAAGGGCATCAACAGAGTCACTTAGCAGAGGTTTTAGATCTCTCTACGAGGAGCTTTGTCTCCGTAGGACCGTAAAGCCTTTATAGACCGCTGAGTCCTGAAGGCTCAGCTACGCGTATTTTTTCTTCCGGCCAGATGGAATCCGCACTTTGATAACTGCTCCAGGAGTTTTTCCGGTGAGGGGTTCCACTGTCCCCATTTACGGGAGATATGTTCGGTCCAGGAATAATTATCAAAAGTGAATTTTTCCTTGCGCCCTTTCTCAAGAGGAACCCGGTAGCTCGACTTACGGTAATAATCTTGAGCCAGGTAGCCCTGGTCCATCCTTTTCATAGCTTTCTTTATATCTTTTTCATTGAATTTCGGGTATTCATTTTCAAAAAGGACAAACTCCAGAGGATATCTTGGTCGCGGCGGCGGACTTTCTGCCGGGTATCCCATAGCGACTTGAGTCAGTGGAAAGACCCGCTTGGGCAATTTATATTCCTTCGCAATTTCCGTCGCCCTCAGAGGAGTATTTCCCAGAAAACAGGTCCCCAACCCCAGGCTCTCTGCGGCTATCACCATATTCTCTGCCATCAGAGAAGCATCCTGAATCCCCATCAAAAGACAGAAAAGGTCATTTGAAACCAAATCCCATTTTCTCTTTTTCATAATAAGCTGAAGTTTGTGAAAATCGATGCAAATGGTGAATGTAAGCGGCACCTTGAAGGGATTTCTCTTCTGATTCCGTGACAGCAACAGACTATAGACCTGAGAGGAGAAAGGCGCCTGCTGTCCTGCCCGGACGATTGTCCTTATCGTCTCCATTGTCGGTGATTTCGGCTTAAACCGTCGAATAGATTTATGATTAAGCATGGTCTTAATTACCTGATTTTTTTTCATTGATTCTCCTTGTCTAAAAGTATAGTCCATCG
>MEWM01000040.1:250-5749 GCA_001775355.1 candidate division Zixibacteria bacterium RBG_16_43_9 | reverse complement strand
AAATACTATTCCCCATCCCGAATATCTTGAATAAAAAAGCATAGGTGTCTGACTGTTCATCAATAACTTTTGACGTCGGTTTTCCCCCTCCGTGTCCGGCTTTAGTCTCTACCCGAAGCAAGATCGGATTATCGCCTGCATTTGCGGCTTGCAATGCTGCGGCGAATTTCTTAGCGTGCAAAGGCGCGACCCGGTCATCAGTATCCGCGGTGGTGATTAAAGTCGGTGGATAGTCTGTTCCTTTTTTGACGTTTTGCAAAGGAGAATAAGCGTAAATGTAATTGAACTCCTCCTGACTTCTGGTCGCATCCCCGTATTCAGGTATCCAGTAACGGCCAACAGTGAATTTCTGGTATCTCAGCATGTCGGTAAGAGGCACCTGACAGATGACTGCTCCATATAATTCCGGGCGTTGGGTCATGCAAGCTGCTACCAGGAGTCCGCCATTACTCCCGCCGATAATCGCTAACTTGTCAGTGCTGGTGTACCTGTTTTGAATCAGCCACTCGCCTGCGGAGATGAAATCATCAAACACGTTCTGCTTTCGATTGAGCATCCCAGCCTGATGCCAGGCTTCGCCATACTCGTTTCCTCCGCGCAGATTAGCTAAAGCGAATACACCACCGTTCTCCAGCCAGACCAAACGGGAAATAGAGAAATAAGGTTGCATGCTTGCGTTAAAACCGCCATAACCAGTAAGCAGAACCGGATTGGAGTAGTCGAACTTCAGCCCCTTTTTGTGAACGATGAACATCGGCACCCTGGTTCCATCTTTGGAGGTATAGAATACCTGCTTGCTTTCATAGGCTGAGAAAATGAAATTGATCTCTGGCTGGTAAAAAGTCGAGACCTCTCCTTTCCCAAAGTCGTAGCGTAAAATGGTTGTGGGATAAAGAAAAGAGGTGAACTCAAAAAACATCTCTGTATCCCTGCGCCTGCCAGAGATGCTGCCAACTGAGCCTAAATCAGGCAAATCGATTTCCTTTTTGAATTCTCCGTTAAAGTCATACAGTTTAAGCTTATCGTGCGCATCCTGCATAGAGACGACCACAAGCTGGTCATCCACCATTCTGGCATCAGAGAGCACCTCGGATGCCTGAGGAATGACCTCCTTCCAGTCCTTCGGGTCTGGGTTTTTGATATTGATTTGAATGACCTTACCATGGGGGGCATCTAAATCGGTGCGGAAATAGAAGAGAGTATCTAAATTACCTACAAAGGCATAATTGGCATCTGCCTTATCTAAGAGCTTGATAAAGGGACTTTTACTCTCGACTTCACGATAGTAGACTCGGTTTTTCGGGTCTGTTCCAAGCTCCACATATAAGACCAGATATTTCCCGTCCTCAGTGATGAAGGGCGTAAAGGAAAGCTCCTTCTGGTTCGGATTCTCGTACACCAACTGGTCCTCGGTTTGAGGAGTGCCGAGCTTGTGCCAGTAGATTTTGTTGTAATTATATTGATCTTCCTCTGGCACTGTGCCTGGCTCAGGATAACGATTATAGAAAAAGCCTGACCTGACGTCTTTCCAAGCCACATTGCTGAACTTGCACCATTTTATGGTCTCAGGAAATTCTTTCTTGGTGTCGATATTTAGAATCTTTATCTCCTGCCAGTCGCTTCCGCTTTTAGATATACCGTATGCCAAAAGCGTTCCGTCCTTGCTATAGGCCAGAAGCGAAAGGGCAATGGTCCCATCCGGGCTGAATTTATTCGGGTCGAGCACCACCTCCGGTTCACCAGTTAAAGTCTTTTGCATGTAGAGGACCGATTGGTTTTGCAGTCCGTCATTTTTCGAAAAGAAATAGCGGTCCCCCCGTTTACTCGGAGTAGAATATCTTGGGAAGTTCATTAATTCGGTCAACCTGGTTTTGATCTTCTCCCTTGCCGGGATGGCATTAAGATAAGAATGAGTCAGCTTGTTCTCCGCCTCCACCCAGGCTTGCGTTTCAGGCGAATCCTGGTTTTCCAGCCACCGATAAGGGTCAGGCACTTTGGTGCCAAAATAATCATCCACCACATTATCCATTCGAGCAGGTGGATATGTGAGCTTTTGGGCGTTGGCAAGAGCTAAAAAGAACATTATAAGCAGGCCAGTTAAGAGGAGACTCTTGACCTTAAGCCATTTGCTATTCTTTGGAAATTGATTAAATCTTTTCAGCATTGCGGTTACTCCTTTTTGAATATTTCTTATTTTGAGCTGACTAGTTTCATAAGCTCTTTTTTTCTTTTTGAGTTAATATGTTTCTTATATTTTGTCATGAACTTTTTAAGGAAAACTCCGGCTTTGTATGCTTCATAAATCTGTCTATTTTCAATGCTTCCTTTGACAATCTCTTCAATCTGTTCTTTTGAAAAGGCCTCATAGTTTTCTAACATTTCAGTTTTCTTATTCGCATCTTCAAAAGAGTTACTCTTAGCAAAAGACCTGATTAAGCAGTCTTTCAGATTTTCTCTTAACTTTTTCTTATTTAATATCAATTTAGTGATTTCTAGGCATGAATCCCAGCAGGAATAAGTTTTAGAGCCATTTGAACCTCGAGATGTATCATATTTGAATTTAAAAGCCTGGACTTTAGCAATGAAACCGTAAGGATTAATATCGACTCTTAGGGGGACTATGAGCTTTCGGTTTGCAACAGCTATTCCTGTTTCTTGATCAGTCCAATTAGATTCCTTGAAATTATTTGTCAATAATGGAATGAATACATCTGTTTGTTTCAACCTTTTAAGTATTGTTTCCTGCCATTCAGCGCTTGGAGTTATGTCTTCGTGGGCTAAGAATACATCCATCCCGTAGTGCTCAAACCCCTCCTTTATAGCCCCGGCTAATTGTTTGTCCTCTGAAGAATAACTCACAAAAATCCTCAGTGACTTACCTCTAAAGACTCTTGTTTCTTTGTTTTCTTTTGCCATAATTATTATAAGAATCAGATAGATAAAAATTAATCTAAAGGCATCTCGTTCTATTTTACTTATTCCCCTCTAAAAGTCAAGTCCCGTTTTGATTTTTTGGGGAAAAAAGAGACGCATGCGATACGTCTCTACAAATGCGGGGGCAATTCATGTCCATTTGGATCCATCTGGAAATTGCCCTTACGAAAAAATGGAGGTCTGAAGACCTCCGCTACAAAAAATTAAAACCCCAACTCTTCCCCTACTAAAATCATGGTTACTCTTCCTTTTTCCCTTTCGCCTTCGATGATTAAAAGCTGGTTGCACATCCGGTCAAACTCCGGGGCACGGCACAAACCATAATCGCAAAAACCTGTTTCCCTGCAAGGGGTATTAAAATCCAGCCTTTTAGCATTCATCGGGGTAGATAGATTCCTGGTTCGGTCTATCCCCTCTTTTATATCTTTGACGATTTTGTTTACCCCGCAAACGATGACCACCTTTTTACCATAGCAAAGCCCCGCGATCTTATTCCCCATACCGCTGATATTGACAAGCTCTCCGTTTAACGTAACCGCATTGGTTCCGGAAAGAAAATAGCCAGCACTAACTCCTTCTCTTCTTATTTTCAAACTTTCTTCTTTAGAAAGGTCCGGGAGATATTGATTGTATAGTTTATAATTCCCTTTCATCAGTTCATCTAATATCCCCACTTCTTTTAGAGTAACCGAGCCAGCTAAGCCAACAGATGCACCCTCAGGAATTAAACTCAGGATTTTTTCCCTTGTCTCTTTTCCAGTTTTGCAATAAAAGGCTTCGATATTGTTCCCTTTCAGGCTCTGCAGGACTTTAGCCGACAGCTTCTCATAATACCATACTTTATTTTTATCCATTCTACCTCCATCTTCAAATTCCTAATAAATGAATTTCGCTGATTTCGTCAAGCAGGTTTTTCAGGGGCATCAGATTAAGAACTTGTGATTCTTATGAATCCTGAGCATCTGAATTTTTTCCCTATACTTTTAACTTATTTCTGCCGATAAGTATAATAGTGAATTTTTTACTTGATTTTTTTATTTTTTTACGTATAACAGTTAAGAAGTTGGTTTTTTGAAGGATTGAGTTAGTGGATTTCAGAGTAAAATAGAAAAGAGCGTAAGCGGCCACGAAAGCCTTTGGTTTTAGTGGGTTTTTTCGTGGTTTTTGTTTTTAACATTTTTCAATGGAAGGTGGTGAGAAAGTTTTGGCAGAAGGGAAAGTGAAGTGGTTTAACGAGGCTAAGGGGTTTGGCTTTATCGAGCCGAGCGATGGCGGAAAGGATGTCTTCGTGCATTTTTCAGCCATCAAGGCAGAGGGATATAAGTCCCTGCAGGAGGGAGACCAGGTTAGCTTCGATATCACCCCGGGTCCCAAAGGACCACAGGCAATTAATGTAGTTAAATTATAAAATAAGATTTAACCGCATTATAAGCTCTCCCGCAGAAATGCGGGAGGGCTTTTTTATTTACTGTAGGGGCGGTTCTCAATACTGCTCTTCTAATACAGAACTCATCCCCTGACCCCTTCTCTTAACAAGAGAAGGGGAACAAAAGTCCCTCTCTTCTTAAGAGAGGGATTCAGGGTGAGTTTCTTTTCTTAGCTTGTAGGGGCGCATTGCTCTTCGACTTCGCTCAGAGCAGTGAGCCGATCGAACTGCTATACGCCTCTACGTGAAAATTGCAGGAGAACGACATACCTTAACTCGATGCCCTTTCCAGGAATTCTATTAATGAAAAGACTTTTATTTTCAAATCATTCCAAACAGAACGGTAATCAAGGCTGTAATATTCATAAAGGCTTTAGGTTTTTAACCTAAGGTCTTTTGTTTTAATCTGGACGAAGGAGATTTTACTTGACAAGCGGGGTTTAATTTTTTATTTATCTTAGCTTATGAAGATTGACCTGAAATCTCTCAGGGATGAGGTAAACTATTTAAACTTGGAAGGAACTGCTGACTCCCTGGGGCTTAAAATCGAATGGGTGGAGTTCTCCAGCCCGGTCAAAGTGAACTTGAGAGTCTTACGCTCCGGGAAGAACTATATCGGTGAAGGAAAGGTCGAGACCGTTGCCTTATTCGAATGCTCCCGCTGTCTGAAAAAATACTCACAGCCTCTGAAGGCGGATATCAGATTCCTGCTCAAAGAGGAAAAAGACCAGATAATCCTGGAATCAGAAGACCGGGAAAACCTGGCGCAGACTGGAAATTTCTTCAAGCTGGATGACCTGGTGAGAGAGAGCTTGATTTTATCCATACCTTTGAAGTCGCTGTGCCAGGAGGACTGTAAGGGGCTTTGTCCGACCTGCGGAACAGATTTGAACGTAACAACCTGCGAATGCAAGAAAGAAAAGAACGACCCGCGCTGGGAAAAGCTAAAGGATTTTAACACGGAAAAGAAGTAAAAAGGGAGACGGAAGACGTAAGAATTAAAACCATAAGAAAAGATAATTCAGGAGAAGAAAATGCCACTGCCTAAAAGAAGACATTCCAAGACCAGAGGAGCCAAACGAAGAACTCACTGGAAACTCGACGCTCCGAATGTTACCAGATGCTCTCATTGTCACCAG
>MEWM01000040.1:0-212 GCA_001775355.1 candidate division Zixibacteria bacterium RBG_16_43_9 | reverse complement strand
TTATGATGGCAAGGAAATCATTACCCCAGAAGAGACAACCTGAGCCGGAAACCCCGTTTTAGAGCGGGAATACGGCATGCAGGGAGGAGTAAGCTTTGATCCGGATCGCCTTAGATGCCATGGGAGGAGATTATGCACCTGGATCAGTAGTAGAAGGTGCATTTTTAGCCTGCCAGAAGAAAACCGACGATTTCAAGATCATCCTGGTCGGG
>MEWM01000039.1:13065-14389 GCA_001775355.1 candidate division Zixibacteria bacterium RBG_16_43_9 | reverse complement strand
TCAATCATGAAGAAAGAGAAGAGAAAAGAGAAGAAAAAAAAGAAGGTCATGACTATAGCAGTGATAGTCGGACTTTTCATTGGGACAGTAATATCAGAAATTACAGGTGGTGTAATTTCATGGGTTTATACATCAGTGAAATGGCTAATTTGGCCACCAACACTGGAACTTACTTTGAACAAATGCTTCATATATCGAAAAGATATTGATAACTTTCCAAGTTGTGAGTTGGATATTGTTGCACATAATCCATCAAGTACTATTAGAATCACAGTTGAACTAAAGGAACTAAAGCTCTTCCGGGAAGACATAGTTTATCATTTTTCAAGAGGTCAAGAGATTATAAAGGTTGAACCTAAGGATTTGTCAACTAAACGTATAGTTGTTAGAGATAAAGTGTTTGAATCTGCTCTGAAGATACCACAAGACTCAGTGTCTTCCACGATTCAATTAAGCTATAAGAATTTGACTACGAATTCAAAAAAGACAATAACTCTTGCTGATGAAGATGTTATTAAGTGCACTTACTGGCAAACACCTATATTTAATACTGAGAAAGAAGCGTTTGATATAGGCACAACTCGTCTAGAAGTATCAGGAGTGGTCTTTTGGTCAAATAGGAGAACAGGCGAACAAGGTAAAATACATCCAAAGACAAAAATATTTACAAATCAAGCTGGTTTAACGGATTTCAATATGGAAGAGTTTGTGAGACGTGTATTTCGAAAAGAATGGGGTTTCGATTTCTACTCTCTAGCATTTCGTCGTAAATATGGAGGTGCATATCTTGGTTTTTTAATATCAGATACTGCGCTCTTTCAGCCAGCCCTCTCACCATGTAATATATTTTGTAACATTGATGATTACGAAGAATATAATTTGTTAGGTACAACTATAGACCAAGACTTCTCTAATGTCAAAGAGTTCATACACTATACCTTCGATCCAGCTAAAAGAAATGAATCGTTCAAAATCCTGTATGAGAATTGTAGATATTTCGTTCTATTGGTCTACGAAGAACCTCAAGGCGTAGACTCGCTAACCTCATACTTGACGTACAAAGGATATAGAGTAGGTTCTGTCTCAACTAACCGCTTTGGTGCGTTTGAGGATATTTTGTCAAAAATTACCCCTACAGAAAAAATAGCGGGTTTGGGAGAAAAATTAAATTTTTACAAAGATAGCCTGAATTATACCATAAGAAATAATGGTGTTTTTACATTTTTCCCCATCTCTCTCGATTCCAAAACAACAACGAAAATTAACAATGATATTGTAGAAATCACAGGCAAGTCACATTCCGTAGCAATCAGTTTTGATTGTC
>MEWM01000039.1:12783-13043 GCA_001775355.1 candidate division Zixibacteria bacterium RBG_16_43_9 | reverse complement strand
TTTCTTAATTTCTCCAGAGAAACGATGGGTGTAACGGTTGACAGTATAAAGGTCAGGTATCGTTAATTACAGTAGTAGATAAAAAGCATCGTAGCCCTTATACTATTAAAGGTTTTGAACTCACCTCCATACCCTCTCTCTTAGAAAGAGAGGGGGATCAAGGGGGTGAGTTCAGCAGCTAAGAGGTTGACATTATGATCTATATGTTATGTCGAAACCGGGTTCGTAATTATGAGAAATGGAGGACGATATTTGACTCG
>MEWM01000039.1:10675-12733 GCA_001775355.1 candidate division Zixibacteria bacterium RBG_16_43_9 | reverse complement strand
TCACACTGTATTTTTCCTCTTTGAGGTACATGACCTGGAGCGGGCTAAAGCCTTCATCATCGCGCCGGAGGGAGCAAAAGCCGGAAAGGGGGCTGGCGTCATCGAGGGTGAGATACGTTTTCTGGAAGAGGTCGATGGTTAGTAATTCGGCGGATAGTCAAAGATTATGAACTCACCCTTAACCCCTCTCTTAGAAAGAGAGGGGAATAAAAGGGGTGAGTTGGCGGAAATGGGTCGAAAGCCCTGTGCTTCTGATGCTATTAAAGGTTTTGAACTCACCTCCATACCCCCTTTCTTAGCAAGAGAGGGGGATCAAGGGGGTGAGTTTGGCCTTAGTATTATTCATTTGCCTACACGGCTTCATAGAAAATTAAAAGATGGTAAAGAACAAACTAAATTGCGCACGTGTTTTCTGCATTGGCAGGAATTATGCGGAACACGTTCAAGAGCTGTCAAACACTATACCTGAAAAACCCGTTATTTTTATTAAGCCAGCAACATGTTTAGTCAAGCCGGGGGAGAAGATTCATTTTCCCAAACATGGGAAGGAACTGCACCACGAGGTCGAGATTATTGTCAAAATCGGTAGCGAGGGGAGAGTAGCGAGGGAAGAGGAGGCACTTTCGTTTGTGTCTGCCGTTACGGTTGGTTTGGATTTGACCTTGCGGGATGTTCAAGCTGACCTGAAGAAAAAGGGTCTGCCCTGGGAAATTGCCAAGGCATTTGACCAGAGCGCACCGATTGGTAGTTTTGTTCCTTATAATAAGTCAATTGACCTGAACAACATCTCATTTGGATGTAAGGTCAATGGAATTGAGAGGCAGAGAGGAAACAGCCGGGATATGATATTTAGTATCCCAAGGCTGTTGGTGGAGTTGAGCAAGATATGGATGCTCAGGCCCGGAGATTTGTTATTTACAGGCACGCCCTCAGGAGTTGGTCCGCTGAAAGTCGGAGATTCTATTGAAATTAAAAGCAATTTGACTGGATCGTTTTCATGGAGTATTGTTGAATAAATAGTAGGTCAGGAAGTCATAGGCTCCTGATATTATTCTTATTTCGAAAGAGGTAAATATGGATATGAATCACGTTAAGGGCAAAAACAAGGGTCACATCTCGCTCTATGCGCTGAGCACATGCGGATGGTGTAGAAAGATCAAGCGTCTACTGGATCAGGCAAAGGTCGAATATAATTACACAGACGTTGATCTTCTGAAAGGTGAGGAAAGGGAAAAAGCGATGAAGGAGCTGAAGCGCTGGAATCCCGCATGTACGTTTCCCACTCTGGTGATCAATGGCAAATGCATTATCGGATACCAGAAGGATGAAATCAAGGAGACGATTGGATTATGAAAGACGAAATCGAAGTATCTGAAGAAGAAGTTGACAAATTATACAAGAAGTTGAACCGGGAGGCTGAAGCAGGTGGGTACCATCTCAATCCGGATGTGGAGCATACCAAAGACCTCGTCAGGGGTATTCTGGTGAACGAGAAAAGGTATGGATACTGGAATTGTCCTTGCAGATTATCATCTGGCATCAAACAGGATGACCTGGACATAATTTGCCCCTGCGATTACCGGGATCCGGACCTGAATGATTATGGCACCTGCTATTGTGCGCTGTATGTATCGCAGGCAGTTTTAGAAGGCACGCAAAAGTTGAGGTCAATACCCGAAAGACGACTTCCGTTACAGGAAAGACAAAAAGCACGGACCAAACCCGCGGGCGCAGGCACGTCGTCTCTTCCGTTTCCGGTTTGGAGATGCAAAGTGTGCGGCTACTTATGCGCCAGAGATGAACCGCCAGAGGTCTGCCCGGTGTGCAAAGCAAAAAAGGATCGATTCGAGCTGTTCATGTAAGTAGGCCAGAAACCTCAAAACTCCTGACCCGCAAACGGGGTTCCGTTTCAAAAATAGCTTGACTTTCCTTCTTTTTATGCTAAAATATCTGCGTCTTCTCCAGTATGACAAATTAAGAAGATCGATAGTTCTGTAGGTTAAAAGGGAGGTTCGAACAATGCCGGAACAATCTTACACATATATTATAGTGGGGGCA
>MEWM01000039.1:4704-10665 GCA_001775355.1 candidate division Zixibacteria bacterium RBG_16_43_9 | reverse complement strand
GCGCAGCAGATGCGATACGGGAACATGACAAGAAAGGCTCGGTCCTGCTGGTCGGAGACGAGAAACATCTTCCGTACGACCGTCCGCACCTTTCCAAAAAACTATGGTTCGGCAAGAAAAAAGTGGAAGAAATATTTTTGCACGATCAGAATTACTATGATGAAAACGGAATCCATATAAAGCTGGGTACCAAGATAGTAGAACTGGATGCCAGGAGAAAAGCGGTGAGAGATGGAAATGGAAGTAGCTTCCGATATGAGAAATTGCTTCTGGCAACAGGAGGCATACCTCGAACTCTGCCCATTCCTGGAGGGAATTTGGAAGGCGTCTGTTATTATCGCTACCTGGATGATTATCTCAGGATCAGATCCGAGGCAAAAGAAGGAAAATCTGCCGTGGTAATCGGTGGAGGATTCATCGGGTCTGAAATAGCAGCCGCACTTAATATTAACAAGGTAAACGTGACCATGATTTTTCCGGAGCCGTACCTGGTCCAGCGGGTGTTTCCTGACTATTTGGGAAAAGCGATTCAACAGCACTACATTGAGCGAGGAATCAAGATTCTCAATGGTGATAAACCTTCTTCTTTCGTCAAAAACGGAGATAAATTTCTTACCCAGACCAGCAATGGAAAACAGGTCGAGTCTGACCTTTTGATCGTAGGCATAGGTATAATGCCCGCAATTGATCTTGCTCAGCAGGCGGGATTGAAAGTTGGCAATGGAATAGTGGTGAATGAGTTTCTACAGACTTCTGGCCCTAATATCTATGCGGCAGGGGACAATGCCTATTTCCCTTATCAGGCATTGGGTCAGAATATGCGTGTGGAGCACTGGGATAATGCTATTAACCAGGGCAAATGGGCAGGTAGAAATATGGCTGGCGCGCATGAGCAGTTCGATTATATGCCGTACTTCTTCTCCGACCTTTTCGAGTTCGGATACGAAGCCGTTGGAGAGGTGGATTCACAGCTTAAGACATTTGCAGACTGGCAAAAAGAAAATGATACCGGCGTCATCTACTACCTGAAGGAAGGAAAGGTCAGAGGCTTGATGATGTGCAATGTCTGGGGCAAAGTGGATGCAGCTCGCGAGCTAATCAAGAAAGGGGAGAGAGTAAGACCAGAAAATCTGGCAGGGATTATCCGTTGATTGCCAAAAAGGAGACAAAATGAAATTAACAGATGAAAACTGCAGGCCGGTGATGACCGGGGAAAACTCTCTATCGGACAATGCTGTCAAGGAACTGCTTGTTCAGATCCCAGAATGGACGCTCAGGGAAAAATCCATAGAGAGAGAATTTCAATTCAAGGATTTCAAAGGGAGTATTGCTTTTGTCAATAAAGTAGCAGATTTAGCCGAAAGACAGAATCATCACCCGGATATCTGCATCTATTATAACAAGGTAAAGTTAGTACTCTCCACTAACAAGATAGGCGGGCTCTCGCGGAACGATTTCATTTTAGCGGCGAAGATAGATCTATTAGTTTAAGCAGAAAATCAGCAGAATGGGAGTAGCTTGAGCAGGATGAAAGAGGAAAAGTTAAAGGGAAAGACTGCCTTGGTCACCGGGGCATCTAAGCGGATTGGACGTGAGATATGCCTTGCCCTTGCCAGGGAAGGGGTGAATGTCGTCATTCATTATAACAGCTCCAGAGAGGAAGCGAAAAGAATATGCGCTGAGCTGGCTAATTATGAGGTGAACTCCTGGCTGGTGAAGACTGATTTTGAGAATTCAAGAGAATACAATAGTCTGATTCACAGAAGCTTGAAGATTGCCGGCTCACTGGATATTTTAGTGAATAATGCTTCGGTTTTTCTTCCCGGCAGACTCAAACAGATGTCTTTTGAAGACCTGAGGCTGCATATTCAGGTGAACGCCTGGGTTCCTCTGGTTTTGAGCCGTGAATTCGCTCGATTGGCCAAAAGGGGGAAAATTATCAATCTGCTGGATGCCAGGATAAAGGGATATGACTTTCTGCATGTACCGTATATTCTGAGCAAACACCTGCTTTCAATTTTGACTAAAATGATGGCTCTGGAATTCGCCCCGGAGGTTACGGTAAATGGAATAGCTCCAGGGTTGATACTTCCTCCACCCGGAAAGGATAAACGCTACCTTGAAAGGCTAATGCAGACGGTACCTCTAAAACGGCACGGTAACCCGGATGATATTGCCAATGCAGTAATCTATCTTCTCAAGAATGATTTCATAACCGGTCAGATCATCAATGTGGATGGTGGTCTGCATTTGAAGGGGTACGGTAATGGACCGAATCCTGATAAGTGACCTTTCTGCCCGCTGTATTATCGGCATTAACGAAGAGGAGCGTCGAGAAAAGCAGGATGTGGTGATAAACCTTGTTATCTTTGCTGATCTGGGTAAAGCTGCCAAGAGCGATAGATTTGAGGACTCAGTGGATTACCGCGCACTCAAAAAGAAAGTCCTGAAAATGGTGGAAAGCTCAAAATATTATCTGCTTGAGGCATTGGCTGAATCAATTGCTAAAATCTGCCTGGAACAGCCAGGAGTCATGCAGGTACAGGTGAGAGTTGACAAGCCCTCAGCACTTCGCTTTGCGCGGAGTGTGGGAGTAGAGATCGAAAGAAAGCGTGAAGGTTAGCTATGGTGCGTGCATTTATCGGGGTGGGCTCCAACATCAATCCGGCTGAGAACGTCAAAAATGCAATTCGACTATTGTCAAAAAAAGTGAATATCCTGGGAATCTCAACTGTTTATCAAACTCAGCCAGAAGGTGGGTTAAAGCAGCCCCCATACTATAATTGTGTTGTAGAAATTGAAACTAAAGCTTCACCAGAGGAGTTAAAAAATAGAGTGTTAAGGAAGATAGAAAAGGATTTAGGCAGGAAAAGGAGCAGGGATAAATATGCTTCGCGGACCATCGATCTGGATTTGATTTTATATGATGACCTGGAATTAAAGAAGGATGATTTCACTCTTCCTGATCCGCAGATAGCAAGCCGTCCATATCTTGCTATACCACTGTACGAGCTGAATCCGGACTTAGTGCTGCCAGGGTCAGATTTGCGCATAAAGAAACTTGCTTTAAACCTTTCAAGGGAGGGCATGCAGCCGCTTTATAACTACACAGAGCTTTTGAAAAAGGAGATAATCGATGGACAGAAAAATTGATTTTGATAAGATTGAGAAGCTGGTAAAAGAGCTTTTGATAGAGTTAGGAGAGGATCCGCAGCGAGAGGGACTTTTAAAAACTCCGGAGCGAGTTGCTCAATCTCTGGCTTACTTGACCTCTGGTTACGGGGTCGACCGAAAAAAGCTGATCAATGAGGCGCTTTTTACCCAGGAAACAAACAGCATGGTCATAGTAAAGGATATTGAGATTTACAGTCTATGCGAACATCATCTTCTGCCTTTTTTTGGACGTTGTCATATCGGCTACATTCCCAAGGGAAAAGTCTTCGGTGCCAGTAAATTAGCACGTCTGGCAGATATGTATGCCAAGAGATTACAACTCCAGGAAAGGTTGACTGAGCAGATAGCCTATGCGGTGCGAGATTCCAGTGACGCTATTGGCGTAGGGGTGATGATAGAGGCACGTCATCTATGTATGATGATGAGAGGCGTGGAAAAACAGAATTCTATAATGGTGACCTCATCGGTTTTAGGAAGCTTCCGCGAATCAGCAGTTACCAGACAGGAGTTTCTTTCTTTAATACATAGGCAACAGCATTAAGTAGTAGTAGTAGGTCAGGAGCCCTGTGCTCCTGACAACCCTCTAAAATTTTCCTCCTACTCCAAAAACCAGATGGCTGGTCTTGAGTTCAGTTTCAGCATGTCCATAAGGAATCTTAATACCTTTTGCATTGGTGAAAGTGTATTTGTATTCTAATAAAAGATCAATTTTTTCCCAGATATTTATTTCTGAGCCGACAGCTAACTGGTACGCTGGTCCGTGAAGTTCGTACTGTGCTTTTTCTTCCCCTCCGATAACGCTTTCAGTGTGGGGAATTAAAGGACCAATTCCTACCCGTCCATAAAGTCCGATTTTGTCCAATCGGTCGTTTTTGTTTTTAAGTGTTCCAACCCTGCCTACTAAATTAAAAAATAAAAAATTCAAGCCGTGGCTCATGGAAAAGCCTTGTACTATATCTCCAAGACTTATGACTGAGTCCATAGGCTTCCCTTGTCTTATCCCGGAAACATGAACTACTTGTTGAGCATCTGAGTATATCTTGGCATGAATGAATTCAGCTTCTAATCCAAGATGTGAAGAACCGGTGGGAAAATAGCTTACTCTTAAACCATAATATAAAGGAGTTTTGAAAGAGGCGTCGCTATACTTGACATCATGAAATGTAAGATCGTTCTGTCTTGAAGGCTGCTTAAGTCTAAGGTCGCTCTTTAAGGTAAAAGATTTTCCAAGAAATAACTGAATCTTCCACTCTGCCCTCGTATAAGAAATGGGTAAAGATGATAAGAACATTAAAAAAAGCAAAATCTTTCTGAAAAGTCGCATTGAGCACCCCGCTCAACCATACTTTATTACTTTTTCCCGGTTAGTCAAGCTTAATATTTAAACCTTAAAGAAATAAATCATTGGCAGAATTACCCTTATAAAGTGTTAGTTTAAGAAATAATTCTAATCCGTTACGAAACAAGGAATTCAGCAAGGGATGATTAATAGCAATGCACGCCAAAAAGGAATAGGCACCTAGTAAAAAAAACTTGATTTTTATGGTTTTGTCATTATACTATCTTTAGCTTATGGTAAGGCTGGAGTTAAATGCCCTGGCAGGTTTATATTAAGAATCTAAACTTTAGTCTCATATACGGAGAGATTATGAGAAGATTGTTTCAAGTCCTCGTTGTTTTCGGGTTTATTGAAATGACGGTTCCTGGTGTTACTTATTCGGTCGACCTTTCCAGGGGCATTATTCTGGACATACCTCAAGAAAAACTTGAAAGGCAGTTCGGAAAGATTCCGGTATCACTGCTGACACATCAGGATAGTGTTAATATGGCATCATATCGTTTTACCGCTGACACTCTCAAAGTCTTGGCTATTATGGTCGATTGGTCTAACCGGCACGGGACGTATTCAAGAGCGACTTTTGACAGCATGCTTTTCTCAAGAAACGTTTACCCCGGCGGGTCAGTGGCTGATTATTTCTATGAAGTCTCCTACGGCAAACTGAATGTGACCGGAGACGTGATAAACTGGTATAATGCCGGATTCTATACGCCGTCTTTTAATTTTGAGTCATTGTTTCCAATACTGGACCCGGTCATTGATTACTCGAAATATGATGGGGATGAAGATGGCAACGTCGATGCAGTCGTTTTCATTCGTTCTGGCAATGGACAGGAGGATTCACAGGATCTTTACGATATTTGGTCTTATGCCCTTGTCTATCCTTTGGGCTCAGGACCAGGACCTTACGATGGAATGCGAATCCCAAGATGGAACACTTCTCCTGAGACGTTTCCTTTGCACGACTCCCTTTACCCGCCGGGTTTTTCAGGGGCACGCAAATTGAATAAAATTCGGGTGTTCTGTCACGAATTAACCCATAATGTGGGGTTGCCTGACCTGTATGATTACGACTCGAAAACGGACGTCTCCACTTTTGACACACCCAACGACGCCAATGATCATCCAGTAAACGACCAGTGCGTTATGGGATATTATGGCTATGGTCTACTTTCGATCGGGTCGGAAATTCCTTCTCACCTTTGCGGCTGGAGTAAGAAGTTAGCCGGCTGGATTACTCCTTTAGTTCCGAGCGCAGGTACTCACAACTCGGTCGTGATTTACAACATTGAGACGACCAAGGACAGCTCTTTATATATGCTCCCTGTAAAGCCCTCCCAGGGTGAGTATTTTTTACTTGAATATCGCAACCCCCGTTCCGCAGGCAAATTCGATAAAATAGATTCTGATTTCAGTTGTTATCTCTGGCCCAATTTAAATTATGGCGG
>MEWM01000039.1:3710-4622 GCA_001775355.1 candidate division Zixibacteria bacterium RBG_16_43_9 | reverse complement strand
ACACTACACCGTCGCCATTGAAGATGCGGGATACAATCCGTCAAGGGACGCCACCACTAACCCAGGTGGACACGTTTCAGACAGCGCCCAATGGTGGTATCCTTACGAGACCAAAAAGGCTGCTGCTTTTTCCAATAACGTGCCGGGTCAGGAGCTGTTCAGTCCGACTACTTACCCTAATAGCGATGGTTATTACGGACCATCCGGAATAATCGTCAGAGTAGACTCGATCATAAACGATAAGCTGTATGCCTATATTTATGTTCCGATCCCGGCTTTTTCTCTGCTCACTCCGGTGGACAGTGCATTCATTCCTTATAACGTGACTTTCAACTGGAGTGATCCGAATCCCTGGGAACAGCTCAGATACGACTTGTATGTCAGCACCTCAAAAATCTTCAATCCTGATTCCACGTCGATTTATGATAGTCTCTTATCTCGACAGTTTATTGACACCCTGGCAACTGGAAGATATTACTGGAAAGTCAGAGCTTACAATAGCTCAATAGAGAGATGGTCCAGTCAAATCAGAACTTTGATGTCGGTACTGCGCGGGGATGCTAACAATGATGCCAAAGTGACAATCGCAGACGTGGTCTATCTGGTGAATTATCTGTTCAAAGGGGGACCTCCTTCTTACCTTTTAGAAGCAGGAGACGCCAATTGTGACGGAAATGTGACTGTCAGCGATGTCATATACCTTATCAATTACCTTTTCAAAGGCGGACCGAAACCCTGCTGAGAACAGTTTGGAGTTTGTAATAGGGATCTAATATGGAAGATATTTTGGACCCGCCTTGAGGGCAAGGCGGGTCTACCTATTTCTTAGCGTCTGAGTTTATGTTGTGACCGTCGGGTCCCCTGACCCGACGGTTTTTCATAGAACGAACCTCACCCTTCCCTCCCATTGAG
>MEWM01000039.1:0-3686 GCA_001775355.1 candidate division Zixibacteria bacterium RBG_16_43_9 | reverse complement strand
GCCACTACTTCTCTGTAAAATTCAGATTGCGGGGCTCGGAGCCCCGCCTACGGGACTCTCGTAGGTTGGGCGCCCTTGCCCGACCATCCAGATCCACTTTTTCAGAGACCTCGCATATTTCCCTTGACAGATTAAAAAAACTGGGATTATTTAAGAGCAGGTCAATCTTCTTAGAATTACATTTTTATATTCGCTTATCAGATAAGGAAATTTAGAACTTTTTTCACAGATCAAAGATGGATACTACAGAAAAAAAATCAATTTATTTCTTTCTTCTCCTATCCCTTCTTTGCTTGGTTGTAGGTATCTGGGGCACTTTTAGATTAAGCCAGCGTCCTGGTTTAAAAGCTGCTCTGGAAGCTGAAGATGGGCATCTGAGATTAGGCCGGCTTTCTCCAGTCGGCATGGCCGCAGAGAGCGGTTTAAAAAAAGGTGACATTATTCTTCAGGTTGACAAGAAACCGATTCAGAGCATTAGCGACTTTAATTTCTATGTAGATCAGAAAAAGGCCGGCGAATCAATTAATCTGAGCGTGCAGAGGAGCGGAGAAGAACTTAATCTGACAGTAAGTTTGGCAAAAGAAAATGGCGGGTTATTCATAATAGTTCATTCGTTGATCGGTCTTTTCCTGTGGATAGTGGGGGTTTTCGTATTTCTGAAAAACCCCAGAAGCCGGGTGACAAGGATCTTCCTGATCTCCTCTTTAGCTTTTTCGCTGGCAATTTTTATCTCCTGGGAAGGTTTTCCCTTTGGTCCTAAAGGGTTAAGTTTTATCCTGCCTTTTGTTCAGATATTCGCCTATACCCTACTTCCGGCACTTTTTTTCCATTTTTCAATAGTCTATCCAAAGGAAGAGGAGGCCTCAATTCAGAAGAACCCGCTGATTTATTCAGTCTATCTCCCCAGCCTGGTTCTTATACTGCTGATGGAACTATTTTACTGGAGAGCGATTTTGACAAACTCCTTGAGCATCTTTCAAGTATATAAAAGCTTTTTTCTTTATTCTCGATTATATCTGGTGGTCTATGTGGTTTTTGGCCTTTTGGTTTTATATCAAACTTACAGAAAACTGGAGTTTTTAGAGGACAAAAGAAAGGTGAGATGGATTTTCTGGGGGATTGTAGTTGGGACTTTCCCCTTTTTCTTTTTATATGTTTTTCCAGACGTTTTTCTGAATAAGACTTTCATATCTGAAATAACCTATCTTTTCTTTATGCTGGTTATCCCGATATCCTTTGCTTTTTCTATTCTTAAGTATCAGGCTATGGATATTGACGTAGTTGTCAACCGTAGTCTGGTTTACTCTCTTTTAACGGGTTTCATTGTAGGGATATATTTGCTCACAGTTGGACTTTTAGGCGAGGTGCTCTACAGAGCCACTGGATATGAGGGACGCCTCTTTCCGATTTTAGGAACACTGGTGGCGGCATTGCTTTTTAGCCCTGCTAAAAACAGGATAAGGGTTCTGGTAGATAAGACCTTTTACTGGGTCAAATATGATTACCGCAAGGCGATCCAGAAGTTCAACCGCCAGGTTGACCTTGCTTTCACCCAGGAGGAGCTTTTAGAAATGCTCTTGAAAAAACTCGATCTGCTTTTGGCAGTCAAACGAGCAATGATACTCCTCAGAAAAGATGACTCAAACGAATTTAAAATTGTCAAATGGTTCGGTTTTTCTGAAGAGGAGATAAGAGAGATTGAAAGCCAGAAAAATAGTCTGCCAGTGAGCTTGTTCACAGCCACAGCAGTTCAGGGTGCAAAAGGTTCCACCGATTTCAGGGTAATTCAAGCTTTGCCGGAAAACCAGACCCTCAAAAAATACGAGATTAAACTATCCTTTCCTCCGGCTGAAAAAGAAGAGCTTTCCTGCCTGCTTCTGGTCGGGAAGAAAAAATCCGGCCTGAGGTATTCGGCTGAAGACATGGAACTTGTCTCCCAGATGGTTCAAGAGGTGGTTCAGGCTCTTCAAAATATGAAAATGAGGGAGAGGATTATGATCGAGCAGTTAGAGAAGGAGAAGTTAAAAGAATTAGATAAGATGAAGACTAAATTCATTTCCAACGTATCCCATGATTTGAGAACTCCTTTGACCGCCATCCGATTTTCAGTGGATAATATGTTGTCCGGCGTTTGCGGGGATCTTACAAATGAAAGCCGCAGATGTCTCAGGATGATTAAGGAGAGCAGCCTGCACTTTTCGAGAATGATAGAAAACCTTTTAATCCTGTCGACCAGCGAATCCGGTAAAATGACTTTGAGCAGGGAAATACTCCCTTTAAACCTGGTGCTGGATGAAGCCTGCAATATGGTGACTCCTCTGGCAATGAAAAAAGGAATAAATTTAGTCGAGGAAAACTGCGGAGATATCTCAATCTATGCGGATAAGCATTGTCTCTTGCAGATACTTCTTAATTTGCTGGACAATGCTGTAAAATATACTGATTCAGGAGGAAGAGTAATTGTTTCAGCCAAAAGACTCGAATCAGAAAAACTCGTCGAGCTTGCAGTTACTGATAATGGGGTAGGAATTTCTCCTGAAAATCTGGAGAGGATTTTCGAGAGATTTCATAAAGTCTCCCCTACGGGAACGGTTGGAGAAAAAGGTCTGGGCATAGGGCTGGATATCGTGAAGAATTTAGTGCATCTACACGGGGGAGAGATAAAAGTAGAAAGCCCTGTCCCGGAAACGGGCAGGGGAGCTAAATTCAGCTTCACTCTGCCTCAGGGCTAATTTAGGGGAAAGGATATAAAATATGGCTCAGGAGAAAATCTTAATCATAGATGATGACTCCCAGATAAGAACTCTGTTATCAGAGAGACTTAGATTCCACCAGTACCGAGTGATAACTGCTGAAGACGGTCAGGATGGACTGGATAAATTTAAAAGAGAAGGGGCAGACCTGGTGCTATTGGATCTGATGATGCCAAAATTAGACGGGATAGAGACTTTGAATCTTTTAAAAAAAGAAGAGCCTGAGGTCATAGTTATAATGATGACCGCGTTCGGGACTATCGAGAAAGCAGTTGAAGCGATGAAAAAAGGAGCTTATGATTTCATCCCCAAGCCCTGTGAGCCTGAGCATATTCTTTTGACTATTGCGAAAGCTTTAGAGAGGAAAAATCTGGTTCGGGAAAAAGAGTATCTTAAGGAAGAGGTGGATAGTCACTACGACATTGTCTGGGGCGAGAGTCCTGAGATGAAAAAAGTCAGGGGGGTAATTGAGCAGGTGGCAAATACCAAATCCACTATTCTGATTCAGGGGGAAAGCGGCACCGGGAAACAGGTTCTGGCAAGAGCCATCCATAATTTAAGCCCGAGAAAAGATAAGCCCTTTGTTTATGTCAACTGCGTGGCTTTATCCGAACAGCTTTTAGAAAGCGACCTGTTCGGCCATGAAAAAGGAGCTTTTACCGGAGCTTATCAGAGGAAAAAAGGAAGACTGGAAACCGCCCATACCGGGACAGTTTTTTTGGATGAGATCGGAGACATAACTCCGGTAATTCAGACGAAATTTCTGCATTTTCTGGAATCGGGTGAATTTGAAAGAGTAGGGGGAACTCAGACTTTAAGAGTAGACACCAGGATAGTCGCAGCAACCAACCGGGACCTGTCAAAAGCCTTAGAGGAAAAAAAGTTCAGGGAGGACCTATTCTTCCGTTTAAATGTTATCTCGGTTACGGTTCC
>MEWM01000038.1:4069-6121 GCA_001775355.1 candidate division Zixibacteria bacterium RBG_16_43_9 | reverse complement strand
CCGTGACAGGGACAGATGAACTTATTCTGGGATTGATTCCAGTTGACTATACAGCCCACGTGGGTGCAGACAGCTGAAATAGCTCTAAATCCAGCCTTCTCGTGGAGGATAAAGATATTATGGTCCTCAGAAAAAGTGATGCTCCCTTCAGCATAATCTTCTGGTTTCCCCAATTTAAAAGAGGAAGGTGGCTCAAACAGGACATTGGGGAAAAGGAATCGAGCTGTGCCTAAAAATGAACCTACCAGGGATGTGACCAAACCTCCCCACCCAACCCAGAGAAAAAACTTACGGCGCGAGATCTTCTTCTCTTTTGGTTCTTCTATATTCTTATCTTCCTGAGGCACTTTACTCAACCTCCTCCATCTGTAATGCCTCAAGAGTTATAGCACCTGTAGGGCAATATTCAACGCACAAGCCGCAGCGAATACACAGAGTCTCATCTTTAATCATTGCAGTTCCCTCTTCTAAAAGCTTGAGCTCCTCAGTTCCTTTCTGAAATCTATCTAAAGGTGTACCGTACCTGGCTTCAACTAATTTTGCCAGGTCCTTTCCCTCTTCTATTTCCCCTATCTTTACCATCTTCAAGCAATAAAAGGGGCAGACATCCACACACCCTCCACATAAAATGCATTTCTCACTATCGAAGATGGTATTAAGGTGACACTTCAGACACCTTTCCCCCTCTTTTTTTGCTATCTCCAGAGGGAACCCCAATTCCACCTCATCTATGCCCATCCTTCTGTCCAGAGGAATTGTGGGTATTTCCTGACGTTTTACTTTATCAAAGTCCTCATATATTTCATTTGCCGGAATCATAATCCCCTTCTGGCTTGTTCTTCCCTCACCTGTTTTAAGATATTCATCTATAGACCTGGCTGCCTTTTTTCCATCAGCGATAGCATCGATTAAGAGCCTGGGTCCAAAAGCCACATCCCCGCCCGCAAATATTCCAGGAGCGGTAGTGGCTAAAGTCTCTGTTTCTATCAGGATTGTCCCTTTAGAGGTGATCTGAACATTGTCATTTTCTTTTAAGAAAGACAGATCAGGCGCCTGCCCAATGGCTAAGACAATACTATCTGCCCCCATAATTGATTCAGTTCCCTCGATAAAAGTGGGATTGAACTTACCCTGGCTATCAAAAACAGAAGCCACCCTTATAGTTTCTAATCCTTTCACCTTCCCCTCTTTCCCTAAGATCCTCTTAGGTCCCAAAGAGGTATGGAGGGTTACACCTTCTCTAATGGCCTCCTCGATCTCCCAATCATGGGCAGGCATCTCAGCTCTGGACTCAAGGCAGACCATATGCACCTCTTTTACACCCAAGCGCAGAGCAGACCGTGCCACATCCATAGCCACCTCCATCCCTTCTATCCCCTGCTCCCTTATCTGGATTACCTGCTGCAGAGCTGTCTGGGTAATCTCCAGTGCCGCCTTAATCTCCTCTTCGCTCAAACCTTTTAAGCTTTCCACCCTGCGAAGAGCTGAACGAGCTACGTCTAAGGCTACGTTCCCTCCTCCGATTATCAGAACCTTTTCTCCTAAGTAGACTTTATAACCTAAATTCACATTCAGAAGAAACTCGACTCCTCGAAGCACTCCATCCAATTCTGCTCCCTCGATCTTCAGTTCTTTACTTTTATGAGCTCCGATAGCAATGAAGATAGCTTTATACCCTTCGTTTTTGAGATCTTCTAAGAAAAATCTTTCTCCCAGCGGAGTGTTTAATCTAAGCTCTACTCCTAAGGAGAGAATCTCCTCCACCTCCAATTTGATTATCTCCCTGGGCAATCTGTATTCTGGAATCCCCAGATACATCATCCCGCCCGCTACAGAGCTTGCTTCAAAAATAGTTACCTGATACCCTGAGCGTGCAAGATCATGGGCCGCGGAAAGACCTGCAGGTCCAGCCCCTATGACTGCAACTTTTTCCTTTTTTACCTGGATTGAAGATGGTTTTGGACCATGTCCTAATTTTATATTATGATGGTCTGTGGCTGTACGTTTTAAAGCCCGGATAGCTAACGGCTGGTCGAATTCTCCCCTTCTGCA
>MEWM01000038.1:125-4016 GCA_001775355.1 candidate division Zixibacteria bacterium RBG_16_43_9 | reverse complement strand
TAGGTGCCCGGGCAAGTGTGTAGGCTTTCTCCAGATCACCTTCAGCAATAGCCCTCACATACCCCCCGGAGTTAGTGTGGACCGGGCAGGCAAACTGGCAATTTATATTCTCCAGGTAATAATCTAAATCCGGGATTCTCACTTTATACCTTCGAGAATTCATCCAGGTCTCCTTACCCGAGACTAACTTTTTCTTTAAATCTATTTCAGCTTTAAAGAGTTTTTTTCATCTCTGGTCTCCAGATTCAAAAATGGAAACCAAAAAGATGTTTATACATTTATTACGCTATTGAAAATCTCACCGTTGGAAGCTCTCATTTCACTAAAGATCGATTTTTACACAATGAAAGTCATTTAACTTTTTCTCTCAGACCGATGTATTGGAAAAGATCTCTTAGCTCTCCAGGAGTAAATCTGGGCCAGGAGATTTTCTTCTCCTCCACCGTCTTTTGCATTACCGGCGCATGATTAAGCATCTCCGTTGACATCTCCACGGCATCGTATCTACCCTTTAGAAGAGAAAAATCTATGGCCGGGCCCCTTGAAGAATGACAGTCAGCACATCTTTTTTCCGAAAAAACCTTCTCCCCTTTTTTTGAATCGCCTACCTTGTCAGAGTAATTGAGAAAATAAAGATAGGAAATTATATCTGCCATCTCCTGTCCTGAAAACTTTGGAACCTCACCCTCTTTCCACATCAAAGGAGCGGAATTCCAAAGCAGTGCTCCTATCTTGGTCATGCTGCGATGAAATTTCCGGGAATCTCTTTTGAGGTTCAGATTTTTTGAACCGGAATTATGGCAACGAATACATCCTTTTTCTCGAAATAATTTTTCGCCAGTTTCTGGAGAGCCTAGTAATAGAAAAGGAACCTCCCTTTCTTTGCCTTTCGCTTTCTGATGAACGAAAGCTAAAAGGTCCATCAACTGGTTATCCTGAAAAGTTGGCCAGGCATTCTTATGAGTTTCCAAGAGAGAAGACATCTCCGGTACGTGATTCCACATAGCCTGAACCATAAAGATCGGGGATAGGTCTTGTTTGAACTTTTCCAGGTCCGGACCTTTTTTCCCGCCTTTCCCCTCAAAGGAATGGCAGTCCAGACATCCTTTTTCCTTGAAAAGGCTCTTGCCTGCCTCTGGATTTCCTGGCACATCAAAAAACTCTAAGGTGTAAAGATATGCTACCAGTCTGGAAAGTTCCTCTGAGGAAAATTCCGGCCATTCGATCCTCATACTCCCCATCCTTTGATGCATATAGGGAAAATGGTTCCAGATGTAACCAGCTAAATCCAGAAAGGTCCCGCTTAAAGTAACCTTGCCCAGATCTGGCCCAATTGCCTCGCCCTCACCCCAGATTGAATGGCACCGGATGCATTCTTTATCTATGAAAACCCTGAACCCCACTGCTGGATCTTCCGGCAGGGTTTGAGATTTCACTCCGAGAAGGAAGATAGCAAAAGATAAAGGGATCAAAGCTAAATAGATGAACTTTCGTCCGGACATTTTTCTCCTTTAACCTGACTCTTCGCCTGAGACCTCACCCGGCAAGTAAGTCCTTATCCTCTCCTCCACCTCGGCCAGAGCTTTTTCCCTGCCTTCTCTTATCTCCCAGATGGAGACTATGGGAAAGAACTTGGTGAAGAGCGCGTAAAGAAAAATAAAAAAGGCGAAGCATCCCAGAGTGATAAAAGCCTCCACCCAGGTGGGATGATAAAAGCTGATTCCAGTAGGAAGTCGGGGGTTGATCAAAGTCGGAACCACGATGGTAAACCTTTCCAGCCACATCCCTATGGTAACGGAGATCGAGGCGATGACTGTTCCGGCAACCGTTCGAGTCTTCTTCCTGGCAAGAAGGGCAAAGGGAAGCACAAAATTGAAGAGAACCATAGACCAGAAATAGGGGGCATATTCTCCGGTGAGTTTAGCATAGAAAATCTTCAACTGGACTGGCTCTGCACCATAAAAAGTTGTCAGGTGTTCTGCAAAAGTAAAGTAAAACCAGAGCAAACACATTACCAAAAGGAGTATCCCTAAGTTATTAAAGTGAATCGGCTTCAGATAATCCTGCAATTTATAAGCTTTTCTGATCAGAGCCATAGCTATTATTAGAGCCGCAATCCCGGAGAAGATGGCTCCAACCACAAAATAAGGACCGAAAATGGCTGTGTGCCACATCGGCTGTATGGTCATAGCAAACACAAAGGAGACCACAGTATGGACTGAAACCGCTATGGGGATAACCAGAACAGCCATAACCGCAATCCCTATCTCCAGCCTTCTTTTCTGCGCTTCAGTTCCCTGCCAGCCTAAAGAGAGGAAACGGTAGAGCCATCTCCTTTTTTTAACATTGTCCCTTAAGATAGCAATATCCGGGATAAGCGGAAGGAAAAGATAGATGGAGCTGGCAGTCAGGTACATGGTGATGCTGGTCACATCCCAGAGAAGAGGGGAATGGAAGTTACCATGGTATATTACATAGATAGCCCGTTCTATCCTGCCTAAGTCGATTAAGATGTTACCTACTCCAAAGAAGAGGACTAACACTGTGATAACCTCTGCTGAACGGGTTATAGCTCTTCTCCATTCTGCTCTGGCAAGTCGTAAGATAGCGGAGATTAAAGTGCCGGCATGGCTAATCCCGATAAAGAAAACGAAATTGGTGATATAGATTCCCCAGTAAACCGGACGGGAAAGCCCGGTAACTCCCAAGCCTAAAACGAATTGTTTGAAATAGGCAAATGCTGCACCACCAGTTATCGCCAGCAAAATCGCTGCTGCCAGATAAAACCCTTTTCCGGTCTTGAGAATAGGATTTAACAGAACCTGATCCTGTTCTAAATTATCCTTTTTTGCTTCCATCTAAACTTCCTCTGACAGGTAAATCACCTTGGGCTTGGTACCCAATTCCTCCATCAGCCTGAATGCTCTTATACTCTTGGAAAGCTCAGATACTTTGCTATTCAGGTCTGCCAGGTCCCCGAAATAAAGAACCCCGGATGGACAGGCTTGCACGCAGGCTGGTATATATTCATCCGGGTTGAACTCTCTTCCTTCTAATTTTGCCTTTTCCCTTACCTTGACCAACCTGTGGCCGCAGAAGGTACATTTTTCCACTACTCCTCTGGGACGAATATCCACGTCCGGATTCAGATAATTCTTCATCTCGGCAGGCCAGTGGGGCTGATACCAGTTGAAAGATTTCAGGGTATAGGGACAGGCAGTGGTGCAGTATCTGCATCCTATACAACGCAAGTCGACCTGTCCTACAATACCTTCCTCTTTGCTATAGTAAGTGGCTTTGACTGGACAGACCTTGGTGCAGGGCGGGTTGTCACAGTGCATACAGGGGCGTGGCATAAACCTGATCTTGACGTTCGGATACTCATGCTCGGTGAAGGTTAGAATCTCCATCCAGTGGATCGACCTGCCTAATTCAGCCTGCTCTGGATTAGAAGGAGGAACATTGTTCTCAGCCTGGCAGGCAACCACACAAGCCTGGCAACCAGTGCATTTAGCCAAATCTATGACCATTCCCCATCTGTGCATATCTAATCCTTCTTATGCTTTATAAAGTTTAACCTTGGTCTCTCCCCAGTTAGGTATACCAGATAACGGATCGAGTTTTTCCGTGAGGATTTTTATCGGATTAAAGTCTTTCTTCTCCTCTTCAAAACCAAAAGGAATCCCCACCACCTCAGGCATTGTTCCAGGGAAAAGCCTGGCTTTTAACTTGATTCTTCCTTTAGAGGATTCCACCCAGACTAAATCCTCATCCACAATTCCCAATTCTTTTGCTTTTTCCGGATTTATCTCCACCCAGGGATGCCACTTTTCCTTTTGATAGAAACCGGCAGTGTCTTTGAGCCAGGGTGAAGACAAATCCCTCTCAGTG
>MEWM01000038.1:0-102 GCA_001775355.1 candidate division Zixibacteria bacterium RBG_16_43_9 | reverse complement strand
TCTTAAGTACAGCGGATATCCCTCTTCTTTCTCTGGAAGTGGAGGGTTCGTCTTACACTCGCTTTCCACTGAGAGGGATTTGTCTTCACCCTGGCTCAAAGA
>MEWM01000037.1:654-7753 GCA_001775355.1 candidate division Zixibacteria bacterium RBG_16_43_9 | reverse complement strand
TAAGCGCTGCCCTCTTTCTTCCTGCGGGCTCCGGCCCGGGGTCGTCCCGGGGATCAAATTCTCCAGAGGTCTGGATAAAAGCCGGCTCTCGCTGATCAGAACCATGGTGGAGGATTTATATTGCCTGGGAAGAAGAAAACTTCCGGCAAAACTGACCAGGGTAACAGTGAGGAAGGGAAGAATCAAAACCAGTCTCCTCCTCTGTAAAACCTTCCAGTATTCTCTTAGGTCAACCCTTTTTCCCGCACTCGAGCTCATCTAGTACGATCTCCCTGGTTAAGCCGGTCCACCAAAAGATATAAACTGATGATAGCAGTAGAAAGAGGAATAAGGTCTCGGCTGAAGTTCCAGACCCTGGAAAGAAAACCTCCTCCTTTGCCCGGGATAACTATGGTGTCCTCCGGATGAATCAGCAATCGGGAGGGCCTTCCTTTAGTACTGAAATCCTCCAGATTTATTTCTACCACGCTGGAATAGGTTGCCCCTTTGATCAAGACTTTAACCTTTTTCATATTAGCATTCGGGGTGGGGCCTCCAGCCAGGACAATTGCATCTAAAAGGTCTATCTCTCCCTCTAATGGGTAAACGTTGGGCCTGGCAACCTGGCCATAGATGTAGTATACATTTCTGCCGGTAAAGCTCGGAGCAGGAGCTCCCCTTTCAGTTCCAAAGCTTAAAATCGAACGGGGTATCTCGACTGTATCCCCGATTTTGAGTTTAGGCAATTTAGTGAAATCCCCTTTCTCCAGCGCCTGGGCTAAGTTCACCCTCAAGGTCTTGCCAGCTTCATCCCCTCCCCTTATGATTTTGACGATGCTTAAATCCGCTCCCTCTGCCGGACCTCCGGCTTCCGTTATCACTTCCCATAGGTTCGGGATCGACTCAAAACTGTATTTGCCCGGACGATTCACCTGTCCTTGAACGAAGACTTTTTGGCTGTTATATTCCAGGATGACCACAGTTGCCTGGGAGATGCTTTTGTTATAGAAAGAAATCTTCTCCACGATCTTCTTGGAAAGCTCAGCCATGGTTAACCCCGCAGCCATAATCTCCCCGATCACCGGGAGGGAGACCTTGCCATCCTGTCTGACCTTGAGCACGCTGTTTAAGTCTGGCTGCTGCCAGAAGCTTATGCTCAACAGATCCTCAGGACCTATCCGGTATTCCTGAGAAAAAGAGAAAACCGGAAAGCTTAGTAAAAGCCCCAGGGTCAGAATTATCCAGATTACACGTTTCTTTTCCCTTAACATAACTTTCTCCTTTTTTTAGTCTAAAATGTTCGCAAATTAATATATAGAAAATTAAAGTGATGTAAAGGGAAAATTGCAGGTCACCTTCTCTATCCTGATCCGAAAAATTTAGAATTTAATAAAACTCTCCGAAAAAGCGGAGGATAATAGTCAGGCAGGGGTGCCCGACCCACGGTAAATCATTGCCTTGCGGACCCGTAGGCAGGGCTACCAGCCCCGCAATAAGAGATTTTTCGGAGATCTCATACAATAAATCGGATAAAACTCTTTAATTCCTCCGCTCTAAAGCTGAACGGTATTTTTCAGGGATGCCTCTTCTCCGCTGTAAACCAGGGTTTTATTCTTACCTGAATTTTTTGCATTTAGCAGTGCCATATCCGCACCATAGATCAGCTTTTCAACGGTGCGGGCATGCTGGGGATAAATGGCTGCTCCGGCTGAGACAGTCAGGTGGTGCTCCATTTGCAAGAATTCATCCACAAAGGGGTGGTGCTGGATGCTCTTCCTCAATCTCTCGATGAACTTCAGACATTCCTCCTGGTCTGTTTCCGGCATGATGATGCAAAACTCATCCCCTCCGTAGCGGCAGACGATATCGATCGACCGGACCACCTTCAGGGTTAACTCTCCTAACTGTCTGATGATCTGGTCCCCGGATTGATGGCCAAAAGAATCATTGTAGATTTTAAACTCGTCAATATCGAAGATAACAAAAGCCAGCTTCCTCTGATAGCGTTTGGCTCTGAAGATCTCCTCGCTCAGTCGCTTGATAAAATACCGATGGTTATACAGGCCGCTCAGGCTGTCAGTATAGGAAAACTCTTCTAACTTTTTATACTGGGTGATATTCTTTAAGCTCACATTTAGCACATTGCTCAAGAAGTTTAAAATCAAGAAAACCTCCTGGCTGTATCTGATACCCTCGGTACTGCCCCCGATAAGAACCAAGCCCAACTTGTCGTCTGGCAGGGAAAGAGGGAAACAGATCTGGAACCCCTGGCTTATCAGGCGAGCCAGGAATTCATTCCCCTGATATTCCTCCAATAACTGGTAAAGCTGGAACACAGATTCTTTCTCTTTGAATTTCTCATACAGGGGGTCATCCTCCTCCAGGCTCAACTCTGAGAACTGAAGGAAATCGATCCCTTTAGAATATTTGGCTTTCAGTTGTTTTCCTCCTGGTTCAGGGAGCAGTAGCAAGACTGATTTGGTATTCAACTGTTTTTGCAGGTTCTGGGCGAAGTTGAAAAAAAGCCGATTCTGATCCGAGGACAAATAGATCTGGTTAGCCGCCTGAAAAAGAGAGTACAAATCGAAAATCCTCCTCTTTTCCTCTGCCTGATCTAAAACGTCAGGAGTTCTTTCTTGAGCTGGTTTGTCGACAGATTCCTGTTTTCTCTGTTGGAATTTTCTTTTTAATTCCCGGATCTCGTCTATTCGGAAAATTCTCTGGCTCACCAGGGACAGGAGTTTCTTCTCCTCCTCTGAGATTTCAAACTTTTCCGAGGAGAATAAGACAAACGCTACCAGATCCTCTTCTGATATTATGGGGAAAGCCGATTCAAACGCCTTCTCCTTTAACCAGGCGTGAGACTGAGTCAACTTTTCTTTCTCCACCTGCAGGTCGATGACTTCAGTCTCCGACTGTTTTTTGAGGAACAGGATCAAGGGATCATCTGTTTTCAATACTCGTTTTTTAAATCCCTTCTTTTTATCAGGAAAATCGAATAACCTGTAGCTCTCTCCATCTTTTAAGAAAAGAAGGAGATTCTTGGTTTGAAAAAGTTGACTGAAGAAATCTAGAAGAAAAAAAGCCAGATTACCTTTAGCTTTTCCACTATCGGAGTAAAATCTCTCCTCCTCCAGACCTTCCAACAGGGTGTACCATTTGAGGTTCTCCTTCTTTAGCTTTTTTAAATTATTCTCTAAAAGCAAGGCTCTGAAGAAAACCAGATAGAGGGATACAGCTAATAACCCCCCTAAACCTGAAAACTTAAGATACGGATCTGAGGAGAAAAAAGCTAAGAGGAGCAAAATAACATAGATCAACCCCCAAAATCCCCAGAAAAGGGTTTTTCGAACAGAATTAGACTCACCCTTCTGACTAATTGTAAAGAGCTTATTCCCCCGGAGCTTTTCACTCAAATCCAACCCTCCTTAGAACCTGAGAGAATCTATCAAGGGAAGCATCTCGCTTTTCATTTTTTTTAAAAACCTCAGGGCTTCCTTTGCCCCCTCAAATTCCGGATCTAAAACCAGGGCTTTTTCCAATTGTTCTTCTGAAGATTTGACCAAGTTTATAAAAAAGAGGATATAGCAACACCCTAGATAGTTCAGCTCTTTTTCAGAGGACAAAGAGAGGCTCAATTTCTTTTCCAGTTCTTGGATGTACTTTTTCAAGTCCTCCAAATCAAACTTCTCAGGCTCCAGATAGAAAGAGAAAAAAAGCTGGTGAAACCTGGTGAAATCTATCTTCTTATTCAGATAGCTGTTCAGGCTTTTTTCTAAATATTTAAAAGCCTCAGCATAGTTGTTTTGGGCCAGAAGCTCTTTACCCTTGAGAAAATCATCAGTGACCACCTCCGGGTTTAGCTCTTTTAGCTTCTGAAGATCTTTTTCTATCTGCTGAATCTCTGGAAGTTCGGATAAGTTTATCCCTTTATCTTCAGGCTGGATAGCAAGACTGCTCAAGGCAGAGAAAAGGAGGTTGACCCCATCTCCCGGATTAAGCTGGATACTTTTGCCCAGCAGTTCCCGGGCTGAAATGAATTCCTTCTTCAGAAAGTAAAGCTTCCCCAAACTGCTGTAGACAAAAGGGGCTTCAGGTAAAAGGACTTGAGCTTCCAAGAGATTTTTTTCTGCTTCAGCCGTTTTCCCGGATTTGATGGCGAAAAATACCAATTCCTCATACAATTCTGGCTCCTCGGGCCACTTTTCCAGAGCTGAGATTAATAAATCGACCCCTTTCCCCGGCGTTCCTGCAGAGTTGAAATGAAGGGCAAGAGCCGAGATCATACTGAGCTGGTATTTCTCCAGCAGCAACTGGAGATCTTCTTTCTCCTGCTTTAACTCCTTATCGATTTTTGTCTGTTCCACAGTTGGCATACTAAACTTCCTGGTGAGATTCCTCCAGATATAACTCTATTTTTTTCTCCAGTTCCCGGCTCATCTCCAGGTTAGTTTCTCCTGATTTTTTCTCACTGGATAGTTGAATGAAATTTTGAAACTGCTTCTCAGCCAGCTTAAGAATATACCGGGAGTAAAAGATATAGGCTAAAGCTAAGCTATGCCTCAGGTCCGGATAGTTTTTTCCCTCAACTATCTCCTGGGAGAGCTGGAGCAGGTAATCTTCCACCTCCTTTTTCTCCACGACTTTGGGGTCATACTTAAAACGCAATCTGAAATAGTCGCAGAGAGACTTTATCTCCAGACTTGATTCTTCAGTCAGAAGGCTTTTCAAGAGCATATAGATCCGGGATAGATCCTCCCAGGTGAAAGCCTTCTGCAGAAGCTCCTCCATGCGCAGGTCTTTTTTGAAGCCGAACTGATAAGCTTTTTTGAAATTATCTAAAGCTTCTTTCAGAATCGTCTCTGTGCTTGTGTCGCCCTCAATCCCTCCCCGTTCCAGACAACTAAAACCTAAATTGAGATAGACCTCCTGGTACCTGGGATTTAGTTTCAGGGCTTCCTGAAACTCCTTTTCTGCCTCCAGGTAACTTTTCTTCTCTAAGAAAGCGGTTCCCAGGTTATGGTGGTAGTCTGCAAAGTCAGGATCGATCTTCAAAGCGGTCTGAAAATTCTTGATGCTCTCCTCGATCATCCCCAATTTCAGATAGACTATCCCCAGGTGATTATAGACCGGTGAATAGGTCGGCGTTTTGACTAAGGCCAGTAAAAACTCCTCTTTTGCCTCCTCCAAAAGCTCCCGACCAAGAAAAACCAGTCCCAAACTGTGATGGGCCGGCCCGTCACCGTTGAGCTTTAATTTTTGAGAAAGCTCAAAAAAGGAGATGAGCAGGGCATATTCTTCTCTATGATAATAGGCGATCTTCTCTTTTCTCTTCTCGATCTCTTCCCGCTCAGTCGATTTTTCAATTTGACCATCTCTTATGCGGATCGACCTGGAGGAGACCAATCTGCGGTTCTTGAAAAGCCTTACTGATACCCGGTTGAGCAGGGAATCATACTCAGTCTCAACTGCATAGGAATTCCCCCGGTATCCTATTTTCTCCTTATGCTTGGGTAGCCTGAGATCGTCCATAGGATAAAAAAGTCGCTTCTTACGATTGACTTCCAGCCTCCTTTATCCAAAAAGGGGGCTTTTTTACTATTCTAATTATCGGCTACAGGGAGGAAATTATTAAGGGCAAAAGGCAGAATTCTTGCGGGTTTGAAGCCTGTTCCGGGTTAAATTTAATGCTTCTAAGGATAAGAAATCACGTAGCCGAGCCTTTAGGGCTTGGTCCGCAGAGGTCTAAAACCTCTGCTACGCGACTGTATTGACATGGTCAACGCACTACAAAGAAAAAGTGGTAGCGTTGCCACTCCTGTCCTACCCTACGGGGGCTTGCTCCGGATCCGTTTCCAGGATGGCAACGGAGGAACTTAGATTATGTGAGAGATGTAATCAAGGATTGTTGGAACGAAGTTTAAGAATATAGCCTCTTACTTTTTCTTTTTGAGCTTCATCTGTGCTATATTTTAAAAACAACTCAAACTCTTCTATTACTTTTTCTTTTAATCCCTTTCGAGAGTAAACCAAGGCAAGATAATAATAGGCTGGAGCATAACCCGGTTTTAAACTCACAACTTTTTAGCGTGCCCGTCAGGTCTCCTGACCTGACGGGAAAAACTTCTGACCCTCCCTACAAGGGAGGGAAATTGTGTCCGCTTGAATCACCCTCAAACAAGTTTGAGGGTGCCACCCTGTCGCTGGTAGAGAAAAAAGCATCCTCACGGGAGTGAGGACGCTACGAATATCTGAGAAAACTTGATACCCTTTTACCGCATCAGCACCATTTTCTTGGTCTCTGAGATATTTCCACTGGTAAACCGGTAAAAATAGACTCCGCTGGGCACTTTTTCTCCTGCATCATTTTTCCCGTCCCAAGTAGCTTCATATGTCCCAGGTTTCAGGCTCTCATTCAATAGAGTGTTTACTCTTTGTCCAAGAATATTGTAGATAATCAGGGTAGTGTGGTCGGGACTATGAACTATGAACTGTGAACCATTAACCCTGAAAGGTATTGTGGTGGTGGGATTAAACGGATTCGGATAGTTCTGCCCTAAGTTAAAATCTTTTGGAAGATTCAGGTTTTCATTCTCATGAACGGAAGTTGGGGTGATTCTGATCACTCCATCTTTGACAATTGGTGGTATCCACTCATTCAGCAGAATTTCTGCGAAGTGGATTACCGAGGTATCACCCGGCGAAGCAGAGGAGAGGACTTTGAATCTTATGTAGACCAAAGTCCCACTCCCGCTTATGGAATCTGTTGCCCCCGCCAGGGCAATATTTAAAGTCGAATCATCATGAAGATAAACAAGTTTTTGCCAATCCTGTGGGATCAAGGTTTCTATAAACGAGACGTTAATGGTGTCAACCTGGAGCACATTTGGATTAAACCTCAGACTAAGTTGTGCAGCAGTGACCACACTCTCAGGTAAGATTGATCCCGCCTTTACAGGAATAGTTACATAATCACCAGGTGCACCTGAGGTATCAGGAATTATTACTGATTCGGAACTCCCAAAGGCTAATCCGGAGAAGAGCAGAAGGCTCATTAAGTTCCAGAAAATCACTTTTAAGAGTTTGTTTTTCATCATTTTTGTCTCTTCTCCTGTCTTTT
>MEWM01000037.1:0-625 GCA_001775355.1 candidate division Zixibacteria bacterium RBG_16_43_9 | reverse complement strand
GGCTTTATCGCAAGGGCATCCGCCTTTGGCGAGACGCCCCTACAACACAAATTACTTCATCAAAACCATCTTTTTAACTTCAGAGAAGCTATCAGCCTTTATACGATAGAAATAGACTCCGCTGGTAACAGTATTGCCTTTATTATCCTTTCCGTTCCAGATCACCTGGTGTATTCCGGCTTCTTTTACCTCGTCCACCAGGGTCGTAACCCTCTGGCCCAAGAGGTTGTAAACGTCTAATACCACTTGTGACCTGACCGGCAGAGAGTACTGGATTGCGGTTGCCGGGTTGAACGGGTTAGGATGGTTCTGGGATAAGGAGAACTCCTTAGGCACCTGAGCACCAACTGAGACCACATAATATAAATTCGGCTCCATAAGGTCGCTTTCATTCAATCTGAGATTCTGTAGTTTTATTTCAGCTCGGTCTCCGATTTTCGCTTTATCCGAGACCTTAAAGGTTATGCCAACAAAAGTCCCGCTTCCGCTAACGGGCTTGGCACCAGCCAAGGCTATCTTTATCTGGCTGTCTGAAATCTTCTGCTCTAACATAAATCCAGAAGTAAGCTCAGATGGAGTTACTGTCTTTGCCTCTAACCAGTCTGCGTTGTAACTTAAGCTGAAC
>MEWM01000036.1:8665-26436 GCA_001775355.1 candidate division Zixibacteria bacterium RBG_16_43_9 | reverse complement strand
ACTTCTCGGTAAATGATGAGATCGGCTTTCTCTTGGAGGGTTTTGAATACCCGCCCAATTTTATGATGACCTACAATCCGAAATATTATCTGGATTTTATGGAAAAGTATGGAATGATAAAGGCAAAAGACCTTTATGCCTATTACTTGGATACGAAAGTCCGCCCGCCGGAAAGGTTTAAACGAATAGCAGACTTAGTCAAGAAAAAGGGAAACGTCGTAGTCAGAAAACTCAATCTGAAGGATTTTAAAGGCGAGGTTGAGAAGATAAAACAGATTTATAACTTAGCCTGGAGTAAAAACTGGGGAGCCATCCCGATGACCGATGAGGAGTTTGAGCATCTGGCAAAGGATTTCAAAAAGTTAGTTGACCCGGATTTAGTCATGATCGCCGAGGTAAATGGAGAGCCGGCCGGATTTTCTATGGCTTTGCCCAACATAAATCAGCTTCTGATCAAGTTAAACGGTCGGCTTTTCCCCTTTGGAATTTTCAAGCTTTTATGGTACACCAAATTTCATAAGGTGATAGATGGACTCAGGCTCTTGACTATGGGTGTAATCCACAAATATCAGAAAAGAGGAATTGAGACCGTATTTTATACAGACACCTATTTCAACGGGGAGAAAAAAGGTTACCGCTGGGCAGAGATGTCCTGGAATTTGGAGGATAATTATCTGATCAACCACGCCCTGGAAACCTTCGGAGCAAAGCTTTATAAGAAATACAGGATTTATGAGATGAAGATTTAATTAAGCTTTTGAACCCAAATACCAAGGAAGGGTTATATGAAAAGAAACCTCATTCTTTTAATGGTCTTCCTCTTGTTTTCAGTAAAAAATCTACAAGCACAAGAACCAAAAGAAATCTCTTTAGACCAGATCGTCCAGAAAGTAAAAGAGCAGAAGAGAAAGCAAAAAGAATATTTAAAGGACTATATCTTTAAAAGCACTGAAACTCAAAGGTCGCTGGATAAACAGGGAAAGGTGAAGGAATCGAAAACCACAGTGAAAAAAATCTATGTGAAAGGGGAAATCAATCATGAGGAGATTTTAAGCGTTCAGGAAAATGGCAAATTCTTAGATGAAAAAAAGATAAAAGAAATGCAGGAAAAACAGGACAAAAGGGAAAGTGGAAAGGGAAATGCAAAAGAAAAAACCAAAACTTTCTTCCCTTTTGACCCGGAGGAGAATGGGAAATTCGATTATTATTTTGTTAAAGAGGATACCTTAAATGGGCTCCCCACATATCTTTTAAAGGCTGAGCCTAAGAAGAAGGATGAAAACTTTCTGGATGACTTTTACTGGATCGATCAGAAAAGTTTTGGGGTGCTGAAAGAAGAACAAAGACTTTCTAAAAAACAAAAATTTGTTAAAGAGATGAGTGGAGAAAGAATATTTCAGGAGATTGAAATCAAGGATATATCTGATGCACACATTTTCATGCCAGTTTCAACTAAGATGAAAGGGGAGGGAGGATTTTTATTTATGAAAAAGAAGTTTGAAATGGAGATGGTGTATAGCGAGTTTCAGTTAAATGTGGGGATTTCAGATGAGATATTTCCGAGACGGAAATGAGGCTAAATTCATAAGTAATAAGGTGCTCGTCGGGTCCCCTGACCCGACGGGAACCTTGCCAGGTCAGGGGACCTGGCAAGCACAGGTAGTAAAGTTAAAATTTTACTCTCCAGTTTTTTAAACTTCTCAAATCACTTTCCTGCTTCCCGGCTTAACCAAAGGTCTTCCTTCTTTACACAGAGGGCATTCTTCAGGCTTGAATGTTCTGGCAACCACAGAGGCTAAGGGTTTTAAAGGATAGTCAAATTGAACTTTTCCTCCGCTTCTATCTAAGAGGACTCCCAGTCCAACGATTTTAGCATCATATTTATTTACTAAATCGACAACCTCCTGCACTGACTTTCCAGTGGTCAAAATATCATCCACAATCAAAACCCTCTCACCTTCTTTTAAATCAAATCCCCTTTTGAAAACCCTGACCCCTTCTTCCATCTCTGCGAAAATTGACCTGACTTTTAAATTTTTAGCCACCTCATAAGCTATGATAATTCCTCCCGTGGTTGGGCCCACCACCACCTGAACTTTTTCCTTCCAGAAAAGCTTGGCAAGTTCCTTACATAAAAGCTCCACATATTGCGGGTACTGCAAAACCTGAAATTTTTCAAAATAGATGTCGCTGTGCAGGCCCGAAGACAAAAGGAAATGCCCCTTTAAAAGAGCTTTTGATTTTTTGAAGATGTTTAAGATTTTCTCTTGTTCCATTGTTTGACTCCTTTTTGCTGAGTTGAGAGAAAAGTAGGGGGCGTATTGCAATACGCCCCCTACCAGATTTCAGGCCGTTAAACCTGAAGAGTTACACTCCAAATTCTTTCCTTATCTCTAAGGTGGTAGCCGCAGACTTTAGTCTGCGTTAATGCGCAACCTGAAGGTTGCGGCTACCATCGCAGATAACGATACTTGATTAATCGAGCAACTACCTTTTATCTCTCCCTTAGAGGTAGAGGGGATCTTTATACTTCATTCAAAATCCATCACCCGTCGACTTCCCAATATTCCTTTTTCCATTTATTTTATTATCACCGCCTGGGCAATTGCATCTTCCTTAGTATGGGAGATGCTGATCAAAACCTTTTTCTTGCCCAAAAGCTTTTTTGTTTTGCCGTAAAGTAAAATCTCCGGCTTGCCTTTTTTATCATTTAAAATCTCTATCTCTCTCCAGCTTACCCCGGAGGAAAGTCCTGTGCCCAAAGCCTTCATCACTGCCTCCTTGGCGGCAAACCTGCCAGCCAGGGAGTTTTCCGGATACCTTTTCTTTAAACAGTATTCCAATTCCTTTGGAGTATAGACCCTTTCTAAAAATCTCCTACCCCACCTTTCCAAAGCTTTTTTTATCCTTTTTATCTCGATTAGGTCTATGCCCAAGGCTTCTATCATACTGCTAACAGATTCTGGTAAAGTAGATTTTGCATGGTTTGGAATGTAAACCTTTAGGTTTACAAAAAGGTAAAGCTAAAGCTTTACACTCCATTATTGCTCCAGAAAAATTTTTAAAAAAACACTTGCTTTTTTCATTTTAAGTCATATTATGAAAGCGGAAAGGGATCATTTGAAAAACCTTTAACAGCGATGCTATGAAGGTTGTCCCCTGGGGTTGCGTGTACGCGATGACCCTTCGGGAGAGCGAAAGCAAAAGATCCCGGGCGGCTGTAAAAAACCTTTATCGTATTGTTTACAGAGCGTTTTTTCAAATCCTTATCCCTTTCCAAAAAACCCCTTCGCCCGAGGGACGGAGGGGTTTTCATTTTACTTAAGCATTTTTTAGCTTTTCATAAGTTTCATAGAAACCCATCATCTGCAGCTTATCCTCCAGCCCAAATGTCAGCCCCCTTATATCAGTCAATATCTCCGGCTCCTGAACCGAGCAAAGGTGGATGAAATGCCCTATCCAGAGTGCAAACGCTTTTAAAAGATCAGAGGAAGTCTCCTCTTCTTTTCCCCGGATCAAAGAGACTGACCCGTTATTGTCCACAAAGAAGTTCTGCAACAGGTCGAATTTTATCAAAAACTCCTCTTTTGACTTTCTCAGATTCTGGGTAACCGAATAAGTGCCTAACTTCTCCTTGAAGATTTTAGCAATCTGGTTCAAAGCGGTAACCAGATGCTCTAAGTAGATTTTATCCAGGAAAAAAGAGCTTCTCTCCTCCTCTCTGAATAAGGGTTTCTCACCCTCTTTTGACAGTTTCCTTTCAATAGACAAGAAAGCTGACTTCAGGACTAAATTTAAGACCGAAAGGTTCATGCCCGGGCGGCCGAAGATCAAAACCGCTCCTTTATCTAAATTAAAGAAGAAAGCTATACCGTTTTCAAACCTGAGCTCTAAGCTCGTTCCGGTCAAGCTTGTCTTAGCCAGACGTGAAAGGCGTGTTCCGATTTCCTGTAACCCCTGCTTGGGAAAAGAGACCGGGGTGACTTGATAGGTAACCCCCTCATTCTTATTTAATACCAGAACGCCGGTTACGCCCTGAACCGATTTGATCTCCTGCAGGATCTCATTCATAGGTTTCCACCACCAGATTACCCATTTTTTGTATAGTTTCATCTACCGGAGAACCTTTTTTCAGAAATGCTGCACAGACCCTGTCATTATAATAAACCCAGATGATCTTATCTGGAGGACACTCTAAAATCCCAGCCCTGATCTCGCCCAGCTTGGAGGAATCAGTTAGAGCTGAGGCAAGCCTTAGGGTCTGGGCTATCGTTTTGGAGAACTTTTCCAGGAAAACCTCGTCTTTCTTATCCGGAAAAAGGAGTGAACCGTCGTACATCAGGATAAAGGGATTATCTATTTCTTTTAACTCGGATAGCTTCTGGATCTGGTTTTGAAAATCCTCTTTTCCTCCGGATAAGAAATCATATGGATTTTTCTTTAAAGCCCGGGCTACTTTCTCATGCTCTTTTTTCAGGAATTGTTCGACCTCCTTTTGCTCTTCAGCTTTGATTTCACCTTTCCAGGGTTTTTCCACTTTATGGATCAGTTTTCCGTCCAGGATAATAGAAGAGACTACTTTGGGATTCGGACGGGTAACAAATTCAGTCTGAACCTGAAAAATTTTCCCTTCCCAGGTTACTGAAGAAGTCCTTCCTGCTGGTATAATAAATCCCATTTGAAGTTTGTATATTTAACGTAGCGTCCTCACTCCTGTGAGGACGACGGGTTCGTCGCCACAGGAGTGGCAACGCTACCATCTTTTTGACCAATTAACACTTGGAAAACCCGCATTCCCGGCAAAGAATACATCCTTCCTTATATTCTAATTTGGCACCGCAATCCGGGCAGTATTCTAAGTTTATGTCCTTGATAGGCTCACGTTTACCATTTCCAAAATGCTTTTTCAAAACCTTGGCAATTGCATCCGGGATCGACATTATCAGCTCGCCGTTTCCGAAAACCGGAGAGGAGCCTCCGATTCCTATCAATTGCTCGATGATCTTATCCACTGCCACATCACTGCGCAAGGCTAAGGAGATGAGCCTGCAGATAGCCTCAGTATCTGCCATAGTGGAATAGCCAGACTTTCCTATCTGGGCGAAAACCTCAAACGGTTTACCATTAACGCTATTAATAGTGATATAGAGGTTCCCGTAACCAGTCTTTATCTTCTCAGTTATTCCGGTCAAGGTCTCCGGGCGGTCCTTGACTACTACCTCACCTTCGGCTTTCATCCTGGTAGCCAGGACCTGTTCTTTTCTGCTCCCGTCCCGGTAGATGGTTATCCCCTTACATCCTGATCTATAAGCCAAAAGATAGGCTTGCCTCACATCTTCCAGGCTGGCTTTATTAGGCAAATTTATGGTCTTGGAAACCGCATTATCTGTATATTTCTGAAACTCCGCCTGCATCTTAACGTGCCAGTCAGGAGAAACATCATAAGCGGTTTTATAGATTGCCTTTAAATCCTCAGGTATTTCTGGGAAGTCCTGAATTGAACCCTTTTCAGCAATCTTTTCCATCAACTCCTGAGAGTAAAACCCAAATTCTTTCGCCTTTTGCTCGAAGAAGGGATTGACCTCGATAAGCCTGGTCTGGTCCATAACTGTTCGGATATAAGATATTGCGTATAAAGGCTCGATACCTGAGGAACATCCAGCGATAATACTTATAGTCCCGGCTGGAGCTATAGTGGTGACAGTGGAATTCCTCATAGGTATCTTTTTGTCGTAGAAAATACTTTTTTCCCAATTGGGGAAATTGCCCCTTTTCTCGGCTAACTCTGAGGAGTACTGGTGTGATTCCTTCTGGATAAAATCCATAACCCTGGCACCTAATTCCAAAGCCTCATCTGAGTCATAAGGTATCTCAAGTAAAAGGAGCAAATCAGCCCAACCCATAACTCCTAACCCGATCTTCCGGTTAGCCCTGGTCATTTCCTCGATCTGAGGAAGAGGATATTTGTTGGCATCGATCACGTTATCCAGAAAGTGAACTGAAACTCTTATCGTTTTTTCTAATTTATCCCAATCAATCGAATCTTTACCCTGCTCAGATTTCACCATTTTGGAGAGGTTAATTGAGCCTAAGTTACAGCTTTCATAAGGTAAAAGAGGCTGCTCCCCGCAAGGGTTGGTTGATTCGATCATCCCGATTTTCGGGGTAGGGTTAGACTGGTTAACCCGGTCTAAGAAGATAACTCCCGGCTCTCCGCTTTTCCAGGCATGGTCTACTATCCGGTCAAAAACCTCTTTAGCACTGTATTTTACCGCTTGCCCATCCTTCAAATATGGCTTCTCTGTACGGGGGTTTATCAGTTCATAGTAATCATCCTCTTCCACTTTTTTCATGAATTCTTCAGTAACTGCCACAGAGATATTGAAGTTAGTTAGCTCTTTAAGATCGTCTTTACAGGAGATGAACTCCAGGATATCCGGATGGTCCACCCTCAGGATCCCCATATTAGCACCTCTTCTGGTCCCTCCTTGTTTGACCGCCTCAGTTGCCGCATTTATTACCTTCATAAAGGAGATTGGCCCGGAGGCTACTCCGGACGTGGATGCCACAACCGAATTCTTGGGACGGAGCCTGGAGAAAGAAAAGCCGGTACCCCCTCCGCTTTTATGGATCAGCGCGGTGTTTTTCACCGCATCGAAAATCGATTCCATTGTATCCTCAATCGGTATTACAAAGCAAGCTGAAAGTTGCCCCAGAGGTCTGCCTGCATTCATTAAGGTAGGCGAGTTGGGCAGAAAATCCAGTTTGCTCATCAGCGCATAGAACTCCTGAGCTAATCTTTCTATTTCTCTATCACTGGCTCCGTAGATTTTCTCCACCTGGGCAATTGCCAGAGCCACTCTCCAGAAAAGCTCCTCTGGAGTCTCGACTATCTTACCCCGCTCGTCCTTTTTCAGATACCTTCTCTCCAAAACTTTAAGAGAGTTAGGAGTAAGGTCAGTTATCCCCTGCATCTATTCCCTCCTCACGCTGCGCTATTTTATTTTTCTCATCTATTACAAAGTCCCAGAAGACTATGGGGGCTTCTTTTTTCATTATCTTAAGCATCTCCAAACAGATCTGCCTGATCTCCCAGTGGGCTCTTTCCACACATCTTACCTCGAAAATGTGCCTGAGCTCCCTGAAATTGGCAGATACTACTATCTCGGAGACAGTGGCATTCGGTAGAATATATCTGGCATCTTCTTTTGGCACCCCGGCTTTCACCATCTCCTCATAAAAATCTTTGAGCTCAAGAGCCTTTTTCCTGAATTTGTCTTTCAAATTGGTATTTTCGACAGTTGGAGGAATGACAAACTCAAATTCTTTGGTTTTACCGTACTCCACATATCTCTGGCTTTCCTGAGAAGGGGACATAAGCCTGTGCCTTACCATCTCGTGCGTGAAAACCCTTGAGCCGCCTTTGATCCTGAAGGTGGCATATGCATGTTCCAAGACCGAATGGTGCCCTTTCTGGATGACTTTTTTAATCAGCTCCTCAGTGGATGACGGAGGATTATAGCGGTGAAAAGAAAGATAACAGGTGCGGCAGGCTTTTTCAATCACGTCTTCAGCCTGTGGAGTTATGGCCATTAACTCAACTTTCATATTCTAAACCTTTTTATTGGACAGTTTTCCCTGTATATAATTCTGATTCAATTGGACAAAATTTATGGATAAAAAATTGGTGAGATGTCACCAAAATTTTTCTTATCTTTGCAAATCCATTCTATTGTAAAGTAGATATGATGTCAAGGAAAAATTTTTATTTTATCGAAAAAAAACACAATATCTTGTATTTCAATAAAATATGAATATCAAAATGTAGAATTTTATGACTTTTTACAGGTTAAATTTCCTTCAGGTGAAAAATTCTTATTCTTTTTTATGGCTTCAGAAACTGCGAAGAGCAATTGGTTCTTTTTAAAAGGTTTTGAAATCAAAAAATCAGCCCCCTTTGCCTCTTCTTCCTTTGTCTGGGTTCCGCACCCGGTCATCAATGCCACTTTGACATAAGGGTTTGCTGATTTAATCTCCCTGATGACTTCCCAGCCGGACATTTCAGGCATAGACAGGTTTGTAAGAACCAGGTCGTAAGTACCTTTTTTGAAAAATTCAATCCCCTGTTTTCCATCCACAGCTAAGGTAACTGAATGACCCTGTTCGCTCAGCATCTCCAGGATTATGTCCCGCATATTTTTCTCATCCTCAATTACCAAAATATTGGCTGGCTGAAAATCGATAACCGTGATTTTTTCTTCCTCCTCCTGGGCTTTCCTGGAAACCGGAAATTTCAACCAGATGCAAGTCCCTTTACCTAACTCTGAATCGACAGTTATATTTCCCTGATGTTTTGAGACTAATCCGGATACGATGGTCAAGCCCAGACCCATTCCTTTTTCTCCTTTCAAAGTGAAGAAAGGCTCAAAGATTTTCGATTTGACCTCCTCTTTCATTCCTATGCCGTCATCTCTCACCCAGGCTAAGACATAATCGTTTTCCATCCTGGTGCCTAAGGTAATTTCCCCTCCTTTTGGCAGCGCTTCTATTGCATTCAAGAGTAAGTTAACAAATACTTCCCTTATCTCCGAAGGGTTACCTGCAATAGGATTTATTTCTTTTAAGTCCATATCGATATTGATGTTAATCCCCCTGGCTAACGCTTCATCCTTCCACTTGAAACTGGTCAGTTCCACGACCTGCCTGAGAATCTTGTTCAGATCGACTTTAATGAAGATTGATCCCTGGCCAATCTTGGTATATTCCCGCAATCTCCGGATTATCTCCGCCCCGTCATTAGCTACCTGTTCGATCAGCATCAATCCTTTTATAAATCCTTCTTCTTTAGCCTGTTTCAAAAGAAGCTCAGCCCTGCCAGTTATAATTCCAAGGATGTTGTTAAAATCGTGGACTATCCCTCCAGCCAGATCTCCTAAAACCCTCATCTTTTCAGACTGAATTAATTGTCCCTGGGTCTTTTTCAAATCCTCCAAAGTTTTTTCTAAGACTTCTGCCTGTTTTTTTACTTCCTGGTATAACTCTGCTTTTTCAATGGAGACTGCGGCATTCTGGGCGAATATCGAGACCAGTTTTAGATCCGCTTCATTGAATTTTCTTTTTCCTTTGACCATACAGACGTTCAAAACCCCTTTTATCTCATTCTTGACCTTTAGAGGGACAGATAAAGAAGAGGATATCTTCTCCTCCTTGGAGACAAAGTTTTTGAACTTATCCTCCTGCAATTCCTCTCCTAAGAGGAGCGGTTCACCATGGGTCATAACCCAGCCAGCTACACTCTCGCCCGGGTTCAGCTCAGTATTTTTTATCTTCTCACTTGAGACTCCATGAGCTGACACACAGACCAGCTTATTTTTCTTTTTGTCAAAGAGCAAAACAGAGCACCTGTCGGTCTGCAGGTAATCCCGCACAGTTTTGGAGATCAAATCTAAGATTAAAGAAAGCTCTATCTCAGAATTCACCAAGGTGCTTACTTCGAATAAGGCTTTAAGTTCCTGAAACCGTTCTTCCAGGGACTGCGACAAAACCTTTTCTTTGAAAAGTTCACCACGCAGCTTTTTTATGGATTGCTCTTTAAAAAGAATGTAGGCTAAGAAAAGAAGCGAAATTCCGGTAAACCCAACGAAGAGAAGATTGTAGGTATAATTGGAGAGCTCCTTTTCATACAGATTTCTAACATCTGAATAGAAAATCAGAAGAAGAACAAAGGCAACCAAGCTCAAAAAAACCCCGGAAGTCAAAATCCAGAGATGCCAGTCTTTTCTCTCGATTTTTTTTATTTCATTCTGGATATTTTTCATACTCTTCTCCCCCTATTCTTTTATCTTCGGAAAAATAATAGAAAGCTTAATCAGGAGAAAGACTTCTGACATAATTGTCCTGATTGAATCGCAGACAGTGGAGTGTAAATCCTTAGGTTTATCTTTGACCTGCCAGAGGTGGAGCTATTTTGAAACCACCTTAGAGCTTTCCAGAAAAAGCTGGAATTTTTTTCAGTCTGATGGCTAAAGCAGGGATGATGATTAACTGAAGAAAGATGCCCGGCAGCCCGGTGATAAAAGAAGCTTCTAAGAAAGAGATGAAACTTACTGGTAATTTAACAAAAGCCCCTATGATGAATATCCCAAGAGCAAATGCTATCCTGCCTGCGACCATTGAAAATAACAGATTAACTATAAGAGGTGCTTTAAGATACCTGCAGAATAAGCCTATAGTCAGTCCATAAACCGGAAGTTCCGAAGCCATCAAAGGGACTGCATAAGGTGGTGGCATTCCGGTCAGGAAAAAGCTTAAGATCGGAGATAATAAACCAACCACAGCACCACTTAGGGGCCCTAACAGGATTCCAGCGAGAAAGACTGGAAAATGCATCGGCGAAAAAATCCTACCAGCTAAACCAAACTGATGAAAAAGAAAAGGAACGACTATTCCCAGCGAAATGAATAATCCACTCAGGCTTATCTGTTTTGCAGAGATTCTCATTTTGACCCACAGGCTATGTATAAGGAAGGTTTGTCTATTATAAGTATCTTTTTAAATCCTTCCCTTTTTAACATTCTTTTTAGAACTTTTTCAGCCGGCAGAATATCCCTCATGACCTCAATGTCCCCAGATGATCGATGATGCTCCTGCAACTCTTTGCTCCCAAGCAGATGAGCGATGAAAAGTCTCCCTCCTCTTTTCAAGACCCTATTGATCTCTTGTATGGCTTTAGCTTTCTTTTCAAAGTGAGGGAAAGAAGCAAAAGCAATCACATAATCTAAAGATCCTGGCAGAAAGGGAAGGTTCTCCGCAGGAGCACAAATTAAGAAGATATTTTCATTCCGATGTTTCCTCCTGGCCTCCAGCAGCATCTGTTCAGATAAGTCTACCCCAAAAACCCTGCCTTTCTTGCCAATGGCTTTCAGGATGTGGGGAAACAAAATACCAGTCCCGCATCCTAAATCCAGAACCTGCGAGCCTTTCCTGAGTCTGAAGCATCTGAGGAGTTTTTCCAGTTTATCTTCAGTCTCTAAATGACAGAGCTGATCCCATTTGTGAGCATACCTGTCAAAATATTCTCTTTTAGACATAATTAAACAGTAACAACTCGTAGGCAGTCCGCCAAAGGCGGACCAGCCCTGCAAAAATAAACGGTAGTCGCAAGTCCTACGGTGGCTACGAGCCCGCAAGCCCGTATGAGCACCAGACGTAGTCTCCGGCTTCTCGAACTTTAGTTTGCAGTTGAATAACTCACCCTTAATCCCTCTCTTATAAAGAGAGGGAATGCCTGACCCCTTCTCTTTTTAAGAGAAGGGGTCAGGGGATGAGTTAATGTAGGGACAGCCCTTGTGGCTGTCCTTATTAGGGTTAGGACAGGGACAAGCCCTGTCCCTACACAAGATTTCTCCCAAAAGAGACTTCGGCAACAGTTCTTAAATAGTAATAGTACCCTCGAATTTTAAGAGAACCTCTACGATCTCTTTCATATTACTCTTTTTCCCTACTTTGACTTTATCTGTAAGCCCGTAATAATTCAGGCAGGTGGAGCAGGAAAGTACCTCTACCCCTGAATTTTCCAGGGAGACAAGTGTTTCAAGATAGACCGAGCCTTCAGAGACCAGCTTTACTCCGGAGGCATAGAAGATCAAAAATTCAGGTTTCTTTTCCGAACTGACCAGACTTCTCAAAAAATTCCCCATCAAAAGAGTGGTCAATTCAGTCTCTCCCTGTCCCATTCTTTCATTGTTTATCATTATGACTTTTCCCATACCTTCCTTTGAAAATGTCTTTCTTTGTAGGAGTGGGTTTCAAACCCACCCCTACAAAGGTAGGTCAGACATTCCTGTCTGACTATAGTTATGGAACAGACAGGATGTCTGTTCCACCAGAAATCAAAGATGAAACTCTATCACATCTCCATCCGTTAGCACCTGGTCCCGGTGCACCATCTGCCCTTCGTATTTGCTTTTGCCCCAGATCCTGGCATATTTCAGATTATGGGCAAAATCCTTGTGAATGATAAAAGCGGCATCTAATACTTTTTGCCCTTTTTTCCGCTCTTAGGCGGATGTTATCATCCGCCGTCTCAATCAAACGACCAGTTTTCGCAGATCACTCAGTCTCACATATTTGTCTTCGACCCCGCTTACATAGAATCTGGCACTGGAATATTCATAATCCTCGGATCTCTCCACTTTTAAGAATTTTCTCCAATCCCCTCTCAATGGATTGTTGTGAATATATTCTGCCTTCTGAAGAAGAAATTGTGGGGAAATAACATTTTTTATGTCTCCATCTTCTTGCCAGACTCTGTAATTTTGTTTTTTGGTCCCAACCCAAAACAAATCCAGCATCTCGGGATTTTTATCCTTAAGGGTGAGTAGAATCTGCTGGGCAGTATATTTGTTGAAATCTCTGGATATCTGTTCTATGGTGTGATTTTTCAATACTTTTAAAATGAGATGGAGATGATTGGGCATTAAGATATAAGAATATAATTCGAACCATTCATCTTCAATACAGTATTTCAAGCTATTCATCACTATCAAAGCATACCTGGATAAGTGGAAGATCTTGTTCCAATCAATAATCGTATTAGTAATGAACAGAAGTCCGTTGTCTTGAAATTTCTTGGCGAACTTTCCCATTTTTTACTTCCCCGCTGGATGATAACATCCAGCGGGAGCGCGGTTTCCTGTGCCTGTTGGGTCCCCCGACCCTACGAAAAAGCGGAACAGACAGGATGTCTGTTCCACCAGAAATCAAAGATGAAACTCTATCACATCTCCATCCGTTAGCACCTGGTCCCGGTGCACCATCTGCCCTTCATATTTGCCTTTGCCCCAGATCCGGGCATATTTCAGATTATGGGCAAAATCCTTGTGAATGATAAAAGCGGCATCTAATACTTTTTGCCCTTTTTTCAGGATAACCGGATCAGTATAATCTAAAGGTTTTCCCGGGATTTTAGTATAAACTCTTAGAATTTCCAGCTTCTCGAAGGTCTCCCTTTTCAATTCCTCCAGACCCTGTTTTTTTTCCGCGGAAACAGAGTATAAGGAAAAAGATTTGCTGTACAACTCCTTTATGACCTGCCAGTTTTCCGCAGCATTTTCCAGATCATTTTTATTCCCTAAAATCATAGTCTTTTTGCAGATCTCACCCACCTGCAAAGCCACGCCTTTTTCATCCCCGCACAGCCTGATTTTTTTCTCCTCCAGCCTTTTCTTGACCATCTCTAATTCAGCTAAAGGGTCATCTAAGCTTAAATTTATCACCAACCAGACTAAATCTGAATTGCGGATCAGTCCCAGCATCCCGCTTTCTAAGAAATCATGGGTGATGGGCGGGGTATCGATCAGTTGAATCTGGATATTCTCATAGGGCATCATACCGGCTAAAGGCTTCTGGGTAGTAAAGGGAAAAGGTGCCACCTCTGGCTTGGCATGGGTCAAGGAGGCTAAAAGCCGAGATTTACCAGCATTTGGAGAACCGATAATAACCACCTGACCAGCCCCTTCCTTTTTGATATAATAAAGGTCTTCCCTTTTCCCCCCTTTAGTTTTTTTCTCCTGGTCCTTTAGTCTGGAGATCCTGGTCTTTATGTCAGCTTGAAGCTTTTCAGTCCCCTTGTGCTTAGGGATGGTCGCAAGCATCCCCTCTAAAGCAGAAAGCTTTTCCTCGACAGTCTTGGCCTGCTTGTATTTCCTTTCCGCTTCTAAATATTGAGGAGTCAAATTAGCTGGCATAAAAACTCCTTTCCGAATTTCGGATCCGCAGGACAAGAAAAATATATCTAATACCGAGGGAAATGTCAAAAATAATAAGGAAGAAAAAATTACACACAAGTTCAAACATTACCTAATATGTTATTATGGAAAAGCATCTTAAGGTAACTTATTATTTACCAATAAGATAGTGCCATCTAAATAGTTATTCGCTACCAATTTTGTATCCACTTAAACCTTTTGCAGATTATTTTTTAAAAACATACCTTGTTTTTTAAAACTTTTTAAATATCTTTTGTTGGAAAACACCCAGTTTGAAGGTGGAAGCCTCTGATCCGGATAAAACTATGGAATATAAAAATAAAATTACAGAATTAGTTAATGAATTAGTTCAGATTCAGAATGAGTTCTTTGAATTATTTGGAGTAAATGACATATACTCTAATAGTAAGATTTTTGAAATAATAATAGCAAACGAATTACACCATAACTTAATTCCAGGACATTCCGGTTCACGTAATGGGAGAGATGAAAATAGAGATGAGTATGAATATAAACATTATAAAGAGACCAGTTCTAATCACACTTGGACTTTTAATGATTTCTCTGATACTACTATAGAAAAACTAAATTCTGTGAAAGCTGTTGTTTTTGCACATATTAATGATCTATGTGATAAACCTTTTATGGATTGGTGCTTTATTGTTCCAGGAGAACTAATCTCAAAGTACTTAAAAGAAAAGACTATAAAAATAATCAATAAAAGAAAAATGATAAATGTAAGTCCACATCAGATTGAAAAAGAACTAGATATTAAAAAAAACTCTTTTGAATCTAATTTAAGAGGAGGGTACGATAAATGGTTAAACAGAATATTAGTAATTACTAAACAAATTGAAAAGATCGCAAAGGTAAAAGATATTTTGACAAGTAATAAATGCTGGGAATTGTTGATAGCAATCAAATTAGGTCATAAAGTTCTTACTGAGCAAGCGGCACATGATGCTATCGACGATGAAGGTAACTATTATGAATATAAAGTATCTAAAACATTTTCATGGAATTTTCAAGACATTTCGGATAACGTTTTAAACAAATATCTAAAAGACAAAGCGATTATTCTGGCTGTAGTAGATAAACAAAAATTTGAAATTGTTAAGATATATAAAGCACTCCCCAAATTAGTTGTTTCAAGATTAAGGGAAAAGTTGAAAGAAAAATTTAAAAGATTTGCTGTACAGGGCAAGGAATTAAGAAGATTACAAGTTTCGCTATCTATACGAGACCTTGAAAAAATTGACGCAATAGAAATACTATAATTGAATCTCTAATCTTTCACTGATTCCATTAAGTCTTTTTTTTGTTAGTTCATAAAATTCTTTAGAAATTTCAAATCCAATAAAATGCCTGCCTAGTTGCTTACAAGCAACTGCAGTTGTTCCACTACCCATAAACGGATCAAGCACAATATCATTTTTTTTAGTCATTAATTCTATTAATTTTTCAATCAATCCTAAAGGTTTCTGTGTTGGGTGAATTCTATCTCTTCCTTTTGGCGCCTGAAACTTTAATATATTCGGGAAATATTTGCTTCCCCAATATGCTCCAGATTTTTTACCAACAACTATAGATTCCCACGCATTTAAAAATCTACTTTTAGCATTTAGTGGAAGAGGGTCTGGTTTTATCCAAGCTATTGAGTCTATTGCAACAAAACCATTTTTCTCTAAAATATCCCAATAGACTCCAATATCTTTTTTAGCGCAAAACGTCACAATCCAACCTTTTGTCTTTTTAATAGCAATTTCGAACCATTTCTTGTCAAATTTATCCCATTCTCCAAAATCAAAATTCAATTTTGCTGTTGTACCTAACTTCTGATTTTTACAATTTAATTCTCTGCTAATCCCGTAGGGAGGATCAGCAATAATTAGATCTATAGAATTGTCAGGTATTTTCTTAAGTCCGTCAATGCAATCAATACATTGAATTGTGTTTAACCATTCTTTTAACATGATAACAACTCAAAAGCATCTACATTTTTATTTTTATTTGATCCTTTCAATCTTTTCACTGCTAAATTATAATAATCTTCATTATTCTCTATACATAAACTTTCTCTATCATGTAGCATACAAACCAAGGGGATTGTACCACTACCCATAAATGGGTCCAAGATATTATCACCTTTATTTGTAAATCCAATAATTAATTTTTCAATCACTTTAACTGGCTTTTGTGAAGGATGTTTTCCGAATTCTTTCTCATTTTGAGGTGTGCTTGGTATGTCCCAAACATTTCTCATTTGTTTTCCATGATTTATACTTTTCAAAAAATTATAATTGAAAATCCAGTTGCTAGCATTTTTCTGACTATTATTAACTGCCCATATAATATGTTCTGTGCTTTCACAAAGCATTCTTTGTGTTATATTGGGAAAAGCATTTCTTTTATACCAAACGATAGAATTTATAATTTTTTTGTCAAGTTTTTCTAACAAGTAACCAATTTTGTAAATATTGTGATAGGTTCCAAATATTATTATATTTCCATTTTTCTTTACTAAACAACATACCATTTTTAGCCACTCTTCTGTGAATCTCTCATAATCGCCATTAGAAAATTTATCCCAGCTTTCATCTATTTTGTAGAACTTTTTTTGTTCGGTCCAGAATTTATTAGATTTAAGCCAACCAATTTCTTTTTTATGATCATACCCAGATATATTATAAGGTGGATCAGTAATACATGCGTCAAATTGCTTTTTTAAAGTAGGTAAAATATTTAAAGAATCTCCTAATAGAAGAGTTTGATTATTAATTGTAAATTTATTATTTGAAGACAATCTCAAAGTCATATGTAATCGCTATTTTTAACTCTGTTTAGTTTTTGAACTTTAATAATAACTAGTTTAATTCAAAAATATTATATACAATAACATGATACTTGTCAAGTAAATAAATAATTTCATCCTGCTTTTGACTTCTAAAGTTGCCAGACTAAGCAGAAGGGTCTACCCCTACAATTTATTTATTATTCGTCATTAGTCCTTTATCATTTAATTATTGCAAAATCATTCATTCTTCTTTATCTTGGCAGGATTCGTAGGTCAACCATTCCCTTCTTTGGCGGGACGTGCTTGACCTACATAGATAATATGCCTCAACTCAACCTCTCCAGATTCTCATCTTTTGTAAAAAGCTACGATTACCGGATGTGGATACTTTTCTCCGGCTGGATGGCATCTGCTATGGGATTTGCGATGGTTATCCCTTATATGAGCATCTATTTTCATAATCAGATGCAAATTCCTATGACTCAGGTCGGGTTTATATTTGGAGCAGGAGCGATTGCCCGGGCTTTATCTGGTTTAATCGGCGGACATCTTTCAGATAAGCTTGGCAGGGTGAAGATAATGGGCTTTGCCCAGTTTGCCAGAGGTATCATTTTTATCTTTATGGCCGGGCTTGCTTTTAAAGGTGGCAGCTTTGCGCTGTGGTCTTTAGCTCTTATCCTGAACTGGTTGTTTGGGGGATTTTACCAGCCAGTTGCCAATGCCATGGCAGCAGACATAGTCCCTAAAGAAAAAAGGGTGGAAGCTTACAGCATCCTGCGTGTGGGTGGCAACACCGGCTGGGCTTTTGGTCCGGTGATCGGAGGATTTTTAGCCTCTGCCTCTTACCCACTTCTCTTCATCATCGGCGGGGTACTAACCTTCATCTCCTCGGCGCTAATACTTTTCTTTCTGTCTGAGTCGGTCAAAAGGGACTCTATAGAGGAGAAATTTTATTTCAAAGACCTTGTCAAGCTGAAGGATGACCATCTTTTTCTTCTCTACTGTTCCATTTCGATTTTACTTTTCGTGGTAATCGGTCAGTTGGTCTCGACCATATCGGTTTTCTCAGTCGATTATGTGGGAATTACAAAAGCGCAGTTAGGTTTTCTATTTGCGCTTAACGGTCTGATTGTCGTCCTGCTTCAGATTCCGGTTGCCAAGTTCACCCAGACAAAAAATCTGATGCGGGTTCTTTTCTGGGGAAGCAT
>MEWM01000036.1:4466-8517 GCA_001775355.1 candidate division Zixibacteria bacterium RBG_16_43_9 | reverse complement strand
TTATATATGGGTGGTTATGGGTTGGCTTATGCCCTGGGCTGGTCAATTGGACCTTTGGTCGGCGGGGTTTTAATCGACCTTTTGGGTAAAAAGCCGGTCTTGCTCTGGGGACTAATCGCTGTTTTGGGACTTGCAGCCGCCTTAGCTTATACCCGGCTGGAGAAGAAACTACCAAAAGATGTGATTACGGTTTCCACGAGTCAGCCTGAACAGGAAATCATAAGATAGATTAATTGTAGGGGCACGGCACGCCGTGCCCCTACAGTATTTTCGTAGTGCGACCATTTCATGGTCGCAAAATGGCATCGTCACGGACGATGCATCCCATACTAACGTATAGTCAGCTCTTTCAGCAATCCATTTGCGTGATATACCTTATCCAGCAGAAAAAGAACGTATCTGATATCCACCACAATCGCCCGGGTGATTTTGGTGTCGAACTCGTAATCTGAGGTCATCGCCTCATAGTTTCCATCAAACGCCAGTCCGACCAATTCACCTTTTCCGTTCATCACCGCGCTGCCGGAGTTTCCGTTGGTGATGTCATTGGTGGAAAGGAAATCCACCGGAACATCTCCAAGCGACTTATCCAGATAGGAGCCGAAATCTTTTTTCTGATAAACCTCCTGCAGTTCTTTGGGGGCGTCAAACGGTTCCTCCCCTGTATTTTTCTCCATCACTCCCCTGAGGGTTGTTATAGGCTTATAGATTACCGCATCCCGCGGAATATAACCTTTTACCTCACCATAGTTAAAGCGTATAGTCCCGTTCGCATCCGGGTAAGATGTTCCCTTTTTCCACTCTAAATATGCCTGAATCAGTTTAGGCCTTAGCCGATTAAGTGCTCCGGAGAACGTTTTGTTCCGAGTCCTCAACTCTTCCCGGTCTTTTTCCAGATCTTTAGCAAAGTTGATAAAAGGGTCATCCAGTTTTACCAGCTCTTTATTGGTCATATCATACATCTTTAAACGATCTTCCACAGAGCCGAGTCTTGTGTTCTTATATAGATTGGAGACTAAATCCCCTAAGATTTTGTTTTTATCCTGACCTTCTTTACCCTGAAAAATCTTCTCCACTGCTTGAATCTTCTGGTCAGAGGGAAGCTGAGTTGCTTTCTTCAGAAAGTAAAGCAAGAGCTGTTCATCTGCTAAAGGTACTAAATTCACCTGGGCATCTCTCAGCCCTTCTCTGGTATCTAAGGTATCCCGGTGTTGATAACCCATCTCCCTTTCAGAGTCTTTTTTCTCCTTTTCTAAGCTCCATTTATAGATGGTGGAAGCGAAATCCAGGAATTCACACTGGTAGCTCATCCAGCCCATAAGAAAATCTTTATCCTGATATTTTTTATTCTCCTGGTATAAATTCTCCAGCTCAGGCAAGACCTGCCCATATTTTGCCTTAAGGTCTGGGTTTTCGTTTAAAAACTTGGTTAGCAGTTTCTCATTCTCTATTTTCTGCTGCAATAGTCCAGATTTTTTAAAACCGTCTAACATCCCCTGATTCTTTTTAAGATAATTATATAAACCTTTAAGTTTGGAGGATAGCCTGAGAGCAACAGATGAATCCTCAGCCGAGGCTTTCTCTAAGATCGCGATTATCTCCTTGCGCGTGCGGATATCTTTTGGATAATCATAGTTCACCATCTCGTCTACTGAAAATGAGCTTTCGTAGCGCCTGGTCGTTCCAGGGAAACCGATCAGCATCACAAAATCTCCCTCCTTTACTCCAGCAGAGGAGACCCTGAGAAAGGTCTTTGAATTATAAGGGACATTGTCTTTAGAATATTCTGCTGATTTACCGTCTTTGGAAACATAGGCACGCAGTATCGAAAAATCTCCTGCATGCCTGGGCCACATCCAGTTATCTATCTCGCCGCCATAATCTCCGATGGCGCGGGGCGGTGCAAACACCAGCCTGATATCTCTTATCTTGAAATAAGTATATAGATAATACTCTTTCCCCCCGTACATACCCGCCAGTCTGCACCTTGTGTCTTCACCCTTTTCACACTCTTTGATGATTTTCTTGGAGGCTTTTTCAATCGCCTTATACCTCTCCAGGTTTGACATCTTATCATTGACTACGCCTAAAACTTTAGGCGTGACAATCTCAAAAGACTTGAGAACGTAAGCATTATATCCTATAGCCGGGATCTCCTCCTCTTTGGTCTTAGCGTAGAAACCATTCTCCAGATAATTATGCTCCGGAGTGCTCTGCCTCTGGACTGCGCCAAAAGCCACGTGATGGTTGGTGATGATCAGTCCCTCAGGAGAGACAAAGGAGGCAGACGCACCCAATTGCACGATCGCGTCCGAAAGTCCACCCCCTTTTGGATTATATATTTCTTCAGGATTTAGCTTTAACCCTTTTGCTTTCAGACTGTCAATTGGCAGTTTGCCAATCTGATCCAGAAGCCACATCCCCTCATCTGCCAATGAATTTGAAAACAGAAAGCCCATCAGAAACAGAAAAGTTAAAAATATTTTTTTAAACATAGCTCCTCCACCAAAATTTCCTTAATAATAATAATTTTGAGGAAATAAACAAGGGGTAAATGAACCGATTATAAAGTTTTGATACCAGTTGCCGACAAGCTAAAAAGAGGGGCTTTTTTCTACATTTAAAGGGGGGCTATCATGAGACATATACAACTCTTGCTCGTGTTACTGTTGATTTTGGCTTGCTTTATCCCGCAAAGGGGAATTGCCAAAAAAGATGATGTGCACGATATCAAAGACCTCTCATTAGATTCCCTGCTTAATATACAGATCAGCGCGGCAGCAAAATATAAGCAGAAAATCAGCGAAGCCCCGGCCTCGGTTACTATTATAACCTCGGAGGATATCGAGCGATACGGCTACCGCTCCCTCGAAGATGTTTTCAGGAATGTTAGAGGTTTTTATGTCAGTAATGACCGGAATTACGCTTATGTGGGAGCTCGAGGGTTTAGCCGGCCCACAGACTACAACAACCGGATATCATTTTTGATCAATGGTCGCTCAATCAATGAAAACATCTGGCAAAGCGGGCCTGCTGGGACGGACTTGGGCTTAGACCAGGGTATGATTGACAGGATTGAAATCGTACGGGGTCCGGGCTCGGTTTTGTACGGAACCAACGCTATGTTTGCAGTAGTCAACATGATCACTAAAGATGGGAACCAGATAAACGGTTTGAAGGTTTCAACCGAGGCGGGAAGCTATGGCTGGTTAAAAGGTTCGGCTATGTATGGAAAGGAATTAGCTAACGGCATGAATATTATGGTTGCCGGGGGTGGATTCGGGGTCTCAGGTAAAGACCTTTTCTACAAGGAATTTGACAATCCATCGACGAATAACGGAATAGCTGAGAATCTGGATTGGGACAATTATTACGGGTTTCTAACTGAAATCAGTTATAAAAACTTTACCTTACAGGGAGACGTGACTTCCCGGGAAAAAGGCATTCCGACGGCGTCTTGGGGAACAACTTTTAACGATCCCAGGAATAAGACTTTGGATGAACGGCAACTGATGGAGCTCAAATACGATCGTAAGATCGGTTCTGATAAGAATATGGTACTACGAGGATACTATCAACATTACTATTACCGGGGATGGTCGCCATATGAGCTGCTTTTTACAGATCACGCCAATGGCAGTTGGCTCGGAGGTGAATTCCAATTTAGCTGGGACCTTCAATCAAATAACCGGTTGACCGTCGGAGCGGAATATCAAAATCACTATCGAGCAGAATACATCACTCAGTTAGGAGGCGAGCCCCAGTTCTCGAATAATTCCCCATTCAGGATTTACTCCCTTTATATCCAGGATGAATATCAGGTGCTGAGGAATTTATCCTTCACTTTTGGCCTGCGCCGGGACAAGTATTCAAGAGCAGGAAGCTCCACCACGCCCAGAGGAGCACTTATCTTTAATCCCGCCAAATCCAGCACCCTTAAGCTTCTCTACGGCGAGGCTTTTCGGGCACCGAATATCTGGGAGGTTTTTTATGATGACCCATTCATCGGATATAAAGAAAATTTGGATCTCAAGCCTGAGAGAATCAGGAC
>MEWM01000036.1:3180-4459 GCA_001775355.1 candidate division Zixibacteria bacterium RBG_16_43_9 | reverse complement strand
CTGGTATGGGAGGAGAGAATAAGTGATGAGCTGTTTGGCACGGTTTCCCTCTATGACAACGAAATGAAAGATTTAATTGACCAGACAGTTGATCCCTCAGACTCTCTATGGCAATATCGAAATGTCAGCCGGGCTAAAGCACGCGGATTGGAGCTGGAGCTAAATGCCAAGCTCAAAATGGGTCTGGGAGGATATGTAAGTTATACCTATCAGCGAGCTGAAGATCCCAACCTGAAACAAAAATTAACTAACTCGCCCAGTCACGTTTTCAAACTCGGATTTTCTTATCCGGTAAAAAAGCTTTTTTACGCTTCAACCCAATTGTTATATGAAACTGAGCGGATTACAGTATATGGAACCAAGACCAAGCCTTACCTTTTGACCGATCTCAATCTGGTGACTAAACCTCTTTTGGGTCATTTGAAATTGTCATTCCTGGTTAAGAATCTTTTTGATGTAGAGTATTCAACACCGGGTGGGTTCGAACACGTCCAGGATGCCATCATCCAGGACGGCAGGACTTTTATCACCAAGCTGGAATATCGACTTTAATCGAAAAGGGGTAGGATAAAGGTATTTGATTTCAGAGATTTAATCGATTTTAAATTATGTATGGTCAAAATTGTAATAACGATAAGCTTGATAATCCTATGGATGGCTGGATCTTGGGCTCAGGAGATGGCGGTTCCAGTTGAGGTGCAATTTCAACTCTTTTTGAAGATATTGGCTTTTGATAGAAATCTCAAAGCCCGGGTCGGGGACGAACTGGTGATAGGCCTGGTATACCAGGGCAAGTTCAGAGTTTCACTGAATGCAAGGAATGAAGCCGTGAAGGCGTTAAGTAAATCCCCCATAAATAAAATCGAAGGTATTCCGATTCGGCAGGTCTCAATTGATCTTGACGAGTCTGACCTGGACAGCACTGTTTTCAAAGAAGGCGTTGATGTTCTTTACATTAGCCCCTTGCGAGCTGTAGTGATCAAAAAGATAACTGACCTGAGTCGGGCAAAAAAGATAACCACTTTAACCGGAGTTCCCGAATACGTTGAGTCGGGGCTGGCTGTGGGAATCGGGACCAAAGGAGAAAAGCCGCTGATTATTATTAATTTACTAGCGGCAAAGAAAGAAGGGGCTGATTTCAGCTCACAGTTGCTGAAATTAGCCAAAGTCATTGAGTGACAAGGAATATGAAGGCATTCAATATATTGTTAGGCAGAAGCTCGATCAAGAACAAGATCACCGGTGCAATTATCTCTGTGGTATCAATTATCGCAGTGTT
>MEWM01000036.1:0-3133 GCA_001775355.1 candidate division Zixibacteria bacterium RBG_16_43_9 | reverse complement strand
GCTTATAATGTCAGCCCGGGATTGGAATTCGAGGATCTTCAATCCGCGAAGGAGGCGATCGAAGGAGCTAAACAGAATAAAGACCTATCCTACATCATAATCTGCGATTCTAAAGATAAGGTCTTTGCCTCTTATAAGTTCGAGGAGGGCAAAAAGGTCTTAAAAAGGACCAGAACGGAAAAAACTGAATCTTTCATAGATCAGGAGAAGCTGAATGTTTTAACTCCGATCTTCTCACAGAAGAGGGAAATAGGCTATTTAGCTGTAGGGTTATCCCTTTCGGATTTAAAAAGAGAAGTGGCTGGTAATCTGCGCATCACATTTTTAGTAAGCATTATCATAATTATTCTCGGAATTTTAATTGCAACCTACTTAAGCAAAATCCTTTCCGAGCCCATTCTCAAATTGACCGAGGCAGTTCGAAGACTGTCCTCTGGAGAAGCAGAAATTAAGGTGGAACTCGAAACCGAAGACGAGATAGGAATTCTGGCTAAAGCTTTCAACCAGATGACAGATGATTTAAAGAACTCAAGGGAACAATTAATCCAGCAGGAAAAGATGGCATCAGTGGGGCAGTTGGCTGCAGGCGTAGCGCACGAGCTGAACAACCCCCTGGGAGGCATTTTAGGTTATTCCCAGTTCGCCTTAGAGAAGATCACTAAAAAACCCTTAAAAGACTTAACCGGGGACGACATTGACACCTATACCCAATATCTAAAAGATATCGAGCATCAATCCCAGAGATGCAAGACCATAGTCCAAAACCTCCTTAAGTTTGCCAGATCTTCAAATAAAGTAGCATTTGATCCTCTGGATTTAAACTCTGTTTTGAAAGACACATTAGTCTTTATCCATCATCAGATGGAGATGGGCAAGGTGGAGTTGATCACCAACTTAGATCAATCACCCCTTAAGGTAATGGGAAATTCCAACCAGCTTCAACAGGTATTTACCAACATCATCCTGAATGCCATTCAGGCGATGCCGGATGGCGGGGAATTAATTATCTCTACCCGGAAAATAGAGAAAGAGGATAATCTGCCGGAAAGGGTGGAGATAGTTTTCGCGGATACCGGCTGTGGAATCCCCCAGGACAACCTGAACAAGGTGTTTGAGCCTTTCTTTACTACCAAGAGAGTGGGTGAGGGGACCGGGCTGGGTTTGCCGGTAAGCTACGGCATAATCAAAGACCATAAAGGGGAAATATTGGTGGAAAGCCAGTTAGGAAAGGGAGCTAAGTTCATCCTCTGGATTCCAGTTCTCACCATAGATAAAAGATCCGAAGCTAAACGGGTAAAGAAAGTTTTAAAAAATGTATAAAAAACTGCTCGAGGGGAAAGATGATCCAGGCTAATGGTAATAGAAATCTTCTGATTGTGGATGATGAGGAGATTATGAGAAATTTTTTAGGGGAGGTCTTTTCTGAAGAGGGTTATCAACTGGATTTCGCCAGCGATGGGGATGAAGCCATCGAGAAGATAAGGACGAAGAACTACAAAGTGGTCATAACCGATATCAGGATGCCCAAAGTGGAAGGAACCGAAGTATTACGGGTGGCTAAAGAGATTTCGCCCCAGACTGAGGTGATTGTTATAACCGGTTACGCCTCAGAAGGGGCAGCCGGAGAATGTGAAAAACTGGGAGCCTTTGCCTATGTGTCCAAGCCTTTTCAAGTCGGCCATATAAGAGAGCTGGTCAATAAAATCATAAAAAGGAAGCCGGATTGAAATGAAAATCCTGATAGTGGACGACGAGCTGATCATCCGAAAGCTTTTCTCTGAGGTTCTCTTGGAGGATGGGCATCAGGTGCATTGTGCCTCCAACGGGCTGGAGGCGGTAGGAAAAGTGAAAGAGGAAAAATATGATCTCATTTTCTCGGACGTTCATATGCCCAGGATGAATGGATTGGAAGCGGTGAAAATAATTAAAAAAATGGATAAAAAAGTTGTCATCGTGATGATGGATAGCTTCCCGGACTTGATGAGCGAATTAGCCCAGGAGGAGGGAGCCATAACTTGTATCCACAAGCCCTTTGAACTTCAAGAGATCAGGGATATCATCAAAGAAGTCGAAGCTAAAGATAAAAGGGGGGAGAAAATTGAAATCGGATGAGATGCATCTAACTAAAAAGATAAAAATTGCGGTGATCGACGATGAGGAGATCATGCGCAAACTGGCCTCGGATCTCCTCAAAAACGAAGGATATGAGGTAGATTCCTTTGCCAATCCCAAAGAGGCTCTGGAGAAGATAAAAGAAAAAAATTTCGACTTTATACTTACCGATATCAAGATGCCGGAGATGGATGGGGTTGAGCTGGTCAAAAGGATTCACCAGATTAATCCTGAGATAGGTGCCATCTTCATGACCGGATATGCGGATTTACTGTCGGCGCAAGAGGCACTTAAAGAGGGTGCTTACGATTATATATTGAAACCTTTCGATCTAAATAAAGTGAGAAAATCTGTAGCTCAAGCCATTGAAAAAAAGGATTCCCTGGAGGAGAAAGCCAAAGAAAAAGGATTAGCCGCTCTTTTGGAAGTAGACTTGAATATCTACAAAAGTGGGGATAAGGATAGCCTCTTAAAGCTCACTTTAAATTTCGCTTTGATGCAGACTGGAACGAATAAAGGCTCCATTCTTTTATGGGATGAGGATAGCCAGAAGGTTAAGATATTTCTGGTCACAGATTTTTATAAAAACCTTTCAGAAAAAATTGAGCTCGAGATAGGTCCAAAACAGGTTGAAAAATGGTTCGAGCTGAAGGATGTAATCAAAGCCTCTGAACTTAAAGGGCATCCTGTATTCTCTTCACTTTTCTCTTTACACCCCGGGCTTTCGATCTGGGAAAAAATAATCGAAAAGAACGAGACTGCATTTTCGATTGCGGTTACCCGGGACAAAAAAATCTTTGAGCTTTTGAGCCTTAATTGCACAAGATGTCCGAAGGAAATCCCTGAAGGTTCTTTGAAGCTTTTGTCTCTGGTGGCCAGTCAAACTGCTTTATCTATTGAAAACCTGCTTCTGCTGGATGAGTCAAAAAAATCCTTTAATGAATTAGAGAAATTGCAAGAGCAGATCATTCAACTCGACCGGATGGCAACCAATGCCCTGCAATCTGCCGAGATAGGGCAT
>MEWM01000035.1 GCA_001775355.1 candidate division Zixibacteria bacterium RBG_16_43_9 | reverse complement strand
TGATGAATATTGTGGGAAAAAGTATGAGGTGACAATTTGGTCTCATACCCTGGGTAGCAGTGGCAGTGGAATGTTTTTGGCATACGGGCTGAAAACCCGGATAATCTTTACCACAGATACAGTGAGAGCAACCAAGAGCCAGGTAGTCACTTCTTCGGATGCTAGTGTTAATTTCACGTTGAAACCTGAAGAGATTTTCTTGGACAATATAGAACTAGGCAAGATTTATGATGTGGAGAAGAACACTGGTCTAGTTTTGAAGATTACCAATCCCAGTAAGCAAAAACAAACTTTCAAACTGCAAAGCCTTACTGTTGACAACTCAGTGGCAACACTCACTAAGGAATACCAGGACGCACCGGATGCTTCATATCTGGAGTTTAGTGACAGCAGTTTTGTTCTACCACCCCAGGGAACAAAGACCATAAAAATGTACCTGAGGTTTCCAGAGGAAAAGGAGTATACCGGCAAGAAATATATGTTCGTTCTCCACGCTTTTACCGTCGACGAAAAGGTGACCACCGGGGTCTATTCCAGACTTTACGCTTCAATCAAATAGAATAAGACTGAGATGAGAGACAGAAAAGACTACATCTTATTTGTGTCGATGTTGTTCCTACTGGGGCTGGAAATAATCTGTCTCCCTTTCTTGCCCTTATGGGCAAAAATCTCCATTCCTCATCGTAAAACCCTCACCACCTCATCTTCTATCTCTGTGACCGTATTAGTTGTTAATTCTCAAGTTGTTAATCAGCCTCAGGAACCACCTCTCCCAGACAAATTTTCGCTTTCCCAGAACTATCCAAATCCTTTTAACCCCGTTACTGAAATCAAATATACCCTGCCTAAGGATTGTCACGTGGAACTGACCATATACAACACACTTGGACAGAAGGTCAAAACCCTGGTTAATCAGTATCAAAGCGCTGGCTATAAGATGGTGCACTGGAATAGCACGAGTGACAAAGGCAATGAAGTTGGCAGTGGAATTTATTTCTACAAGATTAAGGCTGGTCGATATACTGATGTCAAAAAGATGATGGTACTAAAGTAGAGACGCATTGCATGTGTCTCTATAGAGAAAACCCCACCTTGGGGACAAGGTGGAGATACCGGTTTTGGTCTATCTGTAGTTGATCGATTCGCCGAGTCCAAATGGACCCAATGAATTGGGTAACTACAAAAACAGGACAGGCAAGATGTCTGTCCTACCTTCTCCCTGTTTACTGTCCTACGGATCCTGGTGATATTCCGTCTACTGTCTACTTATTTCGCTATTTTCCCCGCCAGCCAGCTTTTCTCTAAATAGATCGACTTCTGAGGACAGAGCTCCTGGCAGCACATACAGTTTACGCAATTTGAATAATCAAAAGTTGGCCTTTGCTTTCCTGCAGAAATTGTCTTAAGCGGGCAGTTTATAACACATATATTGCAGTTGGTGCAAGTGCCATCGTAAATGTTGGGGCGCACCCAGACCAAAGGACCCAGCAGGTCAACCAAAAATTTAGGAACCAGTTTAAGAAGCCGGTTTGAGGGTAATTTGAAAGAGGCGGGCTTCACGCTTTCAATTTTTTCTCCTGTAACTTCAATCTGAGAAAAATCATCAACTCCTAAACCTCTTTTAGCTGCGACTCTGGTCGAATCTATTTCTCCAGCTTTAAAACCTAAAATTTTTGAGGCGACCGCATCTGAAGCTACAGCATCTTCACTGGCTAAAAGAAAACCTAAATATTTCGGGTCGCCGGAAGAGGGACCATCCCCTTCCATTCCCACAACTGCATCCATTAAAGTAATCCTGGGCTTGACTACAGAGTAGATATCTACTATTACCTCTGCAAACATTGCAGGCTTGGGTGCTTCTTTATGATATTCCCCTTTTCTGAAACCAGGGATGACCCCAAACATATTTTTAATAGCGCCGGTCATCAAGGTAAGAGTATGCGTCTTAAGTTTCGCCAGGCTGATGATAACATCTGCTTCTAAAACCGGTCGGGCAATATAATAGGTTTTGCCAGTTTGGGATTTTCTTTGTTCTACTCCTTTCTCTTCGAACGAAACCAGAGGAACTGAGGAATTCTGCGAAGCTAAGCTCATCTGGGTATTATCCCAGACCCTTTTTACTCCTCTGTCTGCACCCCCCGGGCTATCACCAATATAGGGCTTTGCCTGTAATGCTAAAACCTCTTCTGCCACTGCCTGGACAACTGAAGGATGAGTGGTAATTGCCCTGGAAGGGTCTTTGGCTGAAAGGAGATTGGGTTTAATCAGGACTTTATCCCCGGGCTTGACGAATTTATGTAATCCTCCCAAATTATCAAACGATTTCTTTACCGCTCCCCGCACATTATCTAAAAGATAATCCTGACATCTTTCGATTGAGACTTTGCTTTTCATCGTTTTTTTTATCTTTTATCCGTCATTCGTCATCAGTCATTAGTCATTTGTTTCTCGTCTCACGTCTACCATATTACGTCTTACTTTTCACGTTTTTTGTTTTCTTGACTCTTACTCTCACAATCCTCTGCCCTTTCACTTTTTCCACCTGAAAACTCAATCCTTTATATTCGATTGTCTTCCCCTCCTCCGGGACACCACCCACCAGATCGTAGATCAGGCCTCCCAGGGTCTCAAATTCCTTCTCTGGCAAATCTGACCCCAGGGCCTCATTCAGGTCGCGGATTGTAACTTTTGCTGCGACCCTATATTCTCCCTCATTTATCTTCTGAAGCACAGGCTCAGCCCTGCCGTGTTCATCCTCGATCTCTCCTACGATCTCCTCCAGGATATCCTCTAAAGTGACCAGACCTGCTGTTCCTCCATATTCGTCCACCACAATAGCCACGTGTTGTTTCTCCTTTCTCATCTCCTGTAACAACTCATCGATTTTCTTATCCTCCGGAATGAAAAAGGGTTTGTGAGACATCTTCGCCAGATAAATCTTTTCTGAATCCTTTAGCTCCTCCACGAAAAGGTCCTTCACATGCAATATCCCGATTATCTGATCAATAGACTCTCTAAAAAGAGGTATACGTGAATGACCATATTTTTTCACCAGCTCTTTTACGGTATCTAAAGACTCCCCCTCTTCCACACAGATCACATCTATTCGGGGAATCATTATCTCCTTGGCAACCGTTTTCCCAAACTCGAAGATGGAATGGATCATCTTCTTCTCGTCCTCCTCCAGAGTCTCCATCTTCTCACCTTCAGTTAATGCCAGGGACTCTATCTGCTGCTCTAATTTCTCCTCAGGTGTTTTTTTGACAGATCCAAATCTGTAAGGATATTTGCAGGCTTTGATTAAGAGCTTGAGCAAGGGATTTAAAAGTTTACGCGTAAAACTCATTTTTGTTTCCATAATTTTAACTGACTTCAGTCATGTTTTTCCCTCTCCTTTTAGGAGAGGGATTAAGGGTGAGGTCTGTTTTTACCTTCACGTCTTTTGTTCATCCGCACACTTTTACCCGCCTTGAGGACAAGGCGGGGTTACCGATTACAAACCTGTCATTGCGAGGAGTTCCCTCCAGGGACGACGAAGCAATCCTCTCTTCTGTGCGACCATCGAACAGGTAAGATGCCTGTTCCACCATTTCCCCTCTCCTTTGAGCCTTTAAGCTTTTCTTTTACATTCTCACGAATAACGGTCACTTCCTTCTTTGGTACTGTGCGAACCGATATACCCCTCTTCTTTTTTCCTCATTTTCTCCAGGTCTTTTTTAGTCTTATGCTCATACCCTAAAAGATGCAGAGTCCCATGAGCCACCAGCCTTTTCAATTCCTGGTCAAAAGGCACCTGGTAGTCTTCTGCCTGCTTTCTGGCTCTTTCCACTGAGATATAGATTTCTCCTAAAAGCCCTTTTTTAGCCTTTGTATTTTTATTCTCTTTAAAACTAAAAGAGAGCACATCAGTCGTTCCCTTCCTTCTGGTAAATCTCTGGTTTAGTTTTCTCATAAAACTATCCGAGACCAAGATTATATTCAGATTATCTTTTTCGCTAAAATCTTTTAAGATTTCCTGTGCTAATTTTTTTAGTGAAGATAATTTTACCTTGGAGTCGGAGGATATGTTCTCTATGAATACCTCTGACATTTAACTTTCCTCTACCAACTCCGGATAATCGATCCTCGGATGGAATACTCCAATCAGGATCGGAAGGAAGCTTTCCTCGATGATATGCAAATCTTTCAAGGTCAGCTCGCATTCCTCTAATTCGCCCTGCTCGAATTTATCCATAATTATCTTCTTGATCAAACTCATTATCCGGGCAGGCTTGGGCTCTTCCAAGGTACGGGATGCAGCCTCAACTGCATCTGCTAACATAAGTATCGCCGCCTCTTTGGAGCGGGGTTTAGGACCCGGATACCGGTATTCTGACTCCTGCACCTCAGGGATTCTCTGATCCAGGGCTTTTTTATAAAAATAGGCCATCAGGGTAGTGCCGTGGTGCTCCTTTATCAGATCAGTTAATTTTTTAGGAAGATGCTCTTTCTGTGCCAGCTCAGCCCCTTCCTTGACATGCGATTCCAAGATCAGAGCGCTCATCGATGGGGAAAGCTTCTCATGTTTGCTTTTTGCTCCCATCTGATTCTCCACAAAATATTCCGGTTTTTCGATCTTGCCGATATCGTGATAATAAGCCCCTACCCGGGCAAGAAGCGGATTGGCATTTAGAACCTTGGCCGCCGCCTCAGCTAAATTCCCCACAACTATGCTGTGATGATAGGTCCCCGGAGCTTCTAAGGCTAATCTTTTTAAAACCGGCCGGTTCAGGTCTGAAAGCTCCAGCAGAGTGATGTCAGTGGTAATGTCAAACAGGTATTCGAAGATCGGCAGAAGCCCCATGGCTAAGAATGTGGAGAAAAAGCCATTCAGGATCCCATACCCGCATTGTTCTAAGATGGCTTGGGCTTGACTCCCCTTTAGAACCTCGAAAAGATAGATCATAACTAAATAGCTTAAAGAATTATAGAGCATCGGCCGGTAGAATTTATATCTCTCTTTTACCCCTCTTACGCTGAAAGTGGCAACTGACCCAGCCACGATCGAGATGAAATCTAAATTGAAGCTGAAATTGAAAACGATCTCTAAAAGGAACCCTATCAGAAAGCTGTAGATCAACCCTACCTCGTACCCCAGAAGGAGGGTCAGAAGCATCGAGCCTAAAGTAATCGGTATGAGATAGTATGAAAAGCCTAACTGCAACACTAAAAAATAGCCTAATGCCATCTCCGTGACAACCAGGATGGCTATGATCAGCAATTGAGAGAAGCTCTCCAGGACTTCTTTTTTTAGCAGGTAAAGGAAGATCAGGAAGAAAAGGAATACCAGTAATATCAGGACAAATCTTATGAAAAACGGAAGAATCGCCTGCCAGGGAGCCAGAGTAACTACCTGGCTTTCCGGCAGTTGATGGAATGGAAAAAGAAAAGTCACGAATAGAACAGTCACTAATCCCAGGATGATCCCTGGGAGATACCTCAAGACCTTATTATTCTTCTTTCCCTCCCCATTTAAAAACAAAATCCCTTTTAGCTTATTTTTGAATTTGAGAAAATTGCTCATATCACTCTTTGTTCTGACTGACTTCATTCAGGTTTTATTTATCGTAGCGCGACCCTTTCAGGGTCGCATTGCGAGGCTAAAAGCCTCGCACTACGAACTACGAACTTCCCTTTCCTCTCAGGAGAGGGTCAGGTTGAAAATCCCGCCAACGGCGGGGGTGGGGTCACGCCACTAAAGTGGCTTTGAACTCTCGGCTACCGAACAGGCAAGATGCCTGTTCCACCATTTTTTTGAACCTCTGAGCCTTTAGGCTTTTTCTTACGCTCACGAACCACGAGAAACGGTCACGTTTTTTATCCCTTGAACTCTTGAACCCTTAAACCCTTGAACTTTTTTACTGTTCTGATTCAAACCTTTCATAAGCCCGGATGATATCCTGCACCAATTTATGCCTGACCACATCCTTTTCTGTAAGATACACAAACTCTATCCCCTCAATTCCGGATAAGATCTTCTGAATCTGGACCAAACCTGAGGCTTTTTTATCTGTCAGATCGATCTGGGTTATATCACCGGTTATCACTGCCCTGGAATTTACTCCCAGACGCGTCAAAAACATCTTCATCTGAGCTACCGTCGTATTCTGAGCTTCATCTAAGATGACGTAAGCATGATTAAGGGTTCTGCCCCGCATAAAAGCTAAAGGAACGATCTCGATTATCCCCAACTCCATCAATCTCCTTATCTTGTCCGCTGAGAGCATATCATGCAAGGCATCATATACCGGGCGCAAGTATGGATCAACCTTTGCTCTGATATCGCCGGGCAGAAATCCTAAACTCTCACCAGCTTCAACTGCCGGACGAACTAAGACTAAACGGCTTACCTCTTTACTTTTCAAAGCCGCCACTGCTTTAGCCACTGCAAGATAAGTTTTACCTGTGCCTGCAGGACCTATGGAGAAAACCATATCGTATTCCTCCATAGCCTGAACATATTCCTTCTGCCCTACTGTCCTTGGCTGGATGACCTCCTTAGTAAAAATCGAAGTCACCAGTGAGGATACCTGAAGATTGTCTGGAGAGCCTTCTTCCTCTTCTTTAACCAGGGAGATGGCATATAGCAGGTATTTTTCTGAAAGCTCATTATTCTTTCTAAGATGAGTTAACAGAGCATTGAACAAAGCCTCTAATTGGTTTATCTCTTTTTCATCGCCCTGGATGATGACATTATCCCCCCGCGCTATGATCTTGGCATCGAACTGGCTTTCGATCATCCGCAAAAATGAACCCCCCTGCCCGAATAAAATCCTCTGGTCCACATCCCCCAGATCGATTTTCTTAACCCATTTCTTTTTCAAGCTTGTTCTTGATTACCTCCTTATAATGTGAAGTCGGTGCTTGCCAGGTCCCCTGACCTGGTTCGCCTATGGCGAATCGGATCAGGGGACCCGACGGTCACATGGGAATCCTTTTATTTCAACGAATGTCATTCTGAGTCCCCGTAGGGGACGAAGAATTTACGGATTCTTCAGTCGCTTCGCTCCTTCAGAATGACGAATTGTCAACCCTTATCCTTTACTATCTTTATCCCTAATTCCTTCAATTGCTCCTCTTCAACTTCAGACGGTGCACCATCCATTAAGGACTGAGCTGCAGTTGTCTTTGGGAAAGCGATAACATCTCTTATCGACTCTGAGCCGCAGATTAGCGCTACGATTCTATCCAATCCCGGTGCAATCCCTCCGTGGGGCGGGGCGCCATACTCCAATGCGTTCAGTAAAAACCCAAAAGCATTTTCTGCTCTCTTATCATCCCAGCCCAGGATATTCAAAATCTTCATCTGAATATCCCTTTTATGATTCCTTATTCCACCAGAAGCTATCTCTGTCCCGTTTAAAACTAAATCATATTGCCTTGCTCTTATGTTCCTTAAGGGATGTTCTGGGTTATCAATCAGTAATTTCGATTTAAAACCTTCGTCCAGTTTGGACATATCCTCTTCAAAAGGCTGGGTAACTATATTATGCATCGCCTGAATCTTTTTCTCCTCAGGGTTATACTCGAAAAGGGGGAATTCAGTAATCCACAGAAACCCCCATTTACTCTTATCGATTATATTATATCTACGTGCAATCTCCACCCTTAATTTACCTAAAACTGATAAAACCGTATCCTGTTTATCAGCCACTATGAATATTATATCTCCTTCTTTTAAATCTAATCTCCCGGCAATAGAATCAATCTCTTCCTGGCTGATATATTTGATAATCGGCGAGCGCAGTCCTTCTTTTAGCTTCGCAATCCAGACCAGCCCTTTGGCTCCTGATTTTTTCGCACTTTCTTCTAACTCGTCTATCTGCTTTCTACTCAGGAATGCTCCTTCCTTAAAATTTATCCCTTTGATTTTCCCGCCTGAATTTAGCGTTTCCGAGAAAACTTTGAAGCCTGAGCCTTTAACCGAATCTGATAAATCAACAATTCCCATCCCGAACCTGATATCCGGCTTATCCGAGCCGAATCTTTCCATCGCATCTTGATATTTTAACCTGGGAAAAGGGGTCTTCAATTCTAAATTCAGAACATTCTTGAAGACGTAGGTCATCATCCCTTCGATCACTGCGAAGACGTCTTCTTCTGTGACAAAAGCCATCTCCATATCTATCTGGGTATGCTCCGGCTGACGGTCGGCTCTTAAATCCTCGTCCCGAAGGCAGTGGGCTATCTGGAAATACCGGTCAAACCCGGAGATCATCAGAATCTGTTTCAAGAGCTGAGGTGATTGAGGAAGCGCATAAAACTTTCCCGGATTTACCCTTGAAGGAACGATGAAATCTCTTGCCCCTTCAGGAGTACTGCGGATTAGAAGTGGAGTCTCAATCTCATAAAACCCTACAGAATCAAGATAGTCCCTTACAGCTTTAGTTACCCGGTGTCTCATCTTTATGTTATGCTGTAAAGGAGGACGACGCAAATCTAAATAGCGATATTTCAGCTTCAGCTCCTCACTGGCATTGGTCTCCTCCACAATCTCAAAAGGAGTGGTTTTAGATTCATTGAAAACCGCGAGCTTTGAAGCTATAACCTCAATTTCTCCGGTTATCATCTCCTTATTCTGCATCCCTGCTGGTCTTTCAGCTACAGTCCCTTCGAT
>MEWM01000034.1:9328-9428 GCA_001775355.1 candidate division Zixibacteria bacterium RBG_16_43_9 | reverse complement strand
ATCAAAGCATATTATTAAGCAAGATGGAATCAATAGGTGTGAAAAACGAATCTTCAGAAAGTCCCAGTCAATTTATAAGAGATAAGATTGTTATGGATCG
>MEWM01000034.1:8797-9100 GCA_001775355.1 candidate division Zixibacteria bacterium RBG_16_43_9 | reverse complement strand
GTTAAAGGGGAAAGGATTTGAAGTCAGAATTGTGGAATCTTTTGAAGAGGTGCTTTCTGAATTAGCTAATGAGCAATACGAAGTAGTCCTCCCAACAAATAATAGTCTTCATTATTCACAAATTCCAAGCATTGTATCTGAAATAAGGGACAAGTATCCAGATATTGGTATAATAGTTTTGTCAGGTTACTATAATCAAGATTATATAGCCGACCTTAAGGCTCGTGGCATTGATGTTTTCTTAAAGATGCCTTTCAAGATTGAAGAATTGACAAGTAAGATTAGAAATGTTATATCTAAAAA
>MEWM01000034.1:8021-8768 GCA_001775355.1 candidate division Zixibacteria bacterium RBG_16_43_9 | reverse complement strand
TTCAAAGGTTTAAGGGTTCAAGAGTTCAAGGGACAAAAAAGATTATCGTAGCGCGAGGCTTTTAGCCTCGCAATGCGACCCTGAAAGGGTCGCGCTACGACAAAATACATTATGTTCAAAAAAATTCTCATAGCCAATCGTGGAGAAATTGCGGTCAGAATTATCCGGGCTTGCAGAGAGTTAGGGATTAAGGCGGTAGCGGTTTACTCTGAGATCGATAGAAAAAGTCTGCACGTGAGGATGGCAGATGAAGCTTATTTCATTGGTCCCTCACCTTCCACGGCCAGTTATCTCAACATGGAAAAGTTGATTGAGGTGGCAAAAAAAGCCGGTTGTGAAGGGATTCATCCGGGTTATGGCTTTCTGGCGGAAAACCCAGTATTCGCCCGGAAAGTTGAAGAACAAGGTCTGGTTTTCATCGGTCCGCCTGCCTCAGCCATTGAGCTTTTAGGTGATAAAATGGCAGCCAGGAAAACGATGAAAAAAGCAGGGATAGAAGTTGTTCCTGGAACTGAAGAACCTCTTGAAACTGAAGAACAGGGACTTAAGATAGCTCGAAAAATAGGTTTCCCGATTCTGATCAAAGCCGCAGGTGGTGGTGGTGGAAAGGGGATGAGGGTGGTAAGAGAAGAAAAGGATTTGAAAGAAGCGATGAGAGCCTGCGCCTCTGAAGCCAAATCCGCTTTTGCAGACGCCAGGATTTATATTGAAAAATATCTGGAGAAGCCAAGACACGTTGAGATTCAA
>MEWM01000034.1:3759-7967 GCA_001775355.1 candidate division Zixibacteria bacterium RBG_16_43_9 | reverse complement strand
ATTCAGAGAAGACATCAGAAGGTGATTGAAGAGTCTCCATCGCCAATCGTGGATGAAAAGATGAGAAGAAAAATGGGTGAGACTGCGGTCAGAGCAGCTAAAGCGGCTGGATACTATAATGCGGGGACAATGGAGTTTTTGGTCGACTCCGATAAGAATTTTTATTTCTTAGAGGCAAATACCCGTCTTCAGGTAGAACATCCGGTTACCGAAATGGTCACCGGGATCGACATAGCCAAAGAGCAGATAAGGATCGCATCTGGTTCACCTCTAAGTTACAAGCAAGAGGATGTTTCCTGGAAAGGTGCGGCTATTGAATGTAGAATCTATGCGGAGGACCCAGAAAACAACTTTCTTCCGTCAACTGGGCTGGTGTCTTATTATGAAGAACCAGCCGGTCCGGGAATAAGAGTTGATGCAGGTCTGTATGAAGGTTGCGAAATTCCGATTTATTATGACCCAATCATCGGAAAGTTGATCACCTGGGGAGCGAACCGGGATGAAGCTATCCAGAGGATGAAAAGAGCTTTATCTGAATATCATATTTCAGGCGTGGCTACCACCATACCTTTTCACATCCAGGTTCTGGACAATGAAAAATTCAAACGAGGAGAGCTATCTACTCATTTCATTCAGGAAGAGTTCAGTCAAGGTCTTAAAGTGACACTTGAAGAAGACGAGTTGAAGATGGTGGCGTTGTTTGCGGCATTAGCGGAATATCAAAATAAAAAAAGGATTCAATCCGCCTTTGGCGGAAAGGGTTCAAGGGTTCAAGGAAAAGAAATAAAAGAAAATCCATGGAAAATGGAGGGAAGAAGACGAGGTTTAAGAAAATACGCAATCTGATTTTTTTCGTAGGGCACAGCTTTAGCTGTGCAAAGCAGAACTTCGTAGCGTCGGGCTTTATGCCCGACGGCAAGCTGCTTAAAGTAACACTTTAGAGATATTATGAAATACGTTGCTGAAATAAAAGATAAAAACTATCAAATCGATATAACTGAGACAGATGGTAAGTTAGAAGTAAAGCTGGATGGGAAGCCGGTGTCAGTTGATTTCTCTCAAGTCAAGCCCCCGAACTTTTTCTCTTTTTTAGTGGATAATAAATCATTCGATGTGGAGATTATAAAAAATTCCGAATCTTACTGGGTGAATATGAACGGGAGAAAATATGAATGCTTTTTAGAGGATGAGAAAATTTCCCGGTTAAAGGATATCGCTGGTTTTAAAAAAGAGATTCTGCACGAGAAGGAGCTTAAAACCCCAATGCCGGGTTTGGTTCTGGCAATTGAGGTCAAAGAAGGAGATCTGGTCAAAACCGGGCAGGGCGTTGCGATAGTCGAAGCGATGAAAATGGAGAATGAATTAAAAGCTAAGTTTGATGGAAAAGTAAAGCAGATCAGAGTAAAGCCGGGGCAGGCAGTGGACAGGGACGAAGTGCTAGTAATATTTGAATAAAAATACGTTCAATCCGCCAAAGGCGGACAAAGGTTTAATGGTTCAAGGGAGAAATAATAACTGTCATTGCGAGGAGTCCGTCTGGACGACGAAGCCCAGATGGGCTTCGCTTCCTACGGGAGTTCGCAATGACATATATCAACAACAAAGAGGCTAATGATTGGAAAAAGATAAACGGAAATTTCTCACCAGCTCAAATATTCATATAAATGAGCTTTATACACCAGAGAACCTTGCAGATTTCGATTACGCAAGGGACCTGGGTTATCCGGGCAAATATCCTTTCACCCGTGGGGTGCAGAAGGACATGTACCGGGGCCGCTTGTGGACCATGAGGCAGTATGCTGGTTTCGGCACTGCTAAGGAGACTAATAAAAGGTTTAAGTATCTTCTGGAACATGGTCAAACCGGTCTATCGATTGCCTTTGACCTGCCCACCCAGATCGGATATGATTCTGACCATCCGCTATCTTCAGGCGAAGTTGGGAAAACCGGGGTTGATATTGATACGCTCAAAGATATGGAGATACTGTTTAATGGTATCCCTCTGGACAAAGTCAGCACCTCAATGACCATAAATGCCACTGCTTCTATTCTTCTGGCGATGTATGTGGCTTTAGCAAGAAAGCAAAACATCCCTTTAAACCTCCTTTGCGGTACAATTCAAAATGATATACTGAAAGAATATATTGCCCGGGGAACATATATCTTTCCACCCCGTCCTTCGATGAAACTGACCACTGACATCTTCAAATATGCTAAGGAAAATCTACCGAAGTTTAACCCGATAAGTGTTAGTGGTTATCACATAAGAGAGGCTGGAGCAACCGCAGTTCAGGAGATTGCTTTTACTTTAGCCAACGGGATAACTTACGTGCAGGAGTCGATAAATTCAGGCATAGATGTGAATGATTTTGGTAAGAGGGTTTCATTTTTCCTGAACTCACACAGCAACTTTCTTGAGGAGATAGCCAAGTTCAGAGCGGCAAGAAGGCTCTGGGCAAAGATTATGAAAGAGAGGTTTGGTGCTTCTGAAGATTCCTCTAAATTCAGATTTCATACTCAGACTGCTGGATGCACACTTACTGCCCAGCAGGCAGAAAACAACATCATCCGGGTGACTTTGCAGGCGCTTTCCTCGGTTTTAGGAGGGACGCAATCACTGCATACCAACTCTATGGATGAGGCTTTAAGTCTTCCATCAGAGAAAGCAGCAGAAATAGCTCTGAGGACTCAACAGATCATCGCCTATGAAAGCGGGGTCGCGGATACAGTTGACCCCTTAGCCGGGGCTTATTTTATAGAGTCACTTACCAATAGTTTAGAAAATGGGGCAAAAAAATATATCGATTACATCGAACAGAACGGAGGAGCTTTATGGGCGGTTGAGTCTGGCTATTACCAGAAAGAGATCCAGAGAAGCGCTTATGAATATCAGAAGATGGTAGAGTCAGAGGAAAAAATAATCGTAGGCGTGAACAGATTTGAGACTGAGGCTGAGACTAAAAAGAGAAAAAAGATTTTTAAGGTAAGTAAAAAGGGAACCTTGGAACAGATTAAAAGATTAAAAGAGGTAAAAGAGAAAAGAGATAAAGCTAAAGTAAAGAAATCGCTGGACGAATTAAGAAACAAAATCGAGACGAACGAAAATCTGATGTATCCTGTTATTCAGTGCGTGGAGGCTTATGCCTCAATTGGCGAAATCTGCCAGGTATTAAAAGATTCTTGGGGAGAGTATGAACAGAAAGTAATAATCTAAGAAAGGATTCAAGGAGTCGAGGGTTTAAATGAGGTTTAATGTCATTCTGAGCCCGTAGGGCGAAGAATCTCAAAGATTCTTCGGTCGTCCAAATGGACTCCCTCAGAATGACAAATACAAGGAAAACACCATGAAAATAGAAAAAATCGAACACATCGGGATTGCGGTGAAAAGTATCACAAATGCGATGAGATTCTATGGAGACATTCTGAATCTCGGTCTCTCAGAAATAGTGGACGTGCCGAACCGGAAGCTCCGGATAGCTTTTATTGAGCTTTCAGGAACGAAATTAGAGCTTTTAGAGTCGATGGGGGAAGGAAGCGTCATCGATAGATTCATCCAGAAAAAGGGAGAGGGGATTCATCATATCTGTTTTGAGGTAGAGGATTTTGATAAAGTCGTATCTGAATTAAAAGACAAAAAAGTGGAATTTGTGGATGAACCCAGGATTGGGGCTGAAGGAAAGAAAATTGTTTTCCTCCAGCCCAAAAACGCATTCGGGGTGCTGATTGAATTAAAGGAAAAATAGGATTCAAGGATTCGAGACTGTAGCGTTGCCACTCCTGTGGCAACGAATAGTCCGAATAGATTGTAGCGGAAGGCTTCAGCCTTCCATCTTCTTCTGTGGCCGTCAGGTCCTCGACCCGACGGCAAAGGCTTGTAGAACAAGACTTCAACTTTACTTTTTTGCATTAACCCCACGTTGGGGACAACGTGGGGTTACCAGTTTAGCGACCCCTGAAAGGGTCGCGCTACGAAAGACTCCCCACTTCCCGACCTTCGGGCGACCATCCAGGTGCTGTCGGGTGTTACCACCCGACAGTCTACTCTTTCTGGTGTCAGGAGGAAACTCCTGACACCACGAAGACCATAAAGGTCGCCCCTACATTTTATTTCTCCAAAAATTCTTGACTTTATCTCTGTTAATCTATTATAATATCTTTCCTTTGAAAATAAAAGAAAGCGAGGAGAATATGGTTGGAATTACAGGATA
>MEWM01000034.1:3074-3750 GCA_001775355.1 candidate division Zixibacteria bacterium RBG_16_43_9 | reverse complement strand
CATCCCCAGGCACCGGATAAAGGTGGAGGAGATCGCCAAGGTCTGGGGTGCGGATGCGCAAGCCTACAAGAAAGGGCTTTTCGTGGAGGAAAAATCTGTTCCTGGTCCGGATCAGGATACTATTACAATGTCAGTTGAGGCAACTTTCAGCGCCCTGAAAAGGGCGCAGATAGATCCTCGTAAAATCGGTGCAGTCTATGTAGGGTCAGAATCACATCCTTATGCGGTCAAGCCTTCAGGCACCACAGTAGCGGAGGCAATTGGTGCCACTCCGGATGTTCACTGCGCTGATTTTGAATTCGCCTGTAAGGCAGGTTCTGAGGCAATGTTCGTATGCCTGGGTTTAGTTGGCTCTGGCTTAATTGAATACGGCTTAGCCATTGGAGCAGATACCTCTCAGGGAGCGCCCGGAGATGCTTTAGAATATACTGCTGCTGCGGGAGCTGCTGCTTTTATAATGGGAAAAGATAATATCATAGCCGAGGCGATTGACACTTACTCTTATATGACTGATACCCCTGATTTCTGGAGAAGGGAGTATCAGTTCTATCCCCGGCATGCCTCAAGATTCACCGGGGACCCGGCATATTTTAAGCACATCTTGGGAGCAGGGAAGGCTATGTTAGAAAAGGTCAAGATGAAACCCAAAGATTTTCAATATGCGGTATTTCACCAG
>MEWM01000034.1:2227-3032 GCA_001775355.1 candidate division Zixibacteria bacterium RBG_16_43_9 | reverse complement strand
TTTGAGAAAAAACAGATCGAGACCGGACTTTTGTGCCCGAAACTGGGGAATACCTATTCAGGCTCATCTCCCATGGGTCTGACCGCAATTTTAGACGAAGCCAAGCCGAATGATCTGATCTTCATGGTTTCCTACGGCTCAGGTGCGGGCAGTGATGCTTTTGTCTGGAGAGTGACTGAGAGGATAAATCAAGTCAGAGATTCTGCTGTCAAGACCAGAGATATGCTGAATAATAATAAAAGCTATCTGGAATACGGGACCTACGCTAAATACCGCGGAAAAATCAGGAAGGGAGAATAGGAGGGAAAATGAGAGATGTAGCCATTATCGGAGTAGGAATGAATAAATGGGGGGAGTTATGGGAAAGTTCTTTAAGAGACATTTTCACTGAAGCCGCTTTGCTGGCAATCGAAGATGCAGGGGTTGACCATATAGATTCGATGTATATCGGGTGTATGGCCTCAGGGCTTTTCGTAGGGCAGGAGCACCTTTCCTCGCTTTTAACTGATTATTTAGGAATGGGACCTATTCCTGCTACCAGGGTCGAATCTGCCTGTTCTTCAGGAGGACTGGCTTTAAGAACCGGGCTCATCGAGGTTGCCTCCGGGATGAACGATATCGTCTTAGTCGGAGGTGTTGAGAAGATGACTGATGTCTCCGTGCATGGTGCTACCTTTGCGCTGTCCACAGCGGCAGACCAGGAATATGAGGTTTACCATGGAGTGACATTCCCAGGGCTTTATGCTTTGATGGCACGGGCGCATATGCACAAATATGGAACAACCAGAAAACAATTAGCTCAGGT
>MEWM01000034.1:0-2193 GCA_001775355.1 candidate division Zixibacteria bacterium RBG_16_43_9 | reverse complement strand
ATCCGTTATCTCAATCCCCCCAGAAGATAACCGCAGAGGAGGTCATAGAGTCAGTCATGGTGGCAGACCCCTTGAGAATTTTGGATTGTTCTCCTATAACTGATGGTGCCGCTGCCGTAATTTTAGCTCCACTGGATTTAGCCAAAAAGATTTCCAAAAAACCAGTAGTAAAAATCATCGGTTCAGGTCACGCTACAGATACCATAGCCCTTCACAGCCGTAAAGATCTAACTGAGATAAAATCTACTGAAAGAGCAGCCAAGATCGCTTATGAGATGGCAAGTAAAAGTCCAGATGAAATTCACTTAGCTGAGGTACATGACTGTTTCACCATAGCGGAGATATGCGTTATCGAGGCTTTAGGGTTTGCGGAAAAAGGGAAGGGTGGTCCGGCAACTGAGCACGGGATGACAACACTCGGCGGAAAGATACCGGTCAATACCTCTGGCGGACTTAAATCAAAAGGTCATCCAGTAGGAGCAACTGGCGTTGCCCAGGCAATCGAGATAACAAAACAGCTACGAGGTGAAGCAGGGGAAAGACAGGTCAAAAATGCTAAGGTTGGTTTGACCCAGAATATGGGAGGAAGCGGGGGAAGCAGCTTAGTTCACATAATGGAGGTGGTATAATGTCATCACCCAGATACTGGAGGGGAATCCCTCAGAGATATAGATTGGAAGCCGGCAAGTGCAGGAAATGCGGCAAGATATATTTTCCGCCCAGGCTGATTTGCGATGAGTGCAAATCCAGGGAGTTTGAGAAGGTCAATTTGCCAAAAGAAGGTAAAATTCTCACTTATACCATAATCCGGGTTGCTCCTAGCCAGTGCACAGACCAGGCACCTTATGCTATGGGAATTGTTGAATTATCCGCAGGATCCACAGGAAAGGACGGAGTCAAAATTCTATCGCAGATAGCAGATTGCGATTTTGATAAACTGGAAATCGGGATGCCAGTGAGAATCGAGTTCCGAAAAATCTACCAGGAAGGCGAAGCCGGGATTATCTGTTACGGGTACAAATGCGTTCCGGTGTAATTATTTTTACTGTCACTCTGAGCGAAAGCGAAGAGTCTTCAGATTCTTCGGTCGCTACGCTCCCTCAGAATGACAAAATGTAAGAAGAGGTTCAAGGGGAAAAACAAAAAAGCAAAAGCAACCGTAGGCGGAGCACCGTGCTCCGCAGAAGAGAAAAGAAAGAAAAAAAGTAGGGACAGGGCTTGTTGAGCGAAGCAAAATCCCGTTACTGCGGGGTCCCTGTCCGAAACCTTAATACGGACAACCACACAGTTCGACAAGCTCACTGTCCTGACTGTTCGATTACACTCACAGTCCCTGAGCGAAGTCGAAGGGAGCAGAGTCGAAGGAAGGGTTGTCCCTACAAAAAATATAAAATGTTCCGCATAGAATCAAAAATCGATACAGGTTCCTTAGAATATAAAGCCAATTTTGAAGCCATGCAGAGGGTGGTGGATGAGTATAAGGAGGTTCTGGCTAAGGTAAAGGAGGGCGGTTCCGCTAAGGATAGGGAAAGGCATAAATCCAGGGGCAAGCTTTTGCCCAGGGAAAGGCTGAATCTTCTCTTTGACAAAAATACTCCTTTCTTAGAGTTCTCTCATTTAGCCGCTAACAAGATGTATGAGGAGAACCCGCCTGGTGCCGGCATAATCACCGGTGTCGGTGTGGTGCATGGAAGAGAGGTTTTGATTGTAGCAAATGATGCCACAGTTAAAGGCGGAACTTATTTTCCGATGACCATCAAGAAACACGTCCGTGCTCAGGAGATAGCAGAACAGAACAGGCTTCCTTGCGTCTATTTAGTTGATTCAGGAGGAATTTTCCTTCCCTATCAATCCGGGACCTTTCCTGATAAAGACCATTTTGGCAAAATCTTTTATAATCAAGCAAGACTTTCAGCCTTGGGAATTCCTCAAATTGCAGTGGTCTTAGGCTCCTGCACTGCAGGGGGAGCTTATGTTCCGGCAATGAGCGACGAGGCAGTCATCGTCCGCAAAAAGGGGACGATTTTCATCGGAGGTCCTCCTTTGGTTAAGGCCGCTACTGGAGAAGAGGTCACAGATGAAGAATTGGGCGGAGCAGACGTTCACTGCCGGATTTCGGGAGTCGCTGATCATTATGCCTTGAACGATGAACATGCTATAGAGATCACCAGGAATATAATCGAGAATTTGGAC
>MEWM01000033.1:8098-9059 GCA_001775355.1 candidate division Zixibacteria bacterium RBG_16_43_9 | reverse complement strand
AGCTGAGGAAAAGGCGAACCAGATTTTAAACCGGGGAAAAGAGATAGTCGAGCTTCATCACCTCCCTCCAGTCCTTTTAGTTGAGAGGGCTAGGGAAGCAGGAGAGGGGATAATTCGAGCAGCTAAAGATAATCAGGTGGATGTGATTGTCCTGGGCATGCGAACCGATCTGCGTGGCGCTCAATCCCTCTGGGGAAGGACCTCTGATATTTTGATCCGCAAAGCCCCGTGTGAAGTCATTCTGGACAAACTTCCTGAAAGCAGTTGAACTTTTTTTAGGAGAAGAATATGAAAGTGGTAATCCTGGGATGCAGTCGGGTAGGCGCATTGCTCGCCACCGAGCTTTTTTCCAAAGGAGATGAGGTCTCGGTTATAGACCAGGACCCCGGCTCTCTCAAAAGGCTGGGCAGGGATTTTGATGGAAAAGCTTTCTTAGGGATTGGAATCGATGAGGGGGCTTTGAAAAAGGCAGAAATAGAAAAAGCTGAGGTTTTTATCGCGGTGACGAACGACGATAACACTAACCTTATGGCTGCTCAACTGGTCCGGGAAAAATTTAAAACCCCTAAGATTTTCTTGAGGGTCTATGACCCGAAAAGGGCTGAGGCTTTTAAGGAACTGGGCTTGAATATAATCTGTCCGACTATAGACACCGCAAAAAAAATAGAAAAGTTTTTGTCCGAAAAAGCTTAGTTGAAATTCAGATAGAGGAGAAGATAAAAATGTACGTGATTATAGTTGGTGGTGGTCAGGTAGGGCATAGCCTTGCCCGACTCCTTATGGCGGAGAAGCATGAGGTTTTGCTGGTGGAAAAAGACCCGGCAAGATACAGCAAACTTTCAGAGGAATTTGGTGAATCGGTTATCTTAGGAGACGGGGCTGAGCTGGATACATTGATGGATATGGGTGCTAACCGGGCAGACGTGCTGGTAGCAGTTACCGGAATGGACCAGGACAACCT
>MEWM01000033.1:0-8078 GCA_001775355.1 candidate division Zixibacteria bacterium RBG_16_43_9 | reverse complement strand
AAATCTTATATCTTATCCCCAAGACCATTGCCCGGGTAAACGATCCGAAAAATGAGGAGATCTTTCAGAGCCTGGGAGTGGATGCGACTGTCTCCTCCACCCGCATAATAGGCTCTTTGATCGAGGAGAAAATCGATGCCGGGATGTTTATTCCGCTCTTGGCTCTAAAGGGAGGAGAGGTGGAGATCTTCCAGACCCAGCTTTCTTCAGATTCCACTCTTATCGACAAGAAGATCTCCAAACTAACCTTACCTCAGAATTGTATAATAATTGCAGCCTTAAGGGAAAACCAGATAATCATTCCCAAAGGGGATACTATCCTTAAGGAAAACGATACCATAATTACCCTGGTGGGAAAGGACGCTAAGGACACTTTTAAAAAACTTTTCTTGTAAATTAATTGCCAAGAACATATATTACAGAGCACAAAGGAGGATTTAGATGTTGAAAAAGTCGTTGTATCTTTTCGGGCTTTTGTTTTTGGGAATAACTCTCCTAACCCGAGCAGTTCCGGCCCAGCAGCCGAAAATAGGTTATGTGGACGTGGAAAAGCTCAAATTCGAATACAAGGAGTTTGCAGATGCCCAGGAAAAGTTCAGCCGGCAGTTAGCCCAGTGGCGAACCCAGGACAGTACCATGCAAAGGGAGATCCTCTCTCTGCAGGAGGAACTGGAGAAACAGGGAGCTCTCCTGACTGAAGCAAAAAGACAAGAAAAACAACAGCAGATTTTAGCCAAGCAAAAAGCATATCAGGAGTTTGCAAACAGGGTATTAGGACCCGAAGGAGAGATGGCAAAAAGGGAAAGAGAGCTTTCCAAGCCGCTGATTGACAAAATTAATGCAGTGATTCAGTTAGTGGCGATAAGAGATGGCTATGCTCTGATTCTGGACTCCTCTGGAGGGAACGTCCTCTACGCCAAAGAGGATATGGATTTAACCGCTAAGATTCTGGATGAGCTGAATAAAAGCACGACCAAATAGATTTTGTGTATTTGTAGGGGCACGGCGTGCCGTGCCCTTCTGTTCTTTCAAAAAGGTAAGTCAGTCTAGAATGTCAGGTATCTTGTGCTCCTGACATAACCTCAACAGGTAGGTCAGACATTCTTGTCTGACCATTAGGAATAGGCAAGATGCCTGTTTCACCATTTAATTGGTAAAAACCTAATAATTAATCACCTGGTCTATCTTCCCCTTTTTCCGGGCGACATGCTCGATCAGTTTATAGATATAATCAGAGAACAAGGCTAAAAGAGCCGTCGTCAAAAGCATAATCAGAAGAAGCTGAAAATTTGAATATTTAGCCAGAGTCAAACTCAGGCTCTTGCCCAAAATCGACCTTCTTAAAAGCTCTAACCAATAAGTCAAAGGTAAAGCCTTGGAGATATATTGCAACCAGTTAGGTAAAAGGTCTATCTGGAAAATCGCTCCACAGGCTAAATAGAAAATCCCGCCCAACCCTTCAGTCAAAGCAAAGCTGTGATGTGCAGTCAGCATCGTTATCCCGGCCAGGAGAATTCCCAGACAGGTAATCACGAAAAGACCCACTATAAGAGTTATAAAAAACAGAGGATAATTTACTTTAAGTAAATCAATCGGTATCTTCAAAACAATCATACCGAAGGCTAAGGTTATGATAATGGCAATGGTGGTGGTAATCAGTTTAGCTATCCCTCTTCCAAAAAGATAATAATACATCCTGATAGGGGCAATATAAATGTATCTGAGCATCTCATAATGTTCCCGGTCCTCGTGAATCACCCAAGAAATACCGAATAAAACGTTATACACATACATAAAAAAAGTATTTCCTAAGAATATGTAAGCGAAAAGGTCAAACGAGGTTTTTCCCCGGGTGACTACCAGATACATAAAGACTAAGATCAGAGATGAGGCGATTGGCCGGATTATAGAATAGATTGCAAAAAGGAATGGGTCTGCCCAGTTAGCCTCCATCGCCCAGCCCAATTTACCCGCCAGCCTTGTCGTTCTCAAGTTCTCTTTTAATCTATCAAAAGCCATAAATTTCCACATTGTTCAAGATTTGTAGCGGAAGGCCATCAAGGTCTTGTCCATAGGATCCTGGCGAAGACTTCAGCCTTCCATTTATTTTATGGAGGTCTAATCCGCCTTCGGCGGACCGCTACATTTTTCGCGACCCTGATCCCGCCGATGGCGGGACAAGCTGGGTCGCGCTACGATAATACCTTCTTCGCCACGAAGATCATAAAGGGACTATCCTCTTTAAACGGTGCTTTGTCATAATTTCCAAAAAGCTCCACGGTTTCAAACCCGTTAGATGAAAGTATCTTTTCAAATTCATCCTGAAAAAAATATCTCATCTTCAGATCGATGGTTTTGCGGAAAAGCTCTCCGCCTGCCTTTGTGCTATCCACAAAGAACCTTACCTTTATAATCTGCTTGGGCTTATCAAAAAACTGGTAGGAGAAAATCTCAGTTGTATCTCCTTCCTGAGGATAATCTTCCAGAATATCCCCTTCGCTCCTCAAAACTCCTTCAGCCCTGGAAAGGTCCGCATTAAACATACTGATAGCCAGCCGACCTTGGGAAGAGAGATGTTTATAGGCTGAACGCAAACAGTTATTCTGCTCTTCAGTCGAAAGAAGAACCAGAAATGAATTAAAAGGGATGAAGATAAAATTGAACTCCTTTTTCAGATGAAAGTTCCTCATATCACCCTGAAACAAAGTCACCTTTTTTTTCGCCTCTTCTGGCTCCTGGTTTAACTTCTCCCTGGCTTTATCCAGCATTTTCTCGGAGACATCCAGTCCGGTTATTTCTATTCCTTCCCGAGCTATCGGCAAAAGAATTCTTCCGGTTCCACAGCAAAGCTCTAAAACCGGAGAGCCGCATTTCCTGGCATACTCCAGCCACAGCGGGATATCGGAGATGAAATTCTCGTTCCACTTATCGTAGAAATCCGCATAAGCATCGAATTCGTTTTTCATAAGGTTCTGGATTGGAGTGTAAACCTTAAGCTTTACCTGCACATTCTTTTGGTAAACCTAAAGGTTTACACTCCATTATTCTATTCCCGGAGACGCATGCTATGCGTCTCTACACTCCTTCGTTGCCACGGGAGTGGCAACGCTACAGGCAATTGGTAGGGGCAATTCATGAATTGCCCCTACCAAAAAAATTATTGCCACCTCAAAGTCAATCTGCCTTCCTTTTTACCCATATTCTCCATATATTTTAGAGCATAGTGCGCGGCAATAAGAAAAAATATCGAAAGTATAACCAGGGCTATTATTTCTAAATTGACATTCAATAGTCCTGACTCCTTTCCACCCTTAAAAGCCAATTGCCTCATCCCATCTAAGCCTAAGGTCAGAGGAATGAAAGAAGCCAAAAGTCCAATGGTGAATCCCAAGCTCTTAACGGGGAAAAAAAATCCGGACAGAAGATAAATCGGCTCCTGGAAAAGATTAGTGGTATGCCAGGCTTCTCTGCCGAAAAGCATGAACAGGGAGGAAAAAATCATACCCAGACCGTAAAGTGCCACCTGGGTCAAGAAAAATATCAAAGCTAATTTACCCAGGCTTATTACCACAAAGTTCACTTTGAAGATCAAGCTTCCCACCACAAAGACGAAGACCGCTCTGGTTGATGCCAGATAAAATCCACCAGTTGCCATTCCTAAGAGGATTGCCATTCTGGAAATCGGAGCAACTAAATAAAGCTCTAAATTTCCCATCTCCTTTTCCCAGTAGAACTGGGCCGCCATTGACCATAAGACGTTAATCCAGTAAGCAGTCATCGCCCCGCCCAAAATCACAAAACCGGTATACTCTTCCGGAGCTTTCAAAGCCTTGTAAACGTATACAAATGAAGCAGTGGAAAGCAAAGGCAGAAGCGCCTCTGAGGCAAGCCAGCTTGGCTCCCGGTGTGCTCCGACTAATCTGACATACGCCCGACCGAAGATCGCCTTAAGGTTTGTTCTAAGCTCGGTTTTCATCTTCTAATCCTTTACCGCATAAGGAGACAAAAACATCCTCCAAAGTCGGCTCAGCTTTGGATAAACTTAAAATCTCTGAGCCGTTGTTGCTAATCTCCCCGGTTACAGCGGAGATATAAGAGTCGTTTTCCAGGATGAATTTCAAATCAGTTCTTCCAGTATGGGGCTTGTGCTCATAGGCGAATTTCTTGACCCCCGGTACCACTTTAAAGCGGTCCAGATTATCCAGCATCAGGTTGACCTCGATATGAAAAACAGCGTCCTGCTTTAGCGACGTTTTCAGGTTAGAAGGGGAGTCGCAGGCTAAGACCTTTCCGTTATCGATAATCGCTACCCGGTCGCAAAGCTCATCTGCCTCAGCCATATAATGGGTGGTCAGAAGGACTGTCTTCTCCTTTTTTTCTTTTACCCAGGATTTAATCAATTTCCTCACCTCTCTGGAGATCTGCACGTCCAGGCCTAAAGTCGGCTCGTCCAAGAACAGTATCTGCGGATCACACACAAATCCGCGGATGATGTTCATCTTCTGCCTCATCCCGGTGGAAAGCTTGGAAATCTTTAACCGGGCATATTCCTGCATCCCTAAAAGCTTCATTAGCTCATCTATTCTCTGTAAGGCAACCTTAGTCTGCATTCCGTAAAGCTGGGAGAACATCCACAGGTTCTCCCTTACAGTCAGAATACCGTAACCAGAATGTTCTCCGCCTGAGACCATATTGATCTTTTTCCTGACTTTCTCCGGATATTTTGCCACGTCTATCCCGTCTACTAAACCAATCCCTGAAGTAGGCAGGAGAAGAGTTGACAGAATTTTTATCAAAGTGGTCTTGCCGGCACCATTCGGACCCAATACCCCGAAAAGCTCGCCTGGATTTATGGTCAGGTTGACCTTATCCAGAGCCATAATAAGCTCTGGCTTTTTCGAATTGGAATTATTCTTTTTTTTACCCTTTTTGAAAGTCCTGGTTAAATCTAAAGTTTCTATGGCGTAACTCATATTAAAATCCTGTTCATAAATTAAAAAACCGTGACCTACTCTGGATAAGCCACGGTTTCAATTAACTCAATTTTTGCCTATCTCATTTCAGCCTTTTACCCTCAAAAGTGGGCAGACTATCCCCTGTGCGAAGATTTGTATTAATTCTAATTATCACTCTGTCCACCTCCAGATAAAGGCTTTAATTTTTATTATTATACACTGGCAATTTATTTTGTCAAGGAAAATTTTTGATTTTTTTGTAGGGCAACCCTTCAGGGCTACTTCTCTTCGCATGGCTAAAGCCATGCCCTACATCTAAAACAACTGATCGGTATCCCCACCTTGCCCACAAGGTGGGGATATTATAAACCCAACTTGAGGGCAAGTTGGGTCTACCGTTTTTTAATACAGGGGGCAGAATCCGCCGCAGTTCTGTCCCCATAATTTTTTACTCAGGCAAATACTGATGCCCAAGCATTAGCGAATACAAAAAGAAAAAGGAAGAGCTTTTTAGAAAACTCTTCCTTTTGGCTTCTCCTTCTTTAATCTTACCGCACCTTTTCTGCCATTCTCTGAAAGTTTAATTGTTCCTGCCTTCTTTTCTCGATTAAAGCATTCATAACCACCCCTTCTTTAATCCAGTTGGCTGCAGTTTCATAGGAGATCAATTTCCTCTCATAGAAGTTGAAAATCGAATTGTCCATACTCTGCATCTGATCCTGAGCCCCGGTCTGGATTAACGAGGCTAACTGTTCGATCTTCATCTGTCTGATAGTTCCCTTTACCGCAGGTGTCCCGATCAAAACCTCAGTAACCGGCACCAGCCCCTGGTTATCCCTCCTGGGAAGAAGCTTCTGGCAGATGACTCCCTTTAAACAGGAGGAAAGCTGCAGAGCCGCCCCCTGCCTCTGGTCATGCGGAAAAATCCCCAGGATCCGGTTGACGGTCTGAGGTGCATCGCTGGTATGCAAAGTGGTAAAAACCAGGTGTCCGGTTTCTGCTGCGGTCAGGGCGGTGACCATTGTCTCCAGATCTCTGACTTCTCCGATGAAAATCACATTCGGATCCTGCCTCAAGACGTGCTTTAAACCGTGCTTGAAGGAATGAGTATCGATCCCGATCTCTCTCTGTTTAATTAAGGATTTTTTACTCTGGTGCACAAATTCAATCGGGTCTTCCAGGGTGATAATTATTTTTCTGAATTCCTTGTTTATCAGTTCGATCATTGCGGCTATGGTAGTGCTTTTCCCGACTCCTGCCGGCCCGGACACCACCACTAAACCATCATTGCACCTGGCCAGCTCTTCTACCACATGAGGTAGTCCCAGTTCAGCAATGCTTTTGTCAGGCGGTTTGATCAGACGAAAGGCTGATTCCACATTTCCCTGCTGGAAATGCACATTCACCCTCCATCTTCCCAGATCAGAAATGGAGTAGGCGAAGTTTGACTCTTTTATCTTCTCGAAACTACTGATCTGCTGGGGGGTCATAACTGAATAAATCAACCTTTTCGCTTCATCTGGAGACAAGGACTTATTGCCCCAGTTTTTCAATTCCCGGTCGACCCTCAAAGTAGGAGGATGATTCGCGGTCAGGTGCAGGTCGGATGCCTGCTCTTTTACCATCTGTTCCAGCAAAGGATAAATATCAATACTTTCGATCTGCTTTTTTAAAGCCTCCTGGGCTTCTGGCTCAAGCTGAGTGAAAGCCACTCCGATACTATATTGCTCCATCTCCCACTGTGAGATGTAAGCTACCTTGCCAATGATGTTCAGAGGTTGAGTTGCTCTTGACAGGTGTAGCTTGATCTCCACGCTCGAGCCAATGGCTAAAGGAAACGGTGAGATAAACTGCATGCCGGAAGTGGAGATATCCTTGGTCCTGGAATTGGTAAAAACAGCAGTATTGGTTGAGTCCGGCACTCTAAAATCAAAGTCGAAATGGGTCTTTATCCTTCTGGAGCCTCTTTTTCCACTATTCATAAAAACTCCTCTAAAAGATGTCTATTTCAGATTATCGGAAGATTTTGCTAATAATAAACCTGCAGAACTCTTATTTTGATTGAATTCATTCTTTATTTGACCAGGCAGTCCTATAAGAAACAAAAAAAGTGACCTCACCCTCTCCTGGGAGGAGAGGGAGAAGAAACTATTCCCCTTTAGAATTTTATATTAACGATTATTTATTCCCTGTCTTCCTTCTTACGTCTCCCCTTTTAATTTGAAATCTTTACTTAAAAAGGAAGCGCCTCTTTTATCCTGGGCTGGAAAACCTTCAGAAAATCCTCGACTATAAAAAGCGCCTCTCTTTCTGAGATCTGGTTTAAAGGCAGATTTATGCGGATAAAAGCAGCATCTGTGGGTGCTCTTTTTAGCGAGTTGATGACCAGGTCCAGCTTTAAGCCCAGCTCGCTCGTCACCAGTCCGCTTCTGGTCTGGAACCAGTAATACATAACCTCTTTGGACCGATTGTCCGAGATCAAAAGCCGGTTTACCAGAAGATTGGACCCGGTAGAGCCTTTAACCCTGGTCTTTTCCCTGCTTAGAATCTTCCAGCCGCTTCCCGGCAGGCAGTTTTTCGGAGAATGGATCTGGGAGCCGTATTTCTGGCTTTTGAAATAGGAGATGAATAGATAAAGCTCCTTCCCCTCTCGGTCAGTATACCTCCTTAAGGTTGAAGCATCTGCTTTCAAAAGCTCGTAAGTCTGATCAGGAAAAAAATACTCCTGGCCACTCCAATTCCCGAATTGCATGGGGATGAGAGAAAAGCCGGGCATTTTTTTTGATTCTACGCGTGAATAGCGCAGCAGATTTACCAGGATAAGGGTTATAATCAGAAACCCGCAAGTTATCCAGAATTCTTTTTTTCTCCAGTTCATACTATTTACCTTTATTCGAGAATATAAAGAAGAGGAATCAAAAGTCAACCCTTAAAGAATGAATTGAGAAAGATCCAGATTATACTTCTGGGGGTCTATACATCTCAGGATCGACCTGGATGCGCCTGGCTCGGCTGAAGAAGACGAGTCTTGGCTTAAGTCAAGAATCTCAGGCACCTCTTTGGTCCCCTCCTGATCTGCAATCAATTTTACTTTAGGAGAGGATGGGTTCTCCGGGTTGTTCT
>MEWM01000032.1:11927-15702 GCA_001775355.1 candidate division Zixibacteria bacterium RBG_16_43_9 | reverse complement strand
GTCTAACCTATCTTTTTTCTGTTGCTCATCCTGAATTTGAGATTGTGCTGTTGCCTCTCCTTTTTCCTGAGCAAAGGCTAATCCTTGACAGATATTTAGCACGAGCAAACCGGTTAGTACTATTAAAATCATTTTCCTGACCATCTTTTCTCTCCTTAAAGTGTTACTTTAAGATTATCCTTTAATTCCCATAAATTTTATAACCTTATTTCGCACGGCTGAAGTCTCAAGATCTTGAGGCCTTGCCCTACGGTTTTCCCCAACGTTTGAACTTGGAGCCTTTGAGCTTTTAAGCCTTATTTAATGTGCCTGTCAGGTCCCCTGACCCGACGGAAATCTCAGCGACCCTATCCTACGGATCCGTAATAGGAAAAGGGTCGCACTACGAAAAGATTTTATTTTTTTGTAGCGGAAGGCTTTAGCCTTCCACGTTTATCATATCAATGGAGGTCTGAAGACCTCCGCTACATTTTTTCTTCTGATCTTTTGACCTTTATTTTAGTCCTAAAACCTCTCGGTATCCCGGAATATCCATAAACCCATGCCCGCTTATATTAAACGCGATAACTTTTTCTTCTCCGGTTTGTTTGCACTTTAAAGCTTCATCAATGGCACAGGCGATACTGTAAGCTGATTCCGGTGCAGGCAAAAATCCTTCTGCCTGAATGAAAGTCCTCGCATGGGCAAACACCTGCTTTTCATCCTGAGGATAAGCAACTGTATCGATATACCCTTTATCCCGGAGCAAACTTATGATGGGTGAACAGCCGTGATATCTTAAGCCATCTCCCTTAATCGGAGGCAAACTGGTCTGATGGCCCAGCGTATACATTTTCAAAAGCGGAGTCAGTTCCCCGTGGTCTGCAAAATCGTATTTATATTCTCCCTGCAGATTGGGCGCTGCCTGGCTTTGCGCAGCGATGAACTTGACCTTCTTCCCTTTCGTCAATACATCCCCCATAAAAGGTAAGGCGAACCCTCCGAAATTGCTTCCTCCGCCCAGACAGGAGATGACCAGATCCGGGTACTCGCCGATTTTTTCAAACTGAGCCTGGGTCTCCAGACCGATTATGGTCTGGTGCATCAGCACGTGATTCAAAACCGAGCCTAAACAGTAAATAGCATTTTTATCTTTCTTGGCATCTTCTATCCCCTCAGAGATTGCAATCCCTAAAGAGCCGGGATGGTTACGGTCCTTCTCGTATAATTTCCTTCCCACCTCAGTCAGGTTGCTGGGAGAAGCATACACCTCTGCCCCAAAAAGCTGCATAAATCCCCGGCGGTCATTTTTCCAGTCATGTACAGCTCTCACCCAATAAACTGTGCATTTTAAATTAGCTAAGCTGGCAGCGTAAGCTAAGGCAGTTCCCCACTGACCTGCTCCGGTCTCAGTGGTCAGCCTTGCAAAACCCTGCTCCCTGGCGTAAAATGCCTGTGCCAATGCAGTGTTGACTTTATGACTTCCTGTGGGAGAGTAAAACTCGCTTTTATAATACATCTTTGCAGGCGTTCCTAACCTTTTTTCCAAGTTCAATGCCCTGAACAAAGGCCTGGGCCTGCCAGCCTGTTGATAGATGCTTAAAAGCTCATCCGGTATATCGATCCATCTATCGGTGGAGAACTCCTGCTTGAGACACTCGGCTAAAAGTATCTCCGGAAGCGCTTTTAACCGGGATTCACCGGTTTCGGGATCTTTAGGCGGCGGCAGAGGCTCTGGTAGATCCGGTAGAATATTATACCATCTTTTCGGCAATTCATCTGTGGTGAGCGTTATCTGTCTCCTTTGCATCTTTCTGTTCACCGAACTCATTTTTCCTCCTGAGGAATTAGGTTATAGGTGATAGGCAGTAGGTAATAGGTCATAGGTAGTAGGTCGTAGGTGGTGGCCCTAAAACCCACCACCTATAACCTATCACCTGTTCTTAGCTACCTGCTCCTTGCTACATGCTACCTGCTTTTTTAAACATCTTACTTCTCGCTTTCTTTCAACAATCTTCTTGCCCTTTCCAGATTCTGTCTGGTTCCGGGCAAATCAGGAGAATATACTAAACTTTTCTCCCACATTTCAACAGCTTTTTTCAATTCCCCTAAATTAGCGTAGACATATCCTGCCCCGAAATATGCCTCCCCGTACTCGGGATTCAAGGCTAAAGCCATCTGGTATTCTTGCAGAGCTTTTAAATATTCTCCTCTTCTGGCGTAAATGTCTCCCAAGTAGCGATAGGCAAATACCTCGGTTGAATCAACCTGAAGGGCTTTTTTCAACAGACTTTCTGCCTCAGGGTAGTTCCCCTGCATATAGCGGACAACCCCTAAACCGGTGAAACCCCTGGGCTGTTCTTCTGAAATCTGAATCGACTTCGTGAACTCATCTTCTGCTTTTTGAAAAGAGTTTTCCTTTAAGTAGGCATTCCCGAGAATATAGTGAAACTGGGCTTCATACACTGGAGCCATCTGACTGGTCAGGTCGATGTTTCCAAGGATAATAAAGAGGATGCTAATGAATATCAACGTAATCTTTTTTCTGATCTCTTTCTGCTCGAATATTTTGAAAATGGCAAAGGCAGAGAAAATCAGGAGAAAAGGGATTACCGGGATACGAAACCTGGTGTTCACGAAGAAAAGTATTACTGAAACCATATAGGTAAAGATAAATCCAAGAACCAGGGAGAGTTTTTTCCATTCTTTAAGGGCTAATAAAATCCCCAGCCAGGCTAAAGGAAGAAGTATACCGCCTGGAAAAGAGATGAGTTTTTTCCAGAGTAAGGGCTTTAAAAGATTTCGTGTATCAGACCAGAAAAAATAAATATTCGGATTTTCGGAGATTTCATACCCGCCTAAAAAAAGAGTAATCTTTTTCGCATAGAGTTTCAGGGCAGCAAAAGGCTCCCTAAAAATAAAATCGAACCCCTGTTTAAACCAGAAATCGGAGGTCTCTGACAATTTGAGTTTTCTGCCTGATAATTTTTCTGCCAAATTGATACCATCATAATAAATCCCATACCAGGTCGTCCTTATCCCAGGTGCGACAGCTTTATACCCTGATGCCTGGGGATTATTCCCTAAATAGAAGTTGATGCCCCCTTGCCAGGAAATCAAAACAGAATCCTTTCCTGCAAAATAGTTGACCAGGGTTACTGGCAGGACAACCAGCAAAAGACCGATGGCAAAGAAGAGTATGAAAGTGAAGATTTTTTTCAGACTTACCTCTTTCCGAAAATAAAAAATTAGCCATAAAGGAACGAAAATGGCAAACAGCAGGATGTTCGGACGAGCTATCGCCGAAAGTCCCAGGATGATTCCGCTAAAGAATAATATAGAAGGCGATGGCTTTTTCTGAGCAAAGAGCAAGAGATAGATTAAAAGAAGGTCCATAAAAATTATGAAGAAAGTGTCCAAAAACTCTAAATCAAAATAGATTAAAGGAGCATACAAGCAGGCGAAGATAGATGAGAGCAATGCTACTTTTGAATTAAAAATCCTGTTACCTGTCAGGTAAATTAAAACGCAGCTAAAAGAACCAAACAACATCTGGATGATTCTCAAAACATACAAGTTTTCTCCGAATACTTTTATAAGAAAAGATAAAAAGAAAGGATAGAGTGGAGCTCTAAAAAAAGGAGCTTTAGCCCAGAGCTTTCCTGAGACTATCTCTTTTGCCCAATCTAAATTGAAAAGGGCATCAGCAAAAGGGAAATCGAAAAGAGGAAGCCTTCTTATGCCCAGGAGGTAGATGAATCTTATCCCGAAAGCTAAAATAAAAATAAGGAGAGGT
>MEWM01000032.1:6371-11876 GCA_001775355.1 candidate division Zixibacteria bacterium RBG_16_43_9 | reverse complement strand
GGGCATAAAGCCCGACGCTACATCCGCCGTCTCACGTCTTACTTCTTACGTCTTACCACCTAACACTTCAAAATTTATAAAGTCCGCATGATGAATAATTATCGCTTCAATAGAGCGATAACCCTGGTCACCTTCATGTGAATGGGCTGCGATCAAATGAATGACCTCACCCGGAACTCCGCATTTATAGGCTAAAGCTGCGCCTGAGAAGGGATGCCTCAGAAATTTGCCTCTATCGCTTTTGGTTATCTTTCCCTTGACTTTGGCGTATTCCAGCAGTTTCCCTACATCGTGCAGAATCCCCCCTGCAATCAAAACATCTTTGTCGATTTTGACTGAATTACTATAAGCCTTTGAAACTGTTTCCGCCACCTTCAGGGCTGTAGTTGTAACCACACGGGTGTGTTCTATCAAGTTCACTTTCGAATCAACGATCAGAAGAGTAAACGGTATTTTCTTCAAATCCTCCATCTCCCAACCACCCAACCTTATCCCCTCTTCCCAGGTTAAAATAACCTTTTCTCTTAGCTCCTGATTTTTAATCTTTCTGATCTCTGGCAGGATTTTTAAGATTTCTTTTTTCATAAAATTTTCGGGGGTTAAATTTTTTATTTTATTTTCATTTTTCTTTTATTAGTCATTCGTCATCCATCATTCATCATTATTATTTAGTTCAAACTCTGCTTTGACAAATCCCACCTCATCCCCTCTAAAATTCCTGATGATTGGATGGGAGAATTTGTTCACCTCAGAAATCTGTTTTTGATTTAGCAAGCCCATCTGCCTTAAGGTTTCGATTACTGCTGGACCAATTGCCCTTTGACCGCCGTCAGCGATTTTGACCGCCATCCCCCATCCTTTACTTAAAATCCCGGAGCAGCTCAAAGCTTCCCCTCCCGCCTTGGCTAATATATTATTCTTTGAAGCCATAGCCAGGCTCAAATCCAGCCTGCCTTCGCCTGAAACCATCTCCGGATATTTTTTCATAGAATCAACTATGAGCTTATAAGCTTCTGCAGTATTGTCGTCCTCTGAGTTGTAATTTACAAGATTGGAAAAGCCAAGCGCCATATTGTAAAGAGGCATCGCATGAACCGGCACCCCGCACCCATCTATCCCCATCCCGATCTTCTTTTCCGGGTACTGGCATATCTCTGAAATTGCTTTTAAAATCATCTTCTGGACTGGATGGTTCTTGTCACGATAATTCTTGATGTCCCATCCGAAGTAGACACACAGACCCAACATCCCGGCATGCTTTCCAGAGCAATTGTGATTGACCTGGGTGAACTTTTTATTGCGAGGAGGGATTATGTTATTAGCAGTATAATAGTGAGGGATATGCACCCCGCACTGGAGATTTTTTTCTGAAAGACCAATTTTTTTAAGAATACTTTTTACTGTATCAGTATGAATCTTCTGACCGTTATGCGAGCCTGAGATTATGGCGATCTCTTTTTGAGATAGTCCGAATTTCTTGGCTGCACCAGAAGTAATGAGGGGAATGACCTGAAAGGGCTTGGCAGACGAGCGCAGATAGGTTACAAAGTAAGGGTCACCGAAGGAGTAAACCAGTTTACCCTTTGAATCCACCACTGCCCCAGAGCCGCAGTGAATGCTTTCGACTGTATTACCTCGATAGACTTTAACTAAGATTTCATTCATGGATTATCGAAAAAGTTTTCGATGTCATTCTGAGTCCGTAGGACGAAGAATCTTTTCTATGCAACCTTCACAGATTCTTCTGTCGTCCCGCCTTTGGCCGGACTCCCTCAGAATGACAGAGCCATCCAACTGGAGGTCTGAAGACCTCCGCTACATTAAATTCCCAATTTCTTTAAAATCTCCGGTATATCCAGAAAAGTCCTGGCAATGTAGGCGCCGCCTTCTTCTAAGGCTTTCAGTTTGGATTGAGCTGTGCCCATCTCTCCTTCCACTATTGCTCCGGCATGACCCATTCTTTTGCCGGGCGGAGCAAAAAGACCCCCCACCATTGCAATGACCGGCTTCTTCATCTTGTTAATTGTCTCCTTTGCTTTCTCCTCATATACGCCTCCAATTTCTCCTACGAGAACGATAGCTTTGGTTTTCTCGTCCTTCTCGAAGAGCCAGAGGATTTCGTCAAAAGTCGTTCCTAAGACCGGGTCACCACCCAAACCTATGCAGGTTGTCTCGCCATAGCCAGTGCGGGTTAAGGCATCAGCCACATAGTAGGTCAGAGAACCAGAGCGGGAAACTGTTCCAATTCTGCCAGGAGAAAAAGCGATATCCGGCATTATGCCTAAATTAGCCTCGCCTGGCGTGATTATCCCAGCGGTATTCCCGCCGATCACTAAAGCATTATGTTTTAAAGCCTCTTTTCTTATCTGCATCATATCGAAAATAGGAATGTGCTCTGGAATAACTACGACAAGTTTGATTCCTGCATAGATTGCCTCCACGCAGGCTTCTAAGACAAACTGGGCTGGTAAAAAGATTACCGAGGTATCAGCCTGGTGATTCTTCACGCATTCTTCCACTGTATCGTAAACCGGTAGTCCAAAAACTTTTTCCCCGCCTTTCCCAGGAGAAGTGCCAGCCACAATTCTGGTGCCGTATTTAAGCATCCTTTCAGTATGAAACCTGCCTGCACCACCGGTAATCCCTTGAACTATCACTTTACTGTTTTTGTCAACGAGTATTGCCATTTTTACCTTTGTATTTTTTTGCTATGTTCGCCGGATATAAAACCTGAGACTATTTCCTCGGTAGAACAGACATTTTTGTCTGTTCATCTCCATGGTCAGAGAGCGAAGCCTGTCCTACGGAGGCGTAGCCACGTAGCCACAAGAATGTCTGACCTACCGTGCATACACGTCGGGCATAAAGCCCGACGCTACATTTCATATCCTTTCCTTTTATCCGTTATTCGTCATCCGTCATTCGACATTTTCTTTTAATAACCTAATTTTTTATCCACCAGATTGATTATCTTCTTTCCGCTTAAATATCTTTTCAGATTTTCATTAAAAATCTGTGCGACTTTTTGGAAGTAATCTGTCATCGTTCCAGCCACATGCGGAGTGATTATCACATTTTCTAAATCATACAATCTGCTGTTCGGGCTTAAAGGTTCTTCCTCGAAAACATCCAAACCTGCGCCAGCAATCCTTTTGTTCTCCAGGGCATCAATTAAAGCTTTCTCATCAATAATCTTCCCTCTGGAGGTATTTATAATATAAGCGGTGCTTTTCATTTGAGACAATTCTTTTTCACCAATTAGATGAAAAGTCTTTTCAGTCAGAGGTAGGGTCAGAGCCACAAAATCGGATTGACTTAAAAGCTCAGGCAACTTCTCCTTGGGGATAATTCTGTCAACAGATCTAATCTTTTCACCCTTTTTCAATCTGTTTTTCATCCCGATTACCTGCATCCCCAAACATTTACTTTTCCTTGCCAGTTCCAATCCAATCCCGCCCAGGCCGATAATTCCTAAGGTCTTTCCTTTCAATTCGAACCTTTGCTTCATCACTTCAGTAAAAGCCCAATTTTTCTGCATTTGACGAAGGGTGCTTAAATGAATTCCCTTAGCGAAACACAGAATCATCCCCAGGATATGCTCTGAAATAGTATGGCTGTGGATACCTTTGCAGGCAGTAATTATTACTTTACTCTTCAGAAGCTCGGGAAAAATCGATTCATCCACTCCCGCAACTGCCAGATGAATCCATTTGAGATTTTTTGCTCTCTGGAAGTTCTCCGGAGTAATTGAAAAGGAGATGAGAATATCAGTCTGAGGAAGCAATTCCCTGAGATGTTCCTTGTTTTGAGAACGGATCAACTCGACTCTACTCATCAATCGAGGTGATGAAGACAGAACCTCAGAAAAGGCTTGGAAATCTTTTTCTCTTTCAGTTAATGCAACAACTACTTTGAACTTCTTTGTCATAATTGGTCTTCAATTTTCATCATTATTTTTTGGTTACGCCAATGGTGTTTATTACCTCAATTGTTTTCAAGGTCAACAACCGATCTTTATAAGTCTTATCTAAGATGTCTGAGTACTCAACTTCAAGAAATATTTCTTCACCTGGTTTAAACGAATCTGTTTCAGTGAGAAAGATCACTTCGGACTTTTCTAAACTTCCGATTGGTAATGTCTTTTTCTCAACTTTCCACCGACCTTCATCACTATCTTTACAGTTAAATTCTAGATTTAGAGCTGGACCTTTTCCCGCATTCTTGATTTCGAACTTAAGTCTGTCAGGATAAAAGTCGCCGATGAGAATTGCTTTGATAATAGGCCTATATGCCAATTTTCTATCCTCTCTCATCTCTTTAATAAGCTTCCCTGTAAAATAAGCATACACAACAGCTGCAATCGCCGCTATCGCTGCTGCAATTGAAGAAACCCAGACGGGATCTAAAATAAGTAAATTGCACATAGAGTCATTCCCGTTCGACAGAAACGTCGGACGCTACGATCTGTCTCATCAGCCTCAAGGTTAAATTCGACAAGCTGATGCACTCCGTAATATGGAGGTCTGAAGACCTCCGCTACATGTTTCCTTGCGACCCTAAAGGGTCGCTCTTGTCCTACGACCTTTTAACGTCGGGCGTAAAGCCCGACGCTACGTCTCATTTGCGGGCGGGGACCCCGCAGGTGCGGGATTTCGCTAAGCTCAACAAGCCCCGCCCCTACGAGATCTATATGCTTGTCATGCTGAGCACAGCGAAGCATCTGCAGTCCTCTGCAAGATAGATTCTTCGTCCTGCGGACTCAGAATGACAGTCAAGTCACTTAGTTGTTCTTTACCAGCTCTACAGCTCTTTTGGCAATTTCCTCAATTGGTGTCTCAATACCGTAAATCTCGATATTTTTGAAAATCTCCGGATTTTCCTTTTTTGCCTGCTCGAATATCTCCAGACCTTCTTTCCACATATTTCCGGTCATTCTTAAGACCATTGGTTTGGAAAGGCCATGCTCCTTAAGAAAAATAACCACGCCTTTAGCGAAATCATCACAGCGGGAGATGCCACCAAATCTTGCTCCGAAGATTGCTTTGACCTGCGGGTTTTCATCCAAAAGAATTAACATCTTGGCTAACCTTTCAGGAGTTGGACCTCCGCCTGAGTCCATAAAATTGGCAGGTTTCCCGCCGAAATAATGGATGAAATCATTCCCCATAATCCCGAAACCTGCACCACCAGGAAACATCCCTATGTTCCCATCCAAATCTAAATAAGGTATCTCCCACTCCCTTGCTTTCTTCTCCCTTTCGGTCATCTCCCCTTCTTCGTGCCTTTTCTCAATCCCCATCTCGGAAAGCTCCTTATGCCGGAACAAAGCATCGTCATCCACACTCATCCTCGCATCACAGGCGATATATTTTCCGTCTTTGGTCAAAATCAGAGGATTAATCTCCACCAATTTGGCATCATAGCTTTTGAAAACTTTGAACAGAGTGGAGATGATGCTCCCCACATTCCTTATCTGGTCTCCTTTCACACCTAACCACTTGGCCA
>MEWM01000032.1:0-6356 GCA_001775355.1 candidate division Zixibacteria bacterium RBG_16_43_9 | reverse complement strand
ATCGATATCCAGATTAAGTTTTCTGACCTTTTCAGGAGACTTCTTTGCCACTTCCTCAATCTCCATCCCGCCTTCTGTGCAGGCAATGATAACCAGTTTATAATTCACCCTGTCGATAGTCACGCCGAGATAAAGCTCCTTGTCAAGCTCAACTTTTTCTTCTGCCAGAACCATCTCAACCGGAAAACCTTTGATTTTCAAAGAGAGAAGCTCGGAAACTTTCCTTTCAACTTCTAAAGGATTTTGAGCAAACTTTATCCCGCCAGCCTTTCCTCTTCCTCCGGAAAGTATTTGAGCTTTGAGGACCACAGGTTTGCCTAATTTTTCGGCAAAAGCTTTTGCCTCCTCAGGAGATTTGACTAATTCTCCTTGAGGAATCGGAATCCCGGCTTTAGAGAAAAGCTTTTTTGCCTCGAATTCGTAAAATCTCACACTATGCTCCGGTTCTTAATCTGACTGAGGGTGGAGTCAAGCTCCACCCCTACGCATCTTTCGCTGTCACGCTGAGCGAAGCGAAGCATCTAAAGATTCTTCGTCTCGCCTTCGGCGGACTCAGAATGACATATAGGCAGTTCATCTTCTGTCATTCTGAGGGAGTCCCTACGGGGACGACCGAAGAATCTGTCAAAAATGACTTTGAACGAGATTCTTCGTCCCCTGCGGGGACTCAGAATGACAATAGCGGCTTCGGGTGGACATAAAGTCTGCCCCAACGCGCTACCTTTTCTTTCTTCCGGCAATATTCTTTACCACCTTTTCAAAAATCTTTAGGGCCTTGTCCGCTATCTCCTCGTCGATAATCAGAGGCGGAATAAACCTAACACCGTTCGGGCCGCAGGTCAAAAGCATCAGACCATTTCTGAAACACTGCTGTTCCACCTCATTGGAATAATCGCTTGCAGGCTTTTTGCTCTTTTTATCCTTGACAAATTCTATGCCGATCATCAACCCTTTACCCCGCACATCTCCGATTATGTCGAAATCCTCCCACATTTTTTTCAGGCGAGGCATAATATATTTCCCCATCTTCTCGGCATTCTTCATCAGACCGTTTTCCAATAGCTCGATGGTTTTGAGTGCCGCGGCACAAGCTATCGGGTTACCTCCAAAGGTAGTGGAATGAGCACCTGGCACCCAGGTCATCAGTTTCTTCGGTGCGATGCAGGCTCCAATAGGCATACCTGAGGCTAAAGCTTTGGCTACTGTGATAATATCCGGCACAACGCCCCAGTGCTCGATGGCAAACATCTTGCCAGTCCTTCCCATTCCCGACTGAACTTCATCCACCACGTAATAGATTCCATATTTCTCTGCGACTTTTTTCAACCTCGGGTGAAATTCTACTGGAGGCACGATATACCCGCCTTCTCCCTGAATCGCCTCCACGAATATGGCTGCCACATCCTCTGCTGGTGCAACCTTCTGCAGGATGACCTCATCGATAAATTTAACGCAGGCGATATCGCAACTCCCATATTCTAAATTAAATGGACACCGGTAGCAATAGGCATAAGGAACGTGAGTGACTTCAGGCAGCATCGGTGCAAAATATTTTCTCTGGTTGATTTTACTGCAAGTCAAAGACAAAGAACCCATGGTTCTACCGTGAAAACCGCCGATGAAAGCAATCATCCTTGGCTTTCTTTTATTATACCGGGCTAATTTCAAGGCGCACTCGACCGCCTCAGTGCCTGAATTGCCAAAGAAAACCCTTTTCTCTTTAGCTCCAGGTGTGATCTCCCCTAATTTCTCTGCCAGCTTTCCGACCAGAGGATGATAAAAATCTGCGCTGGCAATATGAATAGCTTTTTCAGCCTGCTTTTTGACTACTGCTACTACTTCCGGATGGCAGTTGCCAGTGGCGCAGACTCCGATTCCAGCGTGAAAATCGATGTATGAATTTCCATCCGAATCGAAAATATAAGCACCTTTGGCATGATCGATGACTGCCGGGTAAGCCCTGGTATAAGATTGGGAGACGAATTTTTCATCCTTATTTATGAGCTTTTTGCTCTTGGGACCCGGAAGTTTTGTACCAATATGAGGCATTTTTTTATTAACCATTTAATTTCCTTTCAGTTACATTTTAAAAATCATATTCTTGTTAGAGTCAATGACCATCTTTTCCCCTCTCCTTTTAGGAGAGGGTTAGGGAGAGGTCCCTTACGTCCCACATCTTGCGGGACGCTACATTTCTAGATGCTAAGTTTTTTTATACTACTCCTTAAAATGAAAGAGTTTGAATGAGGTGAAATTTAAGTCATCCCCTTGAGGTAGATGCGGTGGAGAGTCTCTTTTAAAGGCTTGATAATTTTCATTCTGATCATATAGAGACCTTGTTAAAATTTTCACTTAATTTAATCAGCAACCCCTTGAAAGTCAACCGTTTTTTGGATTTTCACGGTAGTGATGGAGTTGCTCGCGGTAGGTCAGGCATTCCTGCCTGACCATAAGAAACAGACAGGATGTCTGTTCTACCAATGAAAAAGCCCCCTTACGGGGGCTTTTCTCCTTCTTCTATTATCCTGAATCAGGCGACCCTGAAAGGGTCGCACTACGAAAAACTCCCTTTAAAATCCTAATGTCACTCCGCCTAAGATAGTTGTGTAATGGGTTGCTTTGGTGTCGAACTTCTCCTGTTTGGTCATGATATGGGTATACCTGCCCTCAGCGAAGAACTCGAGTGGTAGAGCCGGCAATTTAAGAGCGATTCCTGCTACTCCATGATAACCCAATCTATTCTCATCTACCGGTACTTCTACGGTGCCACCCGAACCCAGAGAAAAAGAATAGGACAGCCAGTGCCAGCCCAGTCCGGCTCCGATGTAAGGCTTGATCACCGGCATCATATTGAATTTATATTTTGCTGTCACATTCAGAGAAAAATCCCTTAAGGTGAGATCACCTGAAGAGCTACCGTAGGTGAAACTCTTTTTCTTCCAAGCCATCTCAGCCGAACCTTCCAAATCGATTACCGGTAGAAATCCGATCACCACATGCCCACCTACCATCGGCATCTGTTTTAAGTCCAGACTAAAGGTGGAATTATCCAGTCCGGGATTAGTATAGTTCGAAACAAATCCACCCCTAACCCCAATCCCTACTCCTGTGATAGCATAGACCGGCGAAGACAAAACCACCAGCACACCGAGTAAAATCAAGACCTTTTTCATCTTTCCTCCTTTTTTTTGGTTTCACAACCTATTATTTAATATTATCGGAAATTAGAAAAACAATTATTAACTATTTTTCAAAATCTTTTCCAGTGCTTGCCACGTCCCCCGACCTGGTTCGCCTCTGGCGAATCAGGTCAGGGGACCTGAGGGCCACCCTAATAGGCTCCGCCACATCAGAAAATCTCACTAATACTCAAGGGGAAATACATCCCCAATCAAGATTGGGGATGCCACCCTTCGAGGTTAGAGCGTTCAATAAACGTCATTCTGAGCCCTACGGGCGAAGAATCTGCTTTTTTGTAGCCTTGTAGATGCTTCGTCTCGCCTTCGGCGGACTCAGCATGACAGTTTCCTTACTGGCTTTAACCAGGTTTCCCCATTACTTTGCCGATAAAAGCAATCATCCTGCCAGCTTTTTCCTTATCCTTTCTATAAGATTGATATCTTTGATCTCCACAAAAAGTGCATTCTCCGGAAACGAAAATATTTTCTTCTTTCACTCCTGCTTTCAAAAATTCATCTTTGACGAAGTGACCAAGGTCTAAATAATTCTTTGTTCCTCTTTTGTCAACATATTTTTCATCAAATAGAACTGCAAGGCTGCCTGAGATTTTGTAGCAGCACTTCCCGATGGAAGGTCCCAAAACTAAATTCAGGTCAGCAGGTTTTGATTTAAAATTTATTTTGGATTTTTGAATTACCTCTTCAGCTATACCTGAAAGAGCACCTCTCCAGCCGATATGGGCTAATCCCACGATTTCGGTTACTGGATCAGCTAAGAAAACCGGGAGACAGTCAGCCACCTGGATTATCAGAAAAAGGTTATCCTGATCAGTCAGCAGAGCATCACCCTCCATTTGAATAATCTTTTCCTGCATTTTCTCTTTGAAGCTTAAAACCTGAACCTGGTGAACCTGTTTCGGGATCACGACTCTGAATTTTTCTTCAGGGATACCTGAGGCAATGGAGATCAGCTCTGGAATATCTGAAGAATTAATCCCGGTTCCATCCTTTTCCCCCAGAATAAAACCATGCCTGATAAATCCAAACTTCTCTAAGGGAGAAAACTTCAGATATTTCAACTCCTTTTTTTCTTCAACTATTATATTTTCTTTTAATTCTGAAATCGATTTCATCCGGTTTTCCCTTCCTCTATTTCCACACCTTTAGTTCTCTCCACCTCGATTACCCCTTTTACTCTTTTTATCCTCTTGATCGCCCGGTTCAGGTGTCTTAAATTCTTGACCTCTATGATGAAATTACCGATTGTGGCTGCCTGTCCTGGTTTGATCTCAGCTCCACGCACGTTAGTATCAGCATCTGCTATGGCTGCAGTAATATCCTTCAATATGTTTTTTCTATCCTCCACCAATATCGCTAACCTCACGATGAAGGACTGGTCTTTATCCACGTCCCATTCCACTTCCACCTTCCTGTCGCTCTCCACCATCATCTGCAGGGCGTTCAGACAATCAGCCCGGTGAACTGAGACTCCTCTGCCCCGGGTGATAAAACCTATTATCCTCTCACCCGGCACCGGCTGGCAGCATTGAGCAAACCTGAACAGGAGACTGCCCAAACCCTGGATTCTAATGCCACTTCTTCCCCTGGCTTTATCTACGAATTTCTGAATCAAACCCTCTTTCAAAGGCTGAGCTGGCACCTCTGGCAAGATCTCTGACAAAACCTGCTTCATCGAAAGGCTTCCGTTTCCCAGGGCTGAAAGGAGCGCCTCAGAGGAGGATAAGTTTAACCTCATAGCTAAATCAGTCAGCTCATGCTCTCCCATCATCTTGAGATTATGCTTTTTAAACTCCTTTTCCAGAAGTTCCTTTCCTAAATTCAAACTCTCTTCATATTCCCTTTGCTTTAGAAAGTGCCTGATCTTACTGCGGGCTTTAGTGGTCTTGACAATCTTCAGCCAGTCCGGGGTTGGAACCTGGTGAGAAGAGGTGATTATCTCCACCCGGTCTCCACTTGCAAGAACCGTGCTCAAAGGGACCATCTTATCATTCACCCTGGCGCCGGTGCAGTGACTCCCCACGTCGGTATGAACCGCATAGGCGAAATCAAGCGGGGTAGAGCCTTTGGGCAGCTGTTTTAACTCCCCTCTCGGCGTAAAAACGAAAACGTCATCCTGAAACAGGTCTATCTTCAGATACTCTAAGAACTCTGACGGAGAAGAAAGTTCTCTTTGCCACTCTAAAACCTCTCTCAGCCAGATCATCTGCTTGTCTGATTCGTCTAACTCTTTTCTGCCTTCCTTGTAAAGCCAGTGAGCTGCAATACCGTATTCAGCCGTGTGGTGCATCTGATGGGTCCTGATCTGGATTTCGACCATTCTCCCTCTTGGGCCGATGATTGTGGTGTGCAGAGACTGGTACATATTCCTTTTTGGAGTAGCGATGTAATCCCTGAACCTTTCGGCCATTGGAGTCCACAGGCTGTGAATTATGCCTAATGCCTGGTAACATTCGCCTACTGTGTCCACCATCACCCGGATGGCGAAAAGGTCAAAGATCTCCTCCAAAGGCTTATCCCGATCTCTAAGCTTGTAATAGATACTGGCTAAATGCTTTGCCCTACCGGTAATCTCCGCCTTTATTTCATTATTTTCCAGCTCAGCTTTTAAAGGCTTTGCCACCTCCTGGATATATTCTTCCCTCTCCTCTTTTTTCTCATTTATCTTTTTCTGAAGTTCAGCATACGCTTCCGGCTCTAAAAATCTGAAGGAGAGATCCTCCAGCTCCGTTTTTATCATTGCCATACCAAATCGATGGGCTAAAGGTGCATAGACTTCTTTAGTTTCCTGAGCAATCCTTAACTGTCTTTCACCGGGCAGAGCCCCCAGGGTGCGCATATTATGCAGCCTGTCTGCTAATTTTATAATTATCACCCGGATATCCTTAGCCATGGAAAGAAGCATCTTGCGGTAATATTCTGCCTGTTCTTCTTCTGCACTTTCGAAATGCAGTTCTCCGATTTTAGTCACCCCATCCACTAACCTGGCGATCTCTTCGCCGAACTCCTGCTTTATGGTTTCAAGGGTTATGTCTGTTTCTTCCAGAACATCGTGGATCATGCCGGCGGCAATTGTAGCTGTATCCAGGTGCTGTTCAGCTAAGATGAAAGCTACTTCCAGACAGTGTTGAATATAAGGATCGCCCGATTCCCGGAACT
>MEWM01000031.1:15763-15855 GCA_001775355.1 candidate division Zixibacteria bacterium RBG_16_43_9 | reverse complement strand
CATCTGCATTTTATCGCAAGGCTGAAGCCTTGCCCTACGATTTTTTCCCTTGAGCTTTTGAGCCTTTAAACGTTTGAACCTTTTATTTCCCT
>MEWM01000031.1:15626-15692 GCA_001775355.1 candidate division Zixibacteria bacterium RBG_16_43_9 | reverse complement strand
CAACATTACAGCCGCGCAGGACTGCCATATGGTAGGCTAAAAGCTGGAGAGGGATAATGTTCAAAA
>MEWM01000031.1:12567-15482 GCA_001775355.1 candidate division Zixibacteria bacterium RBG_16_43_9 | reverse complement strand
ACACGTTGTCCTTTATAGCTATCACCACCACTGGCATATTCTCATCGATTAAAGCTATAGGACCATGCTTCATCTCTGCGGCTGGGTAACCCTCCGCATGGATATAGGAAATCTCTTTTAACTTCAAAGCACCTTCAAGAGCCACAGGATAGTTGATGCCCCGTCCCAAATACAGGAAATTGTTCTTCTTATAATATTCTCTGGCGATCTCCTTTATGTAGGAATCATTTTTCAGAAGAGATTCGACCTGTTCCGGGATTTTCTTGAGAGCATCGATCACCCCTCTTCCTTTTTCTAAAGAAAGGGTCCTCATCCTGCCCAAAAGCAGGGAGATCAAAGTTAAAACCATGATCTGGGAGGTAAAAGCCTTGGTAGAGGCAACTCCAATCTCAGGTCCAGCGTGGATATAGACTCCTCCATCAGTCTCCCGGGCAATGGTTGAGCCTACCACGTTGCAAATTCCCAAAACAGTTGCCCCTTTCCTGATTGCCTCCTTCATAGCCGCTAAAGTATCTGCAGTTTCGCCGGACTGGCTTATCACAAAAACTACAGTTCCATCCTGAATAATCGGGCTCCTATACCTGAACTCCGAGGCATATTCCACCTCGACTGGTATGGAAGCAAAATCCTCTATCAAGTATTCTCCAATCAAAGCGGCATGCCAGGAGGTGCCGCAGGCAGTCAGGATGACTCTATTTATATGGTGAAGCTCCTCATATTGAAGGTTCAGACCATTCAGACGGGAGATCCCCTCGTCATAATTCAACCTTCCCCTCATAGCATTCTGCAAAGTCAGGGGCTGCTCATGGATCTCCTTTAACATAAAATGAGGGAATCCTCCCTTTTCAATCTGATCCAGGGTCCAGGAAATTTCCTGCACATGAGGGGTTACTTCAGCTTTATCTATGGTGGAAATAGAGAATCCTTCCCGGGTTACAGATGCAATCTCATGATCCTCCAGATAAACTACCTGATTGGTATGTCTGATAATCGCTGAGCAGTCTGAAGCCACTAAGTTCTCCCCCTGTCCTCTGCCGATGACCAGTGGGCTGCCGTGCCTGGCTGCTACGATCTCCTCCGGATTATCCTTACAGACAACTGCTATCCCGTAAGTTCCTTCTACCTGGGACAAGGCAGTTCTGACAGCTTCTACTAAGTCTCCCTCATAATACTCCTCTATCAGATGGGCTAAGACCTCAGTATCTGTATCTGAAGTGAATATGTGTCCTTTGTTGGATAAGACCTCTCTTAAACTTCTATAGTTCTCGATGATTCCGTTATGAACTACCGCAATCTTTTTTTTGCAATCCAAATGTGGATGGGCGTTAATATCAGTTGGCTCTCCATGGGTTGCCCAGCGGGTATGAGCTATGCCGTTAGTGCTCTGAAAACTTTTTCCCTTTAAAATGTTTTCTAAGGCGGAGACTTTCCCAGCGCACTTCTCTAAGATTATACCTTGATCCTCTAAAACAGCTATGCCGGCAGAATCGTACCCCCGGTACTCTAACCTTTTTAACCCCTCTAAAAGGATTGGTACTGCTGGTTTGTCACCTACATATCCAACGATCCCGCACATAGCTCCTCCTGAGTTCTTCTTAATCGATAATAATAAACTTTAGACCCTGTGTCAAAAGAAATTTGGCGGGCAAAGGTGCCCGCCCTACGAAAGATCTATGAGTCGTTGATCGTAGGCATCCCGCATATTGCGGGGACCAGCCCTGCAAATTTAAGACGCGTAGCCGAGCCTTCAGGGCTCGGCAGAGCAGAGGTTTAAAACCTCTGCTACGCGAGATTGAATTCTCTAACACAAATCCTTTTTCGCCTCTAAAACTAACCTTTCTGCTTCTTTTTGACTTTTAGCTTCAGCCATCACCCTGATGATTGGCTCGGTATTTGATTTACGTATATTGATCCAGGAATTTTCAAACTCTATTTTCACTCCGTCCAGATTATTTATTTTCGCCGGCCTGAATTTTCTCAAATATCTTCTCATCTTTGCATCGAAATCACCTGAAAGCTTCATCTTATCCTTTTGAATATAATATTGGGGTAGACTCTCTTTCAACTGGCTTATCCTTTTGTCTGATTCAGCCAAATACTGCAAGATCAAAGCCATACCGACCTGAGCATCTCTGCCATAATGGTTTTCAGGCAGAATTACCCCTCCGTTTCCCTCGCCGCCAATGATTCCTTTTATCTTTTTCAAAAGGGAGACCACGTATACCTCTCCTACTTTACTACGAAAAACCTTGACTCCGTATTTTCTGGCGATATCCTCGATGACCTTTGAAGTGGAGACGTTTATACCTACGTCCGAAAGCCTTTTGCTCAGAACAAAGTCGACGCATAAAGCTAAGGTGTACTCCTCACCTAAGGGAATACCTTTCTCTGAAACTATAGCCAGCCTGTCCGCATCCGGATCGCAGGCAAAACCTAAATCTGCTTTTGCCTGCTTGACTTTTCTGCAAAGCAAATCTAAATTCTCAGGCACCGGCTCAGGCCGATGAATAAAGTCTCCGCTCAAACCACAGTTCAGCTCGATTAGGTTGCATCCTAATTCTCTAAGAAGGGAAGGAGCGATTCTTGAACCTGCTCCGTTATTGCAGTCGAGAACAACCTTGAAATTTCTCTTTTTAATCTTATTTTTGTCGATAAAAGACAGATTCAAAATCCTCTGGATATGTTTCTCAATCCAGCTTTGATCCAGCCTGACCTTGCCTAAGGAATCCCAATCTGAATAACTTATCTCTTTTTCAGCTAAAGAAAAAAGCTTTTTACCTTCTTTCTCATCTAAGAATATCCCATCGGAGTTAAAAAATTTCAGCCCGTTCCACTCAGCAGGGTTGTGGCTGGCAGTTATCATTATCCCGCCCTTAGCTTTCAGCCCTTTAACGGCAATCCCTACAGTCGGAGTC
>MEWM01000031.1:12042-12561 GCA_001775355.1 candidate division Zixibacteria bacterium RBG_16_43_9 | reverse complement strand
ACGCCCAAATCTATTACTTCACATCCAGTACAAAGAAGACCGGATAAAACAGTTCCATTAAAGACCTCACCAGACTTGCGTGTATCCCTGCCCAATACAACTTTTCCGCCCTTGCAGTAGTTGCCAAAAGCAGAGGAAAATTTCAAGACCTCTGATGCGGTGAAAGTCTTTCCTACTATTCCTCGTATGCCGGAGATGCTTTTTAGAAGTTTTTCTTTCATCATTGAAAATCCTATAAGTCTCTGTTCATGAAAATCTTAGCATCGTTTCAAAAGCACCATACAATAGATAAATGATATCTCTAAAAGACGAAACCCCCGAAGCACGTAATTAAGTCCCTTCACTAAAAGGAATTCTTGTGAGTCCAAGCCCCAGCTATTTTACTGGTTTCGGTTCTTCTTTTGAAGAATTGTACATTACCAAAACTTCCCATTTTATCTTGCCATCTACACAAAATTCATGTGCAAATGCAATCGTAAATTAGTTAAATATTTGAGAATAACCCACAAAAAATTCTTC
>MEWM01000031.1:11725-11983 GCA_001775355.1 candidate division Zixibacteria bacterium RBG_16_43_9 | reverse complement strand
TTCCAGATATAAATTCCCAAAATTTTTGACCACAATATTTTAAATAATCTCCTTTGTCAGATTTCTTTTCTCTTCCGTAGCAACAGCCGTTAATAGCTACAATATTCTTTTGGGATATATTACTCCTTAAAATTCTCTTTGCTTTTTTGAAATCATCTCTCATCCTAGCTATCTGACGACTGTTACCCCAGTTTGGTCCGGATTTTATTGAAACGACATAAATAATATTGTCTTTCTCAAATTCTAAATCTGCGCCTT
>MEWM01000031.1:10584-11612 GCA_001775355.1 candidate division Zixibacteria bacterium RBG_16_43_9 | reverse complement strand
CTGTTAATATATTTTTTGCTTTAAATAAATAAGGATTTTTGCGTTTCAGAATTATGCTTAATTCGAGTTGTTCAAGGCTTGCAAGCCTCTTCTTATGAAAACTGCCAATATTTTTTTCTACATATTCTCTGACTTCACTGATTTCTATTGGTCTCATATTTACCTTTTTTCTCGAATAATAAATTATACGCTGGTATTATCTGTTTTTCAACCATTTTACAGTATTCCGGAAGAATCTCAATGCCTACAGCATTTCTTTGCATTCTTTGGGCGACTCTGATAGTTGTTCCAGATCCCATAAACGGATCCAAAACCAAATCACCTGGCTTGGTAAATAATTTGATGAACCACTCAGGAAGTGCTTCAGGGAAAGCCGCGCTATGATTCCTGTTTGCACACTCGGTAGCTAAGTGTAGCACGTTGGTAGGATAAGCCATCTCACGACCAATCCACTTAGAAATATTCTTCCCGAAGCCACTGCCCACCCTCGAAATGTCTCGAATTTTATCCCTTTCACTAAGTTTCCTTAACCTCGCCTCTTTCCAATCGCCCATAGGAACCATTACTTCTTCCTGGTTCATATTAAATTTCTTAGATTTATTGAACTGCAGCAGTCGCTCCCAGGCGTCCCGAAATCTATTAGGCCATTTCCCCGGATAGCAGTTCTTTTTATGCCAGATAAATTCCTCAGTCCAGATCCAACCCTGCTTTCTCATCTCCAGGATCAGCTCAATGACGTAAGTATGACGTTCTCCGTCAATCGTTTTTTCTTTGATATTTAATATGAAAGTACCGGTTGGTCTCAAAACTCGTAGTAGTTCCCTGGAAATTGGCAAAAACCATTCAACGTATTTATCAGGATGGATACCCCCGTAGGTATTTTTTCTTCTATCCGCATAGGGAGGGGAGGTGAAAATCAGGTCAATTGAATCGTCTTTCAGCTTTTTTAGTTCTTCCCTGCAATCTCCCTTGATGATATCTGCCCTGATTTCCATATTTTGCTCACCTTCCTACCGAAATAAATCATT
>MEWM01000031.1:9412-10538 GCA_001775355.1 candidate division Zixibacteria bacterium RBG_16_43_9 | reverse complement strand
CGTAGGCATAGACATACTCAACCAGAGACGTAAGCACCTTTTGCACTACTTCATCCGGGATGCCGTCATAATGAGATGATTTTTTTCTTAAGTCGCACTGGTCATTCACATAATCGACCACTACCAATTTGTTATTTTCGGTCAGGGCTATCTCGGTGGAGAAAAGGTCAAGCCCGCAGACCCCGGCGATCTTTATGGTCAGGTCCTCTATGCCTCTGTAGATTTTCTCATCTATCTGTTCAGGGAAAAATGACTCTGAGAGTCTGGTCAAGTCGTTCCACCAGCAGATGGCAACATTTCCACAGGAATAAAAAACCCTGAACCAGCCCCTTTTCCCTGAAATCTCTGTGGGGTTGATCTTTTGCTGGATCAGATATTTATCCTCCCAGAACTCCTCCCGGGCTTTTATTATATCCTCGATCCCCTTTGCATCCATCACCACGCCTTCGCCGCTGCCGCCGTGAGCGGGTTTCAATACAAAGGGGATTCCAACTTTCTCTAAGTTCTCCACCCTTAAGTCAGGCTCCTGCTCAAAAGGGGAAAGAATCAGGGTATATGGAACCTCGATTCCTGCAGAAAGAAATTCTAAATGCATGGTGGCTTTATCTGCGGACCATAAGGCTTTGTCAAAGTCATTCAACATCTTAATCCCCAAGGTCTTCACGAGCTGGATCAATCTCTCAAACTCCTCGTTCTGATCTGAAGCCCTGTCCAGAAAAAGCTTAAATTTAAGCTGGTTATTCTGGAGCTTACCCAGAGTCTCCTCTAAATTGTAGGGGGCTATCTGATAAATGGTAAGCCCTTTTTGCTGAATGCATCTCTCTAACTCAGACACCATCTCCTTATCAAACTCCCAGCACCAGGCTACCCCTATGTCAAATTCTTCCATTTTTTCTTTCTCCTTCAATCTATCTGCATAATTTATTGGAAATTCTTTTGTTCGATTAATCGAGCAACTACAGTCGCATATTGTAGTTGCCCAATTTATTGGGCTCAGTTCCCTCTCCTCTCGCGGGAGAGGGTTAGTGAGGCTACGCCCCCTTATCCCCTCCTCTACGAGGAGCGAAGCCTCCGTAGGACCGTAATGCTTTTATCGGCCATCAAGGGAGGGGGAATTTAAGGCTCG
>MEWM01000031.1:4514-9365 GCA_001775355.1 candidate division Zixibacteria bacterium RBG_16_43_9 | reverse complement strand
AGAATTCAATTCCTATTTACCCAATTCCAGACCAAACTGGTCAGGTTTAAAAATTGAAAGAGAGCTTAAAACTTAAACCTTTTTCTTTATCCGGATAAATTTTAAATCCGATATTCTCCATTTCCTTATCAAAATCATATAGTTGTGCATCCACATAGGCATCGAACATACTTATGAAGATCGTAGCTAAACTTGACCAGAGATAAAGGCTCCTTTGGTCCCGGTAGTATTTGTATAGGTTATATTCATACTGTTTGTCCGGATGGTTCAAAGGCAAAGAGTCAAAAATCCTTTTCTGGTCATCCGTTCTTTTCCACTCAATTGCCATCAAAGTTAAAAAGGTCACCTCTGCCCCAAAAGCCAGGCCAGCCTTAAAATATTTCTTATTGTAAAGCTGACCCCAGCCTGGGAATGCCACAGACCTCCAGAGTGCTCCCAGAGGAGACTTGCCTTTAAATACTGCTGACTTAATCGAATCAGCTGGAGCCAGCCCTTTTGATATCTCCTGCTTTGCGGCAGAAGAAGGTAGGGTCAATAGAAATATAAAGAAAAATAGACACACTGAATTTTTCAGAGATTTCATATCTTGACTCCAATTGGGATAATAATATACTTGGTAAGATAAAAAAACAAGAGAAATGTAAGGTAGAAAGTTTAGCACAGGACAGGAGGTGAATCCTCCTGCTCCATTATCCAGAATAAGGAGATTTTAGATAGAAATTCATTGTTAAAATTTGAAACCTTCGACTATATTTAAGTATCTAGGGTTACAAGATGAACAAAAGAAAACTTATTCAGGCACTCTTAAAAGAATTAGGTGTGAAATTCTCCACTGCCTTAGGTATCGACCTGAAGAACTCTACGTCTGAGGAGGTTTTTAAATGGTTTTTAGCCTCTATCCTTTTCGGAGCGAGGATCTCCGAGACCATTGCGGTCAATACCTATAAAGAGTTCGAAAGAAGGAAAGTATTGACTCCTGATTCTATTTTGAAAACCGAATGGGATGGATTAGTCGAGATTTTGGATGCAGGCGGCTATGTGCGTTATGATTTCAAGACCGCTACCAAGCTCCTAGAGATTATGAAGGACCTGAAAGATAGATACAACGGAGATTTGAACTTGCTTCATAAGGAGTCAAAAGACTCAAGAGACTTAGAGATGAATCTGCGGAGCTTGGGGAATGGGATAGGGGAGGTCACCACCAATATCTTCTTCAGAGAGCTAAGAGGGGTCTGGGAAAAAGCTGAACCATGTCCTTCTGATTTAGTCATCCTGGCTGCGAGGAAATCAGGACTTATCTCCGGTAAGATAAGCTCAAAAGAGAAAATCTTAAAAGAGCTTAAATCCTTATGGCAGAAGTACAGAATTAAAGGCAAGGATTTTGTCGATTTTGAAGCTGTCCTTTTGAGATTAGGAAAAGATTATTACCGGAAAGGTAAAACCCAGCCGTTTTGAGATAATAGAATTTGTTTCTGAGAGACGAAGCACCTGCACCCGCAATAGCAGAGTGTCAGGCGGTTTTTTTGCATCAATACTCAACTTCAAAACAATTACGCCTATTCTTATTTGGGAAAAATATTCTGGAGATTAATAGTTTAGAGAGTTTAAACGTATAAAGAAACAGTTATAGATTTAACTGGCTCTGGTTAATTTTTAATTGAAAATACCCGAATATTAAACTGATAGCTGAATGATGAAACTCAACAAAAGAGGTGCCTGTGTATAAAAAATCATTCATCTTGGTTCTGTTTATCTTATTATCAATTTCTTTTAACTTAAGTTTTGCCCAGCAGAAAGCTGGAGAGAAGCTTTCCACCCAACCAGAACCGGTTTTCTCTATCCCTCCGAGCGAAGGGCATAAGATCTTAGGTCAAGGCAAAGCAAAAGCTTTAGCTATTGCCAGGGAGGCTTATGCTGCCAAAGCCCTGGTAGGCCAGGGGGATTTTGATGCTCTGTATTACGGGCTGGACTTGAATATCGATGTCAATGCTCAGATAATCTATGGGGCTGTGAAAATGCAGGCAAAAAGCAAGGTTTTAAGTTTAAATACTGTTGCCTTAGATTTTTATGACAATATGGTGGTTGACTCTATAAAGATGGGCACGACCAATCTTTCCTTTACTCACTCCTCAAATCTGGTCAATGTCACCCTGGATAGAACTTATGCTTTGGATGAGAGTTTCCTTTTCACCGTCTATTATCATGGACATCCAGTTGAAAGCGGTTTCCAGGCTTTCGATTTCAGCTATCATGGAAACCCTTCTGTGCCAATCATATCTTCTTTAAGCGAGCCTTATTTTGCCCGGACCTGGTGGCCCTGTAAAGACCACCCCTCTGATAAGGCTGATTCTGCAGATATTAATGTAACCATCCCTGCTAACCTGATAGTTGCCTCTAACGGTTTATTGAGGTCAGTGACTGATAACGGAAATGGAACCAAAACTTATAAATGGCATGAGAGTTACCCGATCGTAACTTACCTGATCTCAGTTGCCATCACCAATTACACCATTTTTTCTGACTACTATCATTATTCCCCAACTGATTCAATGGAGGTCAGGTATTTTGTATATCCCGAATGGTACTCCCAGGCAGTAGCCAGTTATGGGGTAACTCCCGGAGCAATCGACTTTTTTGCCAATACTTTTGGCGAATACCCCTTTATTCAAGAAAAATATGGAATGGCACATTTTCCCTGGGGTGGAGCAATGGAACACCAGACCTGCACCTCTATACTCTATAACTGGTATGATACCTACGTTATCGTGCATGAGCTGGGCCATCAGTGGTGGGGGGATTATATCACCTGCGGGGACTGGCATAATATCTGGCTAAATGAAGGATTTGCCACCTATTGTGAGGCTTTATACTATGAGCACATATACGGGACAAGCTACTACCATACCTATATGGGTTATTTAGATTATGCCGGAGGTGGCACCATCTGGGTACAGGACACGACAAACGTAAATCAGATCTTCAGCAGCCTACAGTATGACAAAGCCGGCTGGGTTCTGCATATGCTTAGGCATGTGGTTGGAGATTCAGCTTTCTTCAGAAGCTTAAGAGCCTATTATTCGGACCCGAGGTTTGCTAATGGGACCGCATTAACTGCAGATTTTGAAGGGGTATGTGAGGCTGAATCAGGAATGGACTTGAACTGGTTTTTCCAGGAATGGATCTACGGAACCTACAGGCCCAATTATCAAATCTCCTGGATCTATGAGAACCTGGGTGGTAGTTACCGGGTATATCTGCATCTCAATCAAGTCCAGACCACCCAACCCCAGGTCTTCACTATGCCGATTGACGTGACTATCTCTACCTTACAGGGGAATACCACCTTTGTAGCTTTCAATAATCAGAGAAGCCAGGATTTCCAGTTCGATCTACCCTCCCAGCCCACAGCCTTAACCCTGGATAAAGATAAATGGATTTTAAAATACACAAGTACTGTAGCTTATGGCTTAAATATCATCACCGCCATACTTAAAGATGGGCTCTCCAACTATTCATATAACGATACCTTAATAGCTAAAGGGGGAACACCCCCTTATCTCTGGAAGGTCTGGTCTGGGACCCTTCCTTCCAATTTAACCCTTGATTCCTTAACCGGTATAATCTCGGGTGTGCCTGTTGACACAGGCACTTCCACCTTTACAGTTTTGGTAAAGGACTCCAGCCTCCCTCAGAAAAGCGACACCCAGGTTTTGAACTTGAAGGTCAACCCCGGTGCGACATTTCTAAGAGGCGATGCCAACAGTGACGGTAATCTGACGGTTGCAGATGTGGTCTATATAATAAGCTATCTTTATAAAGAAGGACCTGCTCCTTCTCCTCTGGGAAAAGCAGATACCAATTGCGATGGGAACGTGGATGTGGCGGACATAATCTACCTGATAAATTATCTGTTCAAAGGTGGACCTCTACCGTGTTGAGCGAAGCGAAATCCCGCCGCAGGGCGGGGCTGAAAGCAGTTTGGAGTTTGGAGAAAAAGCAAAAAAAACGCCCGGCTTTATGTCGGGCGTTTTTTATGGATATAACCAGTCGAGTATTCCTCTAAAAAAACTGCTCGTGCAGGAGTTGTACTCCTGCACGAAAAGGAAGTGATAGGGGTGCAACCCCTACCCCGCAAAAAACTCCTACAAAAAGAAAGATGGAGGTCTGAAGACCTCCGCTACAGAAAAATTACATCTCTTTCAGTTTCAGATCATAGACTTTCCATTTTCCATCTTTAAAGTAAAGTCCCATTCTGGTATAATCCTTTATGCCATTCGTCTTATCGATATAGGTTACCTCAACTGTGGCAGAATCGCCTACGACTTCGGATTTCCCTATGACCACTAAGCTGTTGTTCCAGCTCACCCGGGTGGCTCCGTTACCGGTCAGATCGTCCAGCAGCTCCTGCCTTTTCTTAAGGAAGGATGCCAGGCTGTCTTTTTCCGGAACCCCCTTTAGTCTCTGATTTACTATCCAGTTTAAGTCCAGAGATTCCTTTAAAGCTGTAGTATCAGATTGGTCTACTGCCGCTATGAGTTGTTTCACGTCTTCTCTGGGGTTAGGTTTATTAGAGCAACTCCAGGTGGTGATAAAGAAGATTAGAAAAAACAAACAGATAAATCTAAAAAGATTATTCATTCTGCCTCACTTTTTTAAGCGGTTTTTTTGCAAAAGACAAGTTAGCTAAAGCAAACCAGCCTGTCAATTATTATTTGTTCTAATGACTTAAGGAGAAGACCCGGGATTCCCCTGTTGGGCAATCCCCTGTTCCCGAAAGTACTGGTAAATAGCATCCGCTATCACCTGGTGACCCTGGGCATTATAATGGATATACTCCTCTCTACCTTTATC
>MEWM01000031.1:982-4387 GCA_001775355.1 candidate division Zixibacteria bacterium RBG_16_43_9 | reverse complement strand
GGGCCTAAAAAGATTTTAGCTGAGGAGACCGGGCTGGATAAGAAAAAAACTTTGATACCTGAATCCTGTGCAATCCTTGCCATCTCCGTTAGATTTTTCCGGTAATCCTCTAAAGAGACCCGGAATACCAGTTTTCCACCCTGCAGTGGCTCCAGGGGATGTTCGCGTGGTCTAAGCAGGATGGAGAGCTCGTATTTCAAAAAAGAATAGAATCGGGAAAACGATAGAAAATCGTCCAGATCTAAAATCCACTCAGGCGGGAATTTCTGGTCCTTATCCTCCCTTTCAGATAAAGCTATATCGTTCCAGCCATAGGAGAAGATTATGATATCCGGATGAAAACTCAAAATCTCACTTTTCAAAAATCTCAAACCTTGATAGGTGCTGTATCCGGTCATCCCGGCATTGAGCACCTCATATTCTGCTTGGGGTAAATTTTGATTCAAGAGCTTCTCCAATATCTTGGGATAGGTCTGCTCCAAATTTACCTTCCAGCCAAAGGTGCAGGAGTTTCCCACGCAGATTATCCGGGTGAGGTCAGGATCCTTCTCTGCCGAGAACTCGCGCTCGCGATAACCCTTAGAGTTGATCTTATAAACCCCGTCCACAAAGAATTTTCCCTTTATGGTCTGGTTGGGCCTGATCCTCCAGAAAAGCTCAGCGTCTTTTTTATAATATCTGGGATAACTCAGCTCCGGGTTTAGAAGAAAGGCTCTTTCCGGATAAACTTTTTGAAAATCAATCAGCCTGAAGAGAACTTCGGCTATGAATAAAAAGAGCAGAATGCTAAGAAACGAAAAGAATATAGCTTTGTGAAATTTTATCCTGTACATCAGATTTTAAAAAAGAGAGTAGATGAACGGTGCGATAACCGAGCTTTCAGCAAAGATAATAAGAAGCGCAAAAATCAGCAAAAGGAAGATAATTGGTCCGAGCCAGTATCTTTTTCTGAACCGGATAAACTGCCAGAACTCCTTGAAGATCAAAAAACGGGAAAAGAAATTCATAACATCCTCCTACTCTGTCATTCTGAGCCCAACGGGCGAAGAATCTGCTTTCTTTGGATGCTTCGCTTCGCTCAGCATGACACTACTCTACCACCCTGTCATTCTGAGTTCTGCCGAAGGCGGAACGAAGAATTTCGTTTTTTTCAATTTTAGATTCTTCGCTTCGCTCAGAATGACAATATTCGTCACTCGTCATCTGATCCAACGGGCGAAGAATCTCTACAGTTCTAAACTCAAATCCTTCCATTCAGGGTTGGTAGATTCAATCAAGTTAATTTTCTTACTTCTCAACCATCCTTTAATCTGTTTTTCTCTGGCAATAGCACTTCTGACGCCTTCTGATATTTCATAATAAACCAATTTGGTAAGGTTATATTTCTTGGTAAAACCTTCTACTAATTTATTCTTGTGTTGATATATTCTTCGTGGCAGATTGTTTGTAACTCCGGTGTATAACGTTTTTGAATTATTTGTTAGGATGTAAACGTAATATTGTCTTGCCAATTTCCCTTCCTCGAAGATCGACCATGAGATTCTTCGCTGCGCTCAGAATGACAAGACCTGTGGCATCGTCATTCTGAGGGAGTCCAAATGCACGACCGAAGAATCTGTCATTCTGGACGTCAGATTCTTCGCTACGCTCAGAATGACACATTACGTCTTTTAATCTTGGGCAAACAGTTTCTCATAGGAGAACTCCTCCCGTAGAGGAGTCATCTCCTTTTTATCTAATACGAAATTACCTAAGATAAGGTAGTCCATTCCGGAGCGCATAAAAGATAAATATGCCTCCTCCGGGTTACATACTATTGGTTCTCCTCTTAGATTAAAGGAGGTATTCAGAAGAGCAGGACAGCCAGTTAGACTGTAAAATTCCGAAAGCAGGTCATAGAAAAGCTCGTTTTCTTCTCTTTTTACGGTCTGTAATCTGGATGTGCCATCCACATGGGTTACCGCGGGAATCTCTTTGCTTTTTACCTTGAAAGTCAAGAGCATAAATGGTGATTCCCTGTCAATCTCAAAATAATCTTTTGATTTTTCCCAGATTACGCTGGGAGCAAAAGGTCTGAAACTCTCACGGTATTTCACTTTCTGGTTTACTTTGTCCTTGTTCTCCGCTTTCCGTGGGTCTGCCAGGATGCTTCGATTCCCCAGAGAGCGCGGGCCAAATTCCATTCTTCCTTGAAACCAGCCGATTATATTTTGTTCTGCCAGAAGCCGGGCAGTTACTTTAAGCAGCTCCTGCCGGTCATATTCTCTGTGGGGTATTTTCCCCTGGTGCAGAAAATCTCTTATTTGGTCTGCTGAATATTCCGGGCCTAAATAGGCATTTTTCCACACATAATTTCTCTGATTGTTCAAAAGAGTATAATAGATATACGCAGCAACTCCCACCGCTCCACCAGCATCGCTTGAGCCTGGCTGGATAAAAAGCTTTTTAAACTGGGTCTCTTTCAAAATCCTCGAATTTGCAAGGCAATTTAAAGCCACTCCTCCGGCTAAACATAGATTCTTCAGACCGGTTTCCTTATAAAGATGATTCGCCATCCCCAGAACTATTTCTTCAGTTACTTTCTGCAGACTCGAAGCGACATCCTGATGTATTTTTTTTATCTCGGATTCCGGTGCCCGTCGGGGAGAACTAAAAAGTTTATCAAACCTGCTGCTGGTCATCTTTAAGCCATAGTCATAGGAGAAATATTGCATATTCAGCTTGAAACTGCCATCATCTTTCAAATCCACTAACTCCTTCATAATCAGGTCATAAAATACCGGCTCACCATAAGGTGCAAGACCCATCACTTTGTATTCTGCGCTGTTCACTTTGAAACCCAGATAGTAGGTGAAGGCACTGTATAAAAGTCCAAGTGAATGCGGAAACCTCATCTCCTGCAGAAGCTCGATCTTATTTTCCTTTCCCACTCCGTAAGCTGCGGTTGACCATTCACCCACCCCATCTATGGTCAAAATGGCTGACTCTTTAAAAGGGGAGACTAAAAAACTTGAACCTGCATGGGAGAGGTGATGTTCAATCATAAGCACCTCTCCTTCATAATTCAGCTTCTTGCTGATTAAGCTTGGTATCCAGAGCTTCTCCTTAAGCCATAAAGGGGTTGCCATTAGAAAGGAGATATAAGATTTCGGAAAGGCGGCTAAATGGGAATCTAAAATCCTTTCGAACTTGACGAAGGGTTTCTCATAAAAACCTATATAATCAAGTTCTGCAGGAGTGATATTCGCGGCGGAAAGGCAGTAGTTAATAGCATTTATGGGGAAATCAGGATCGTGTTTTATGCGGGTGAATCTTTCCTCTTGTGCCGCAGCTACTATTACCCCATCTTTTAATAAAGCAGCAGCCGAATCATGATAAAAAGCTGATATTCCTAAGATATACATC
>MEWM01000031.1:511-945 GCA_001775355.1 candidate division Zixibacteria bacterium RBG_16_43_9 | reverse complement strand
CTTTCTCTTTTTCAATCCAATAAGAGGGTTTGCCATCTTTCCACTTTTTGTTCAAAAGGTCTTTTCCTAAAAGTCGGATGATTATAGAAAAAAGTCCGATGACGATGAAATAAAAAAGGGTCAGGATAATTATAGCCTGAACATAAGCGACTTTCTTCGAGAAGGCTTTAATTCCAGACCAGGTTGTCTTAAAAAAACTTCTCATAAAATCATCTTAGAGAACGGTAGCGTTGCCACTCCTGTCCTACGGATCCGTTCTAGGACGGCAACGGATAAACCAATATTAAACCTAAAACAAGGATTGTCAAGGACGAACGTCCTCACGGAGTGAGGACGCTACATCTCGATGAAAAAGGTGCATTGACAAGGTCAATGCACTCCATATTCCATCGTTTTATAAATCTCCTCAGCTATAGTCCTGTGCCCTTCTTTGG
>MEWM01000031.1:240-496 GCA_001775355.1 candidate division Zixibacteria bacterium RBG_16_43_9 | reverse complement strand
CGATGAATAAGGATTCGTTTCCTTTCTGGTTGAATGCAGAGACTACATCCACCAGAGGAACGTTGTATTTCTGTGAAAGCTGTTTGAGTTTTTCTTTGTAAGCATTTTTTATTCTTAAGGACTGGAAGTCCAGTTCCTTTGCCTTTTCCAGCTCTTTTTCAGACTCCATCGATTTCCCTTCATTTTTAAAAGTGACTCCCAGATTATAATGAAACAGCGGATAAAGAGAGTCTGTCGCAATTACCTTCTTAAAAAA
>MEWM01000031.1:0-144 GCA_001775355.1 candidate division Zixibacteria bacterium RBG_16_43_9 | reverse complement strand
ATAAAAAGCTTTGCTTGAGTCCATATTTCCTTGATCCTGATAAGCTGACTTGAAAACGGTCAAAGAGTAAGGGTCGATCTTGTCATAAACTTTGGCAAAATGTGCCCAGTCGATGCAGTAGGAGAACTTGTTTTTCAAGATTTT
>MEWM01000030.1:7003-8116 GCA_001775355.1 candidate division Zixibacteria bacterium RBG_16_43_9 | reverse complement strand
TAAAACTCCAGTTATTATGGGAGCAGAAGTCCCGATTAATACCAGAACTGCAGATAAACTTAAAAATATTATTCCTAATAAAACTGCGAACTCCTGAGATAAAACAGATTTCCCGCTTTCAGCACTCTTTAATTTCGAAGAACGGTAAACCAGCATACCCAGAGAGAAAGCGCTGAACAAAATCAGAAAGAAAATCAAATATTTATTCAGCCCCAAATCAGCAAACGAATGAACTGAGAAATCAGCTAAAACTCCGCTGCGGGTGAGGAATGTGCCGTACAGTATCAAAAGAAAAGAGATTATGGCTAAAAAAAGATTGGTTTTCCTCAGACTATTTTTGTTTTTCTCTAAAATAAATCCGTGAACCAAAGCTATGGTTGTCAGCCAGGGAATCAGGGAAGCATTCTCCACCGGGTCCCAACCCCAGTAACCTCCCCAGCCAAGAACTTTATATGCCCAGAATCCTCCAACAAAAATCCCCGCTCCCAGAGTAAGGGCAGAAAATCCAACCCAGGGTAATGAAGACTTAGTCCAGGTATCATATTTGTTTTTGACCAGAGCAGCCAGTGCGTAGGCGAACGGAATGGCTATCGCAGCATACCCGATAAACACCAGAGGAGGATGAGAAACCATCCAGGGGTCTTTCAAAAGTGGATTAAGCCCTTTACCTTCAGGCGGAATGTCTGCTAAAAGCTCGAACGGGCTTTTTTTCAGCAGCAATACCAGTAAAAATACCTGCACCAGAAGGTAAAAGAACATAGTATGACCCTGCAACAGGTCATCCTTTTTTCTGATCAGGAAAAGACCTAACAGGAGCCCGATGAAAAGCCATAAGAGGAATGTCCCCTCCTGCCCAGCCCAGAAAGAGGATATGAGATAAAAGAAAGGCAGGTCAGTTGAGCTGTAACCGTAAACGTATGAGGTCTGGAAGTTATGCGTTAAGAAAAGGTAAAAAAGGTCCGCAGTTGCCAGCAATGCAAAAAGAAAAGTCAGATAATAAACCTTTTTAGCCCAGGACAATATCTTTTTATCTCCATTTGAACTCAACAGAAAAAACAGAGCTGAAAAAACGACTCCTAAAAGACAGAGAACCAGAAGAAAATCACCCAAAAC
>MEWM01000030.1:6529-6782 GCA_001775355.1 candidate division Zixibacteria bacterium RBG_16_43_9 | reverse complement strand
TTACTTCACCGATTATCTGAACCGAGGTATTGGAGCTCATCGCCTCTTTAAATCCCACATAGGGGGTCAGGTTTTTTCTGAAAGACAAAGCCCCGAAAACCACAAATACCAAAATTATGCCAATGCCGATTATATATTTTAACTTCATTTCTTCTCTAACTCCTTCACCTTTTTATCCAGCCTCAGTAGATAGATGAATACTCCCAGCCAGATGATTAAGACCACAACCATTACTCCTAAATTTGCAGACATC
>MEWM01000030.1:6217-6467 GCA_001775355.1 candidate division Zixibacteria bacterium RBG_16_43_9 | reverse complement strand
TGCCTACGATCACTAACCTCTTGATATATCGTAGGTCGGGCACCCTTGCCCGGCTCTTTTAAATTTTTACAAGCCTTTTATTTTATAGTTGATGACTCCTTTATTTTCTTATGCAAAATAGTCACTTTGATTTCTAAGTTATATATCCAGACAAAAAGTAAGCTAAAACCTAAAAGCGAGCTTAAGAACACCAGTAGAACCAAAGGCGGCATCTGGATTTTGATCTGTGAATTTATTATCGAATCTGTGG
>MEWM01000030.1:5827-6142 GCA_001775355.1 candidate division Zixibacteria bacterium RBG_16_43_9 | reverse complement strand
CCGCTGACAGATTAGCCTTCCTGTCTTCCATCTCAATGGCTGAGCGTAGAGCCAGATATGCTCCATAGATCAAAAGGAGAATGAAAACTGAGATTTCCCTTGGATCCCAGTTCCAGTAAGAGCCCCAGGCATTTTTGGCGAAAATCGCACCTGAGACTGTGGCTAAAATCGCAAATAGAAATCCGAGCTGAGAGGAAATTGCTGCTTGAAGGTCATAGACCGGATCCTTCCTGGATAGATACAGGATGCTGTTTACCATAGCCACTAAAAAAGCCAAGACCGTGACCCAGGCAACCGGCACGTGAAAGAAAAATA
>MEWM01000030.1:1810-5761 GCA_001775355.1 candidate division Zixibacteria bacterium RBG_16_43_9 | reverse complement strand
TGATCAGCAAACCAATTAAGATTTTCCACCACATATTTTGCCTTTCTTACCTACAACCTATTACCTACCACCTGTCACCTTGTTCTTACTCTTCCCAAACAAAGTCAAACAGCAAAAACGAAGCTACAAACATCACTACAGCATAAGAAAAAAGTATCTGCAGATCCCTTAATCCTTGTGAAAATGAGGCTCCCTCAGATGCCAAATTGGTTCCGGAGATCACTGTAACCAGAAGAGGCAGAAGAATGGGAAAAGAAAGAACCGCAAATAATGCTCCTTTTACGCTGGCTTTAGCCACAATGGCTGCGATTATGGTTGTTGCGCATACCAGCCCTAAACTACCTAAGACTAATACGCATAAAAAGAGCCAGAAATTTAAAATTGAAAACCCTAACATTATGACAAATAAAGGCACTATAACTATCTCCAGAAAAAGCAGAAGGACCAAATTATAAAGTAATTTCCCCGCAAAGATAGACTCGGGTGAAGCTACCAGTTTTAATAAAGTCGAGGTTTTTGCCTCTTCCTCTTTTATGAATACCTGCGCCAGCCCGGACATAGCTGAGAAAAAGATGACAATCCAGAAAAGGGAGGATTTTATTTTTGAGCTTAAAGAGAACATCCCGATAGAAAAGCTGACTACTGTCAGGGTGATTACCGCAAACATCACTAAAGCGTTCAGGCTATAGCGGGTGCGGAGCTCCGATTTGAAATCTTTAAGAAATAAAGCTGAAACCCTGCTGGTCCAGGTTGAGGATTTTGTCCCCATATTTGATTTCCCTTTTATCATTCGTGGCTAAAACTAAAATCCCTCTCTTTTTCTGTTCCGCTATTATATTATCCAAAAGAAAAAGGCCAGGCTCGTCCAAATTGCTTCCCGGCTCATCCAAGAGTAGAATTTTAGGTTCATTCAACAAGGCAAAGAGATATTTCAGTCTCTGCTTCATCCCTGAAGAGTAAGACAAAACCTGATCTTCTCCCCTGCCCTTTAAGCCTGCTTCATCCAGCTTTTTGTTCAATTCATCTGGCTTGAAATCTAAACCCTGCACCTTAGCCAGGAACTCCAGGTTTTCTAACGCGGTTAGCTCATCATATAAAGACAGGTCCGGCGATGCAAAACTTATGAGTTTTCTTCTTTCGCCTCTGTTTTTTATTTGACTGTCCAGATTAATATTTACTTCACCCTTTGATGGTCTCAGCAAACCAGCTAAAATCTTCAGAAGGGTGCTCTTGCCAGAACCATTTTTACCAGTAATGACCAGGGATTCTTTTTCTCCAAGCGAAAAATTGATCCCCTCGAAGACTTTTCTGAAACCGAAGCTCTTAGCTAAGTTCTTAATTTCTAACGAAATCATAAAATTATGGAGAAAATACTCAAACAGCTCTTCTTTGTCAAGCTTTTGATTAAATATGTGTCAACGCAAATCAAAAAATAGGAAGGTAGCGGTAGGTCGGGCTGTCCCGACTTTGGCGGGACTGCCCGACAAATCACTCAGTGGAATATCTATATCTTAGAGGTGTGTCCGGTAGCCTGCGAAACCCGATCTACTCCTACTTTTCAACTCTTCAAGTTTGCGGCTGCTCAAAAAATCTTTTGCGTAAATCATCCGTAATCCACTTAGCCATATCCTTAAAACCTTTTTCCTTAAAATTCTCCTCAGCCATATAATTTTTGAAAACCTCCCACCCTTTTTCCTTTTCCCCTTTTTCAAGATAATTTAAAAAAATCGAGATAACCCTGCCCATATAATAATCCGAACCGCGCTCATCCTCACTCATCTCTTTTATCTCTTCTTGAAGCTCTTTTATCTGTTCATCATAATACAAAGAAAACTCAATATCTACCTGTTCCTTATCTACCGATATCTCTTGGTATCTATCCTTTTCCCATTTATAGATCAGGCTGACGCTGGGTGAACAGGCATGGCAGAGATCCATATAGAACTCCCATTGCGCATCCAAAACTAAAAGCTCCTTTAAGCCATCAAAGTCGAGATCTTTTATGCCGAAAATAACCTGAGTCTCAGGAAGGTCAGGGAGAAGCTCGAGAACCTGATGGCCTTTTACCTGGAAAATCCGCAGATATGTACAGGTCCAGCAGTTTCCACCGGTCGACCCGGTAACTACAAATTCTTTCAGACCATCTTTATTTATATCTGTTACTATGATACTATCTCCATTCAGATGATTCCCTAAATCCAGAACCCATTCAGATGTGCTGTAAAAGTCCGCCAATTTCCTATCTTTGAGCTCGTAGACCACCAGACTATCTTGCTGGCTTGTTTTGTTTTCTGCCTCCCAGCGAATAATGGTTATGACTTGCTGATTTTTGTTATCCAGGCTTTCGAAGATAGCATCCTTGATGCTATAACCTTCTTTTAGATTCGCCACTATTTCCTTTTGAAACATTTCTCTGGTAGAAATCTCCCTATTCCTGAATAATAAAGAGATTACAGAAAGCACAACCACAACCCCTATTAGAATTAGCACTGGAACAAGAACTTGTTTTTTCTGCATATAGATAGATAGATTAAGTTTGAACAAAAATATACAAACTGCAATCAATTGTCAAATATAAAATGGTTTTGTAGGGGCAGACCCTTGGAGACTGTTGCTTAACTCATAGAAATGGTAAATTGAGTCAAGAGTCGTTGACGTAGGGACAGCCCTTGTGGCTGTCCGCATTAGAGTTAGGACAGGGACAAGCCCTGTCCCTACATAAAATTACTCCCAAAAAAGACTTCGGCAACAGTCCCCTTGTGTCTGCCCTGGCGACCCTAAAAGGGTCGCGCTACAAAAACTTATATTCTTTAGTTGCATCAACAAGTTGATGCACTCCAATTACTCCATCTCTTCAAGAAGTTTTTTTATCTCATAATCCTCAAAGTTATCCAGTACTTTTTTATTCACTTGAATTTTCTCTTTTTTCAGGTTCAACCGGTAACAACCGATGCGATTGTTCTCTATGAGCTTTCCATCTGCAAGCGAAAGCTCTTTTTTCAGGCGATAAATATATTTCCCCTGATTTTCCCCTTCTTCCAAATCCAGCTTGTGGATCCATCCACCTTCTTTCTTGAAAATCGCCCAAGCCAGTTTAAAAAGATATTTGAAGCTTTTGTGACTGAGCAGGATTTTCCTGTCATCTAAAACAATTGCATATTTACCTTTAACCAAACTTCCATCTAAGACCAGTTCGTTTTTAATGACTTGCCTTTTCAGTGATCTGAATGTAGGGGAGTATTGCAATACGCCCCTGCAGCTGTTTGTCTCTTGTCGTTTTACCTCTTCTTTCATCCTGCAAGCTAAATTTTCAGGTATTATCTTCTTCAATTCCTCTAAATCTATCTCCTTGACCTGCTCTTTAGAGCTAATCCCATTTTGAAATAATTTCCAGAGGTAATCCCTTCCCAGACCTGATATTCTCAGCTTAGCTAATTTGATCATGTCCTGATTTATCCCAAATTGAACCTGCGTCGCCAGATCTCTCAGAAGTTTTACCATACTATTCTCAGAGTTCATCACTTTGGCCATAGCAGAAGCAGAATCCAGAAGCCAGGCAAGTTCCTGAGCCGCCTGAGATATAAAGCCGCTTCTTAATCCATATTCACTTTCCAGATCGAGAATCGGAATAGGGGTTATCCAGTCGCAGAAAAGAAGGGATAGTTTGAGTCTGGAAAGCTGTTTTAATGAAGATTGAGCTGAATCTTTCAGCATCTCCTTTAGCTCTTCATCCAGCGAGACTATTCGGCCTGACCTGCCTTTGAGTTTATTCTGATAAACTCTGTTGTTTATTTCATAAAAAGAAAGATGGGCAAAAATCCTTTCCCCATCTTCGGTCTTCAGCAGCTCATAAAACCAGTTGACCGGCTCAAGAGTAGTTCTGTTTGCCAGCTTCCTTTTAATTTGCATACCGGTCTCGCATTTGATTCCCTGAAGTGCAATTACCTTTCC
>MEWM01000030.1:1680-1803 GCA_001775355.1 candidate division Zixibacteria bacterium RBG_16_43_9 | reverse complement strand
GTGACAGAGAGTCTATCTTTTTCGTCTGAAGTCAGTATTTGCTCTTTGACTAACTCTGAAATTTTTTCTTTTGTAGCGGAGGTCTTCAGACCTCCATCTGGTGAAGCCTCTGTGCGTGACATC
>MEWM01000030.1:0-1613 GCA_001775355.1 candidate division Zixibacteria bacterium RBG_16_43_9 | reverse complement strand
GGTCCAGGATGATATCTTCCAGATCGATTTTATCCAGAACGGGAATAAGCTTTTCCTCTTTTCCTTCTATATATTTATCCCAGAGCGAATCGAAATGAAACTGGTTGCCTGCCAGAAGGATCGACCTGCCGAAATCTTTTTCCAGACCGAATCTTCCAGCCCTGCCGGACATATTCTCATACTCGTTCCAGTTTAATGGAACCAGAACTCCTTTATCAGTAAAATCACCGCTCTCGTACTTTAAAGTCTCGATGAATACGGTTCTGGCTGGAAGATTAACCCCCATCGAAAGGGTGCTGGTGGCAAATATGACCCTGGACTCGTTTTCAAGAAAAGAATGCTCGACCACGTTTCTTTCCTCATAGGATAAGTCCGCATTGTGAAAGGCTACACCCTTCTGGAGACAAAGCTCCAGTTTTTCCTTTAAGCCTGTTTCCTCCAACTTCGACAGCTTTTCCAGTGCAGAGGATGAAGTCTCTCCGTTAAACTTTTCCGCAAAAGCCAAAGCCAGATTTACTGTCTCATTCTTGCTTTTCAGAAAAACCAGAACCTGCTCACCCTGGTTTAGCATTTTTTGTATGTTCGGCAAAAGAATTTCGTCGATATTCTCACTCTCTATATCGATGAATTCTTCCTCCCCTTCTTCCTGAGAATTATGTTTCCGGTAGATGAATTTACCTTTATATAAAATCCCCTGCAAAAGCTCAACCGGTCTTTTGTGCTCTAAAAGTAGCTTGCATCTTAGCCAGGCAGCTAATCCTTCCACTTCTCCTAAGACCGCTGAGAGTCCGATTATCTGGGGCTTATAGCCGGAATTAAGAACCTTGAGTAAAGCCAGCTCTAAAACCTGCCCACGGGATGAATCCCCTATCATCTGCAGCTCATCTATAATCAGAAGGTCTATGTTTTTCAGAAGGTCCAGATTCTTAAGCAGAAGCTGGTTGAATTTTTCGTAGATCAAAATCCCCAGGTCGAAATCCCCTTTTTCTAAGTCCGAATCATATTCCCTTCTGTCCCGGGTAGAGATGGCTATTTTTATTCCCAGGCTTGAATATTTCTCCTGAAAATCAGCAAACTTCTCCTCGGCTATAGCTTTCAGAGGGACCAGATAAATCACTTTTCTCTGTTTGAAAATAGAGCTTACTGCTGCCATCTCTCCGCAGAAGGTTTTGCCTGAAGAAGTGGGAGCCGAGATTATCAGGCTCTCACCATCTAAAAGATTAAACCGGGTCACAGCCAAGGACTGCAAAGGCAACAGCTTATCCCCCTGGTTTTCCTCCCAGGTCTGGATTATCCTTTCCGGAATCCCGTATTTTAGAAGCTTTTTTATTTCCATTTACCCCTCCGAGAAAAACAGTCTAAAGTCTATAAGCTTAGGTCATTTTTTTGACTTTAGCCTTTAGATTCTTTCCTTTTGGCTGTATTATACTGCACATTTGTGCAGTTGTCAAGAACTTTTTTCAGATATTTTGATTGCAAAAATTCTATAGTTCTCAGGCAAAAAATGATAGGTCGACGGTAAGATGGATTTAACAACTGGTGAAGGGAATGTCCAGATAACCTTATAACTTATGAAAGGAGCCCAATATGGCAAATAAATCCAGGATTTTTTC
>MEWM01000029.1:28726-31869 GCA_001775355.1 candidate division Zixibacteria bacterium RBG_16_43_9 | reverse complement strand
TCCTGCAAAAATCGTTCCGGCAGTGCCCTGATAGAGATGTCCCAGGCTGAAAGATATTGAAGCTATTAAAATTGTGAGCCACCAATTCTTTAAATAAATATTCAGCCGGGTGAGAACAAACCCTCTGAATGCGCTTTCCTCAGCCAGGGAAGCGCTCAGTGCCATGACTATCCAGAGAAATTTCTGGGGGTTGGTTCGAGGTAGAAGCTTCAACACGTCTGGCGATGTAGAGAGATTGTATGACCTCAATAGATAACTCATTGCCAGGAGTAAAAGACTCATCCCGAACCAGGAGACAGCACCTATCAGCAAGTTTCTTAAGTCGAATCCTTTGAGTCCAATACTTGAAAAGCTTTCCTTTTCCAGACGTAATACCAGGACGATCAACAAGAATACCAGAAGCTGGATAAGTATGGTGGGCAGGTATATCTGGGTCGATAGATTAAGTCCCTCAAAACCCGAGGCAGACAACTGGGGCTGCTGTTCCTTCATCAGTAAATAAGAGGAAAGGGGCCAGATTATCAGAAGGAAAAAAAGCAGAAGGGTTGATCCTATCCTCCCTGGACGGGTCCCTTTATTCTCGAAAGTTTCATCCGGGATGTGGCTTTCGTCAGATACAGAGGATCGTTTTTCTTCCATCATGCTTGCGTTCCGGGGACTTCATCCTTGGGAGGTTGCTGGGATGAACCCTTGTGTTTTCTTCCTGCACCAAAAAGGAAAGCTAATCCCACTACTATCAGGATTAAGGGCCAGGTGCGGTGCATAGAAGGTATTATTCCCCAATTGGAAAGAAGAAATATGACGCCCACACCTAATATGATAATTCCCACAAAAGCCCTGCCAGTATCCCACTTTTCATCTGATGTTGATTTCTCCATTTTCTCCTCCTTTTAAGAAATTTGACATATATAATTTGTAATAATATAAAAGTCAGCCCTTAATCAAGCAACAGTTTTTTTGTTTTTCTGTAGGGGCGTATTGCGATACGCCCCTACCCTGCGATCATCCGAAAATAAATCAGAATGTAGGGGCAGGTTTGAAACCTGCCTCTACTGTCTCCTCAAGAATTATGTGAACTCTCACTTCCAGTCATTCTGAGTTCGAAGAACGAAGAATCTATCTCAAGCATAGATTCTATAGATTCTTCGGTCGTCTCGCCAAAGGCGGACTCCCTCAGAATGACATATAAAATATTAAAGTGACTAACATGTGAAGGTCAGGTGAAACTGATGTGATTGCTTTTTGAGGTATCTGTGTAGAAATTGGCTCACCTCTAATTTGTCCTGAGATAGACAAATGATAAAGAGGGAGGAGCCAATGAAAAAGAAAAATACTGGGGACAAATCGGCTGATCTGCCCCTGTCCGGGGACCAGCATAAAGATAAAAGAAGGAAAGACCATTTTGTAGATTACTATGCTTGTTCTTTAGGATACGGTAGGAAGAAGGGAAAGAGGATTCGGGCTTTGAACTGGGTCGAGGGAGTGAAGGAACCAGAGTCCATTTCTGAGGAGTCAGACTTAATAGAGAGGATGAAAGAGGAGGTAGCGAAAAAAGAGTTAGAGGGGAAAGTAGAAGAAGCCCTGGATAATCTGGATTGTGTGGAAAAAGAATTTATCAAGCTTTTTTATTACGATTGTAAAAGCTATAATCAGATTTCAGAGATTATGAACAAGACCAAAGATCGGCTTGAAAGGATACACAACTCAGCCCTGGAAAAACTGAAGTTCAGCTTAAAGGAATTCGTATCCCAGCGGTATAAGATTAAAATTTTCCCGGAAAAGAAGTGCTTGATCTGCTCTCATCCGGAAAGGGAAAAATTAGATGAGTTGATAAAAACTAAGAAGGAGGAAGAGACCTGGAAAAAGATTTTACGAATGTGCAAGGAAAAGTTCAATCTGGAGATTAAGACTCCACAGATTTTGATAAATCATCAAAAAAAGCATATGGTCAATTCCTGAATGCAGATTCTTCGTTCCCTACGGGAACTCAGAATGACAAAAAATAAAAGGAGGTTTTATGGAGAATTCGCCTGCTAAGTTAAAAGGAGAGCATTGCATCAACATCTTCATCTCCTACGAGCTTAAGGATAAGATAAGCCAACTGGCGAAAAGGTACGACCGCACTATGGCAGATGTCGTCAGGGCTTTAATCAAGATCGGTATCCCAATACTTGAAAGCTTGACAGAGGCAGAGGAGAGGATGCTTTTGGATTACATCCAGGTCCTGAGGAGATGGAGAAAGGTTAGAGAGCTGAAAGCGAATGAAGAAACTCTTGACAACGAGGGAAAAGAGATTAAGAAGTAAGAAAAGCTTAAATGCTTAAAGGCTCAAACGCTCAAAGAAATGTAGGTCAGGAGCCCCCGGCTCCTGACCTAATAAATTTGTCTCTAACAAAGTAATCATGTAGGTCAAGCATGACGAAGTCTGCTTGACAAATAGCTCTGACAGATTAAGAAAGCTCAAACGCTCAAAGGTTCAAAAGTCAAAAGTTGGGGTGGGAACAAAGTGCTCTATCTGCTAATTTTCTTGCGAAAATTTCAAAATTTGATTTGACATAAGCCTGAGGTTTTGCGTAATTAATATAGAATTGGGATTAACCTTAAACCAAAAAATAAAATGAACATTTTTTTGACTGGATTACCAGGCATTGGTAAGACTACGATTATCAAAAAGGTAATCGAGAAGTTAAATCGCTCAACCTGTGGATTTTTCACCAACGAGGAGAGAGAAGGGGAGACCAGGGTTGGTTTTAAGATTGAGACTCTTTTCGGGATGCAGGGAGTGCTGGCGCACAAAGACTTAAAGAGTAAGTACCGGGTGGGGAATTATGGCATTGCAGTAACCGGTTTTGAGAAGATCGTCTCCAGAGAACTGGAAAGGTGCTTGAGAGGAAGCAGCATCATAATCATCGATGAGATCGGCAAGATGGAGCTTTTCTCCAGAAGATTTCAGGACCTGGTCCTGGAATGTCTGGATGCCCCGAATCCGGTCCTGGGAACAATCATGTACGGGCACCATCCATTCGTGGAGCGGATTAAAAAAAGAGAAGATGTGAAGATCTTCGAGGTGACCAGGAAAAACAGGAATCAAATGGTGAACATCCTGGTCAGCGAGCTTGCCGGCGAGGGCAAGGCTAAGGTTT
>MEWM01000029.1:27880-28509 GCA_001775355.1 candidate division Zixibacteria bacterium RBG_16_43_9 | reverse complement strand
GACAACTCAATTCCTGAAAAATCATGGGTGGGGGAATCTCCCTACAGATTCATTCTACTCTTAATACACCTGCTCCGTTTATTTTCCCCTGCTTAAGCAGTTGCAGAGCACGATTTGCCTCTTTCAGAGGGAAAATAGTTACCTGCGTGCGGATGGGGATTTCTGAGGCGAGCTTAAGGAGTTGCTTCCCATCTTTTCGAGTGCTGTTAGCCACACTTCTCAGCGTCTTCTCATAGTACAAATGCTCCATATAGTCCAGCTGTGGAATAGGAGTCATATAGATTCCAGCTAAGGCAAGGGTTCCTCCACGGTTTAAAGCTTTCAAAGCATAGGGGACTAATTCCCCTGCTGGTGCGAAGATAATAGAGCTGTGAAGCTTTTTTTCAGGGATTTGCTCAGATTTTCCTGCCCAGGCCGCACCTAAATCTAAAGCTAATTTCTGATGCTCCGGGCTCCGGGTAAAAACATAGACCTCACATTTCCAGTAGTGCGCTATCTGGATGACGATATGAGCAGAGGCGCCAAAACCGTAAAGTCCCAATCTCTGCCCGGGTTTGATTTCGCTAAGTCGTAACGCCCGGTAACCTATGATTCCTGCACAGAGCAAGGGGGCAACCTCTGTTGGCGAA
>MEWM01000029.1:26956-27869 GCA_001775355.1 candidate division Zixibacteria bacterium RBG_16_43_9 | reverse complement strand
AACAGCATAAACGAAATTTTCAGAGATTGCCGTATATTCGGCATACCCTCCATCTGAATGATAGCCGGTGAATTTTGCCTGTTCACACAGATTTTCTCTACCGCTCTGGCAGAATTCACATCTTCCGCAGGTTGAATTCAGCCAGGCGATTCCGACTCTATCCCCCAGGTTGAAACGTCTGACTTCAGTCCCTTTTTTCTCAACTATCCCCACAATCTGATGACCGGGGATTAAAGGTAATTTGGGCAAAGGAAGCTCACCTTCGACTGTGTGCAGGTCAGTATGACAGATGCCGCAGGCTTGTACTCTAACCAAAATATCCTTAAGCCCAATTTCAGGGTTAGGGACTTCCTGGAATTGAAGAGGGTTTTCCTCGATTTTACCTGGTTTTTTCAGAACCATTGCCTGCATTTGATTTTTCTTATGCTGTAGAGGAAGGCTTTAGCCTTCCATTTTTCAAGAAAAAAACAAAGCCTGAATCACTAGCCACGTTTGTCACAATTTATCTTTTTAGAGGCTTCCTGGCAAGTCGATTCTGATCGTAGGGGCGTCTGGCAATACGCCCTACTTTTTTTCTTGCCACTTTTTCATTCTTCTGATATATTCATCCAGTATGGATAAAAAAGATAAAAATATTCGCGAGCGTAAAGCCGATAAAGGGTCTGTAGGCGACAAAGAAGAGATAAAGATAATCGCCACCAACCGAAAAGCCAGGCACGAATATAACATAATAGAAACTTACGAAGCTGGTATAGTGCTTCGCGGGACAGAGGTGAAAGCGTTAAGAGAGGGTAAGGCGAACCTGAAAGATTCTTATGCCAGAATAGATAAGGAAGAAGTTGTTCTTCTAAATATGCATATCAGCCCCTATGAAAAAGGAAACAGGTACAATCAAGACCCTACCAGACAAAGG
>MEWM01000029.1:23720-26947 GCA_001775355.1 candidate division Zixibacteria bacterium RBG_16_43_9 | reverse complement strand
GGAATCAGATAAAGAAATTAGTGGGAAGGGTAGTTGGGAAGGGACTGACACTCATCCCACTCAAGCTCTATTTCAAAGGAAGTTACGCCAAAGTCGAATTAGCCCTGGCAGTAGGAAAAAAACTGTATGACAGGCGTAAAGCTATAGCCGAAAGGGAAGCAAACCGTGCTTTAAGAAGGGCTTTAAAGGAGAGGAATAAGTGATTAAGCTAATTAAGGTTGTGCTGTTATTCATCTTTTTGTTTTACCTTCATTCTTTTTCTTACGGCTCTACGATCATCGTAGAAAAAGGGAACCAGAAATATGAATTAGAAAGTCTGGAGATAGACAATTATCAATATATCGAGCTTACAGGTCTAAAAAAGATTTACGGAGGAGAGCTTCTCTGGAACCCTATGGGCAAAATCGTATTCTGGCAGGTAAAAGAGCATCAATTTAAATTTACCCTTTTCTCACCATACATATTATTAGATCAGGACATTTACAACCTGACCCTGCCGGTTGAACTTAAACAGGGTAAGGTCTTTCTTCCTTTTAAGACTTTCTGGCCTGTTCTGGAAACTATCGAGCCTCCAGAGGTGATTGCAAAAAAACAAGGGGAATATAATATCCTTAATCTCAAAGTAAGCCAGAAGCTGAACGGGATGCTGATAGAGATATATCTTTCCCAGCCCCTTAATTATGAGCTTTTCAAAAGCGAGAATAACTGGCTGATAATAAATTTCTTGGAGGGGAAAATAGATACCCTTTCCTTTTCAAATTTCAAGATACCGGATATAATCTTAGAGAGCAAAGCCTATCAATTTCAATCTGCCTCCGGGGGCTCAGCCCAGCTTTCCTTAAGGCTTTTCAAGGATTTTCCCAACCTCTACCACTTCTTTAAATCCACCCCGGATGGGCTTTACCGCCTGCAGATAACCTTAGAGGATACTGTTGCAGTCGAACCCTCCCCCCAGGAAAATGAAGAACCGGAAAAAAATCCGATTGACATTATCATAATAGATCCGGGACATGGCGGAGAGAATTCTGGAGCAGTTGGGCCCAAAGGAACAAAGGAGAAAGATGTGGTGCTGGATATAGCTTTGAGATTAGAGAACCTGCTGAAAAACTCACGACAGAAGAATTTGCAGATATACCTTACCAGAAGAGATGATAAGTTCGTGCCTCTGGAGGATAGGGCATTATTTGCCAATCAAAAAGGGGGAGATCTGTTTGTCAGCATTCATGCCAATGCCGCCAAAAGGAGGGCAGCTTCCGGCACGGAGATCTATTTTTTAGCCCAGGCGAAAAACGATGAAGCCCGGGCAGTTGAAGCTTTGGAGAATTCAGCCATTTTATTTGAGCGTCCAAAAGGAGCTCCAGCCGACACCTCCGAACTCAATTTCATTTTGATGGATATGCTGCAGACAGAATTCCTAAAAGAATCAAGCGATTTAGCCCAGATCATTAATGACTGGATGAAACAAAGACTGGATATACCCAGCCGGGGGGTTGATCAGGCAGGATTTTTCGTGTTGAACAAAACATATATGCCTTCTGTTTTGGTAGAAACAGCTTTTATATCTAACCCTGAGGAAGAGAAACTTTTAGGCAAAAGCACGTTCCGGCAGAAGATAGCTGAGGCGATCTACCAGGGAATTTTAGATTTTAAAAATAAATATGAGGGTAAGGGAAAATGAAAGTTAGCTCGAGAGCAATAGGAATCTTCGATTCAGGAGTGGGTGGTCTGACTGTGGCAAAGGAGGTTTTCAAAAAACTTCCTTCAGAAAACGTCATCTATTTCGGGGACACTGCCAGGACCCCTTACGGACCCCGCTCAGCCGAAATCGTCAAAAAATTCTCCGTCCAGAACATCAGCTTTCTTTCCACCCAGGGGGTGAAGCTGATCGTGGTCGCCTGCAATACCGCCTCAGCCGTAGCTTTAGATTACCTGAAAAGAATTTTTCAGCTCCCCTTGATGGGGGTGATCGAGCCTGGCTCCAGAGCTGCAGTCAAAGTAACAGAAAGCGGAAGAATAGGGGTGATAGGAACTGCAGGCACTATCCGTTCAAAATCATATACTAAGGCGATTCAGAAAATAGATAAAAAAATAAAGGTCTTTGATTATCCCTGTCCTCTTTTTGTCTCTTTAGCTGAGGAAGGTTACATCAATAAAAAAGCTACTTACTTGATTGCTCAAGAATATTTGACTCCACTAAAAAAACAGAAAATAGACACTTTGGTCTTAGGATGCACTCATTATCCTCTGCTGAAAAAGGTCATCTCGACAGTAATAGGCGAAAATGTCACCCTGATCGATTCGGCTGAGGAAACTGCCCTGGAGGTTAAAAAGATATTAGAACAGAAGGATATGATGAATCCGGCTAATTCTGAGCCTGCATACAGATTCTATGTCTCGGATTTTCCCGAAAAATTTATCCAGATAAGCGAAAGATTTTTAGGGGAAAAGGTTAAAAAGGTTAAGAAGATAGATATTAATAAATACTAAAAAAAACGTGAGCGTTGTTCGTGAGCGTTTCTCGTAGCAGAGTTTAATCTGTCATTGCGAGGAGGTCATCTGACCGACGAAGCAATCTCTCCACAGTGAATGGATTGCTTCGTCCGCCTGCGGGGCGAACTCGCAATGACATTGTGCTAGGTCGATTGCTTGTGCCCGTCGTCCGCCTCAGGCGGACTGACCCGACGAAAAAAAACGAAAAAGGAATTCAGTCTGATGTAGTGAACAGACAAGAATATCTGTTCTACCCAGAGTACGACTCTTAGGCTGTAGAGACGCATGGCGATGCGTCTCTACTGTATTTCAAATGAAACTAATCTTAGCTACACGCAATCAGCACAAGATAGAAGAGATCAAGAAAATTCTATCTGAACCCGATGAAGAAAAACTTGCCAGGTCGGTCCGCCTCAGGCGGATGGCAAGCACCGGGGAAAACAAAAGAGTGAGTCAAAATTTAGAAATTCTAACCTTGCAAGATTTCCCGGATGTGCCTGAAGTCGAGGAGACCGGGAAAACAATGCGGGAGAATGCTATTCTTAAAGCGAAAGCAGTCTATGCTGCGACTGGCATACCTGCTTTGGCAGATGACTCGGGTCTGGAAGTTGATGCTTTGAATGGTGCTCCTGGAGTAGTTTCTGCCAGGTTTACAGGGCAGGGATGCACATATAAAGATAATAACGTAAAACTGCTGGGTCTTTTGAAAGGGATTCCTGAGGAGAAAAGAGGCGCGG
>MEWM01000029.1:23402-23544 GCA_001775355.1 candidate division Zixibacteria bacterium RBG_16_43_9 | reverse complement strand
AACAGGGTAAGTCACAGAGGGATAGCTTTCAGAAAGGCGAAAGAGTTAATAAAAAGATTAATGACGGATAACGAATGACGGATGACGAATGAAAACCTTCAAGCGAGCGTAGCGGAAGGCTTCAGCCTTCCAGTTTTTTTAA
>MEWM01000029.1:23026-23290 GCA_001775355.1 candidate division Zixibacteria bacterium RBG_16_43_9 | reverse complement strand
GAAATATAGAGCCTTCCAATATCCATTTTGGGGTTGACGTAAATCAAAAAAGGGGTATATTTATACGGGTAGGGGGAGTTCTAAATTAAGAATCGGTGGAAAAGAGCCGATTTCTCTATTAAAAAAAGGAGAAGATTATGAAAAAGCTCAAACTTGCCTTTTTTCTTATCCTTCTCTTGCTTTCCACCTCAATTGCCCGGACCACTGAGGTTAGTAAATCGAGTTATTATCAATCCCTGTTGGAAAGCAGGGCAAATCTGGAAA
>MEWM01000029.1:22695-22878 GCA_001775355.1 candidate division Zixibacteria bacterium RBG_16_43_9 | reverse complement strand
GGTTAATGAAGAGAATTATTCAGCCACGTTTTCTCAGAGAAGGCCGGATATAGCTTTGTTTAAAGACGGCAGTTTAGTCTCCGTGTGGCAGGATGAAAGAAACGGAGACGGGGATATATTCTGCCAGAAAATCAACTCCTTTGGCTCAACCGTTGGTTCCAACCTCAAGATAGTGGCAGACAC
>MEWM01000029.1:20324-22686 GCA_001775355.1 candidate division Zixibacteria bacterium RBG_16_43_9 | reverse complement strand
TGACCAACTGGAGCCATCTGTCACCAGGGCTCTGGATAGCAATCTGGTCCTGGTCTGGGTGGATGGGGCTGAGCTGAATATCTACGGAAGAAGATACCTGCCTGACCTTTTACCTGCAGGAGATACTTTCCGGATTAACGACAGCAATATTCCTAACAGCGCCTTTGAGCCTAAGGTCAAATCTTTCACTGATGGAAGCTTTGTGACTGTCTGGGTAGATATCAGTGCGGGAAATAATCTCTATGCCAGAAGATATAATTCCTCAGGTAATCCTCTTGGTCCGAGCTTCAAGGTCAATAGCCAGGTTGGAATTGCTCCGCCTAAATCACCTTCGGTCTCTTATGATAAGAATGGTCGATTTGTAATCGCCTGGGAAGATTATCGAAACTTAGATGCGGATATCTATTTTCAGAGGTACGATTCCTCAGGCGCTCCTTCGGGCACAAATGTCTTAGCTAACATAGATTCGCTGAGCGAAGATCAGTATTCTCCTTCTATGACAAAGAGGGCGAACGGAGACTTCATGATGACCTGGGTGGATACCAGAGGAGGAAAGGTCAATATCTTTGCTCGCTTGTTCGACTCTGCGGGAAATCCCAAGACTTCTCCATTTGGAGTCAATTCAGATACCGGATCTGCTCAGCACTGGGAGCCGAAAATCGATTCGGACACTATGAAAAATTATACTATAGTCTGGGGAGATTACAGAAATGAGCCCTCAATTTATTTCCAGAAATTCGATTCAACTGCGGCAGCGGTCGGCTCAAATACGAAGCTAAGCGATAATGGAGTGCAGGGATTCAAGGATAACCCGACTTTATCTGTTATGGCAAACGGTGATTTTACCTCAGTCTGGAGTGATCACAGGGGAAAAAGCTATGATATCTATTCTCAGAGGGTAATTTCTGGAACTCTTTCAGGCACAAATTTCAAGCTGAGTGACGATTCAACCGGGGCGATACAGAACGAGCCAGCAATTGCGAAGGACCTGGACAAGAACTTCATCCTCGCATGGACTGACTACAGAAATGGAAACGGGGATATCTACATTAAGAAATTTTCCCGTTTTGGGGATCTGATCTTTTCTGACCGGAAAGCTGATTCCAATAACTCTTCTGCCCCTTGCGCCCAGCCTGATTTAGCAACTGACGGCTCCAGGAACATACTGGCAGTCTGGCAGGATTTCAGAGCAGGTTTGAATATCTATGCCCAAAGATTTGATCCGTCGGGTAATCCGGTGGATACCAATTTTCAGGTGAACAACTCCACGACCCTTAACAATTCCCCAGGCTGTGCCAAATCCTATGATGGGAAATCGATAGTAGCGTGGGCTGCTACTCAATCCGGGATAAAGAATATTTATGCCCGTCTATACAACAGCGGCGGCAGCCCGGTTGATACCAGCTTTAAGGTGAACGACGATCTGCAAGCTGTTGACCATCTGAATCCAAAAGTAGGAATGGACAGCTCAGGCAATTTTACAATCGCCTGGTACGATAAGAGAAATTCGCAGGAAAAAATCTACCTGCAGAGGTATAATTCCTCAGGCGGAAAGACAGGCTCGAATTTCGCATCCTATACTGATTCTTTGAATGCGATTCAGAGAGAGTTTGATTTAGGCGTGAACAGCAAAGGGAATCTGGTTCTTGCCTGGACTCAGCTTGACGGAGCGAAAACCAATCTTTATGCCCAGAGATATTCCAGCTCAGGGACTCCCTTAGGGACCAACTTTCTGGTCAACGATCCTGCGGGAATACCGGCAGAACCCTCGGTCTCAATTGATGATGATACCTTTTTCGTGGTAGTCTGGACTGATTACCGTTCGGGCAGTCCGCAGATCTATTCTCAGGTCTATTATTTCAATGAAGGGTTGCCTTCTGGAGGAAACTCCATAGTTGACAATGACCTGACGAATGCTCTTCATTTGAGCCCGGACGTGGCTTTGTCTCCGCCCAATATTTACACTGCCTGGGTGGATAACCGGACTCCTGGAGATGGGTTTGATATTTTCGCTAATACAATAAGGTACAGGCAGACCAGTGTTCAAGAAGAAGAAGCAACTCGACCAGTGACCTTTGATCTGGGGCAGAACTATCCGAATCCGTTCAACCCAGCCACCACCATTGCCTTTACCGTTCATGGTTCACAGTTCATGGTTCATAGTCCCATCCACACGACCCTGTGCATATATAATATAAAAGGGGAGAGGGTAAGAACTCTGGTAGATGATGTTAGGTCACCCGGTAATTACAAGGTAATCTGGGATGGAAAGGACGATGCAGGTAGAAAAGTTGCCAGCGGAGTTTATTTCTATAGATTGAATGTAGGGGAGAATTCTATTTCAAAGAGGATGGTTCTTTTA
>MEWM01000029.1:11565-20313 GCA_001775355.1 candidate division Zixibacteria bacterium RBG_16_43_9 | reverse complement strand
TTAAAGTAAGTGATTTCCCGTAAGGGCGTATTGCAATACGCCCCTACAAGGAGTAGAGACGCATTGAATGCGTCTCTGGCTTAAAGATGTCCCAACAAGAGGAGATAATTTGTTAAAGCTTCAGGTTAATGGATATTCTTTTCTCATAGCGGGTTTCTTCCTTTTCCTCGTTTTCCTCCAGCCCGCTTTTGCAGTCATACCTCTGGAAACCTCTCCTTCCTGGCGCTCTCTGGAGTCGCGGGCACCTTCGATAAATTATTACTCTACTGGTGCGGTTTTCGGGGATGTTGACGGGAACGGGTTTCTGGACCTGGTGATCTCGAACGGGAACGATATGTCAAAAAAGCCTAATCTGGTCTATTTCAATTATAATGGCAAGTTAGACACCACTGCTGGCTGGGTCTCGGCTAATTCCGAATATTCCGGGCATTGTGCTTTAGGGGACATAGATAAGGATGGTTATCCTGAGCTGGCAGTCTCGAACTACATCAACTCCTTCTGGGGGAAAACAGTTATTCAGCTTTACGACAACGTAAACGGCTCTCTTTCCACTTCACCTATCTGGTCGTCTGCTGACTCGATGCATACTTTCTCCTGTGCTTTTGGAGATCCCGATGGTGATGGGTATCCGGATTTGGCAGTTGCCTGCGGAGAGGCTTATAACAATTTCAACGAAAAGAATAGGATTTATTATAATCAAAGCGGAGCCCTAGAGACCACTCCTTCTTGGGTCTCCGGAGATTCCGGGGCATGCTATGATGTGGACTGGGGGGATGTGGATAATGATGGGGATTTAGATTTAGCTTTTGTCTGCTCACAAGGACGAATCAGGGTATATAAAAACTATGGTGACTCTATTGAAACTTTTCCTTCCTGGAGGTCTAAAAACGTAGATGATGGGAACACCTTAGCCTGGGGGGACTTGAACAATGACGGTTATTTAGACTTAGCTGTAGCCAATAATTTCCAGTTATACGGAAACGGGTATTTTGAAGTCTATCTGAATCACAACGGGATCTTAGATACAATTCCTGATTGGGTCTCCTCTACCAATGGTTATGGCTCAGCAGTCTCCTTCTGCGATGTGAACAATGATGGATATAAAGATTTAGCCGCTGGCAGGTGGTGGGGGTATTCGACGGTGTATGAAAATAGCGGGGGAAATTTGGGAACAACTCCTGCCTGGACCTGTAATCTCGCTTACGAAAGCGTGGTGGAGGAGATGGTCTGGGCAGATTTAGATGGAGATGGCCTGGTCAGAATAAAAAATGAGACCCATCCGGCTGATGGTTCAAAAAAGGTTTTCTATCTGAACCATTATCCCGCTCATAAATTGGAAAAGGTAGTGGCAGACGGTAATGTTCTATCCTTAACTGACTACTGCTACAACTTAACCTCAGGCTGGGTTTCTTTTAAGGTTGCTCCTGATTCTCAGGTATCATTCGATTACAAACATTCACTGAAACAGGACCTGGCGGTCAGTAATTGGGACCGGGAGAATTACGTTTTCTTTAATCAAAACCAGTTATATGTGAAAGGAGACGTGAACCAGGATAATAAAGTTACAGTCGCAGATGTTGTTTTTCTGGTCAATTATCTTTTCAAAGGAGGTCCCGAGCCTTATTATCTGGCTTGTGGGGACGTTAACCGGGATTGCCAAACCACAGTCAGCGATGCGGTCTACCTGGTGAATTACCTTTTCAAGGGAGGACCCTTGCCTTTGTCCGGATGCGCTAAATAAGTAATAAAAATGGAAAAGGGAAGATGGAAAAAGGAAGATGAAGAGAAAACAAGAAGGGTGATGAAGGTATTCGATGACTAAATTCTAAATCAGGACGAACAATATGCTGAAGATAACCCAAACAATTATACTGCTTTGTCTTTTTTTAATTTTGACTTCACAGTCTTTTTCACAATCAGGAGTTCCTACACTTAAAACCGGCTGGCCTAAATCAGCTGGGGAGAGGGTTTTTTCCTCCCCGGTGATAGGCAACATAGACGCAGATGGGAATTTAGAGATAGTGGTAGGCTCATACGACAATAAGGTATATGCCTTTAAAGCTGATGGCAGTTTAGTTCCGGGTTGGCCAAAACAGTGTGGGGGAAAGCTATTTTCCTCTCCGGCTTTAGGAGATTTAGATGGGGATGGGGTTTCAGAAATCGTGATTGGCTCCTGGGATATGAAAGTATATGCCTGGAAGTGGAACGGGACTGCGGTTCCTGGTTTTCCTGTATCGTCTGAAAACATGTTTTATTCCACTCCAGCTTTAGGTGATCTGGACCAGGATGGAAAAGATGAAGTGGTGATAGGCTCGCTGGATGGCAAGCTCTATGCCTGGAATGGAGATGGTGCACTTGCATCAGGTTTTCCGGTTCAGACAGAAGGAGCGATATTTTCCTCTCCAGCTCTTGGGGATATTGACCAGGATACTGCCAATGAGATAGTCCTGCCGTGTTCGGACCACAAAATTTACGCTTTCAAAAAGAACGGCACACTGGTTTCCGGATGGCCCTTTACTGGAACTGACGCTTTCTACTTATCTTCTCCAGCTTTAGCCGACCTAAACGATGATGGGAAATTGGAAATAGCAGTTGGAGATCTGGCTGGGAAGCTTTACGTGTTAAAAAATAATGGAAGCTCACTTGCTGGTTTTCCGCTGAGCTTAGTCGGATCGATCTTATCTTCTCCGGCAATCGGAGACCTGGATGGGGATGGATTCAAAGACCTGGTGGTCAGCACTGATTCTGGCAAAGTCTATGGGATAAAAAAAGACGGGACTTTTCTTTCCGGCTGGCCAGTTCAGGCGAGCGGTCAAATTATCTCCTCACCTATAATCGCAAACATTAACAATGATAGTTCGGCTGAGGTTTTGGTCGGAACTTCAGAGGGTAAGATTTATGCCTGGAATAAAAACGGTGTTTTGCTTACTGGCTGGCCCATTATTTTAAACAACTGGGTGAATTCCACTTTAGCTCTGGGTGACTTAGAAAGGGACGGCAAGGCTGAGCTGGTAGCTGGTGATGGTGATTCGCTCGTCTACGTATGGGAATTAGGGAACAACTCTTATAATCAAAACCTGCTTTACTGGCCTGTTTACCGGGGGAACTCAAAGAGAACCGGTCTATTCTCCGTTGAAAGCACTGTCCGCGTTTATGGGGATGCAAATAACGACGGGCTGGTGACTGTAGCAGACGTGGTCTTCCTGATAAACTTTCTTTTCAAGGGAGGTCCCAGGCCGTCTGACCTGACATTAGCTGACGTGAATGCGGACTGCAAGGTGACGATTTCTGACGTAGTCTACCTGGTAGCATATCTTTTCAAGTTCGGACCCGCACCTAAAGCCGGCTGCGCATGAGAGGATTTTTATAATAAAGTCAAGATTGAATGTGACCGTCGGGTCCCCTGACCCGACGGGACTAAAGATCAACTCAGTCATTTAACGGGATGGTAAGCACAAATAAACTTACTCTGTTGGTCTGGAGACCAACAGAGAGCGTAAAACATGGGGAGGGGCATCCCGCCTCTGGCGGGACAGTGCCCCTACAGCTCCTGTCACGGCATCGGACAGCCACGAGGGCTGTCTCTACAAAATCCTCCGTTGGTCTGGAGACCAACGGAGAGCGAGGCATCCATTTGGATGCACTCCATACCGATTATTTTCCGCTGACGACCATCTCGGAGAACTTCAAAGTAGGGGCGGAGATACTGCCTCTGAAAGTCAGGTCGTTACCCACCATCTCTATTCCGTTTAACATCTCCAGAATCGTTCCGGCGATGGTGACCTGGGAAACCGGGAAGGTGGGCACACCGTCTTCTATCCACAATCCTTCTGCCATCTGCGAATAATCCCCGCTGACAATGTTCATCCCGAAACCGGCTAAATCAGTCACGTAAAAACCTTTTTTAACGCTGCGGATTATCTCCTCAGGGTCAGTTTGTCCGTTTTCCAGATAGAAATTCAAAGCTGAAATTCTGGGGATCGAATCATAACCGCGCGAGGCATTTCCGGTTGAGATGGTTTTCATTTTCCTGGCTGAATAGCTGTTATGCAAAAAGGTTTTCAAAACTCCATTATCAAATACCTTTTTCCTCTGGGTGAGGGTTCCTTCTCCGTCAAAAGGGCGTGAGCCTAAACCCTTGGGCAGGGAGCCATCGTCCCAGACATTTAAAAGCTCGGAGCCGATTTTTTGATCAAGCCTTCCCGCCAAAAAAGTCGAGTTCTTCGAAGCCAAGTCTCCGTTCACTCCATAGGAAAGTCCGGCCAGGAATCCGGAGGAAGTAAACGGGTCAAATATAATCGGCACCTTCTGGGTGTCGATCTTCTTTGAGCCGAGCATCCTAACGGTTCTTTCTGTGGCAGTTCTGCCTATTTTCTCCGGGGGCTCCAGCTCTTCTAACAGGGATTTGGCGTCCCAGAAGTAGTTAGACCTTTTCTCTCCATTTTTTTCCGCTACCGGCGAACAGGAAAGACTTATATAAGTCCTTTGAAAGTTCAAGTCCGCACCAGCAGAGTTTGCCAGATAGATACGTGCCTCCTCGTCCCGATATTCTGCTCCATCTGAGTTGTTAATTCTCTTATCCGCAGCGAAGGCCGCATCTTCCGCTCTTTTTGCCAAGTCTATCTTCATCTGCGTGGGGAAATTCTTCAACTGGCTGTCATAGATTCTTAAATCCGTAGTTTCAGGAGAGGACTCAATCTTCTCAGGCAGACCGTTGAAATCGTCCGCACTTGTATTCTTAGCTAAAAAAACGGTCTTTTTGACTAACTCATCTAATGCGTTCAGGCTGAAATCCGAAGTATAGGTAAACCCTAATTTTTTCTTTGCAAAAAGCCTGATTCCTAACCCTCTGGCTTGAGCTTCTTTCAAAATCTCGATTTCACCTTTTCTAACCCGGATCAAAAGCTCCTTGTTTTCCTCTAAATAAGCTTCTGCCTGCTCAGCCCCGGCTTTGAGTGACTTTTTGATTATATCTGCGAGTATCTCTTTATATTCCATTTTTTCTCCTTTCCTGCTTCCAAGCGGTTCGTAGCCACTTCAGTGGAGTAACCTCACCCCGACCCTCTCTTTAGGAAGGAGAGGGAGAGTACCAGACCAAGAGTCAGCTGAGGCTGGTTACTCTCAAATTCTTCGCTTAAATCACAGTTGGCTTAAATGCGGTTCCTCCTATGGTTATTTCCGAGAACTTGATGGTTGGCTGGCCTACCCCGGCATAGACCCACTGTCCGTCTTTTCCACAGGTGCCAGTGGTCTGGCAGACATACAGGTCGTTTCCCACCATCTCAATTTTCTGAATCGCCTCTGGTCCGTTTCCTATTAAAACCGCACCTTTTATTGGTCTGGTTATCTTTCCATCCTCAATCAGGTAAGCTTCCCTTATCAGGAAGTTGAAGTTTCCAGAAGTGGTATCAACTGAGCCGCCTCCCATTTCCTTGGCATAAACTCCTTCTTTAACTGATTTAATGATATCCTGAGGGTCGGTCTTACCCTGGTCAATGAAAATATTTGTCATCCGGGGTATGGGATATTCCCGGTAAGAAGTTCTTCTTCCGTTTCCGGTTGATTTGGTTTTCATCAGCTGGGCATTCAGAAGGTCATACATATACTCCTGTAGTATCCCGTCCTTCACCAGAACCTTTCTCTGGCCAGGAGTTCCTTCATCATCTATGTTGAAAGAGCCGCGTCCATAAGGAATAGTCGCATCATCCGCCACATTGACCACCTCAGAGGCGACTTTTGTTCCGAGCTTATCTGCCATTAGAGAGGTTTTCTTTCGGATGACATCCCCTTCCAGAGAATGACCGAATGCCTCGTGAATCAAGACCCCTCCCCAGCCTGCAGCAACTACCACTGGATTCAAACCAGCCGGAGCATCCTCTGCCCCAAGCATCACGGTTGCCTGCCTGGCTCCTTTTTTACCTGCGGTCTCAGGAGGATTTTTCTCATAATAATCGAAGTCGACCCGTCCTCCTAAGGTAGCGTAACCTTCAAACCTCTTGCTCCCTTCCACTGCCAGAGGGTAGGCGGCTAATCGGGTGATATATTGTTCGTCTTTGGTTTTCAGTCCTTCAGAGTTGACTATCATAATTTTCTTGGCTTCATCCATATAGTCGACTCTGACCTGCGCTATTCTCTTATCGTAATCTCTGGCAGCCTGGTTTGCCCTTTTCAAAAGGTCTATCTTTTTTGATTCAGAAGCTAAAGCCACAGGCGAATTGAGCACAAAATATGGCTTGATTTTCTGAACCGAAAGGTTGGCAGGTTTCTGAATACTGCCTGAACTGGCTATGAAGGATGCAACATCGGCTGCCTCTTTCAACATAGGAAAGCTTAGATCGTCAGAGAACGCATATCCGGTTTTATCCCCGGAGATCACCCGGATACCCCCGCCCTGGATTATGCCGTAGTTGAACGATTTGATCTTATCCTCATCCAATTGGATCTCGGTGCGGATAAGATGCTGCAAGTAGATCTCTGCAAAGTCACCCCCTCTGGATAAAGCTGTTTCAAGCAACTTCTTTAATTCCTCATCTGATAGGGCTTGTTCCAGCATATCTTTGGTCTCCTCCGTGAATCCGAATGCGCTATTAAGTCCTAATACGGATCCTGAGGACCATAAAGGCGCGGTTAGCAAGGCTACTCCTCCTTTTAAAAAACTTCTGCGGCTCACCTGGTTTCGATTTTTTTCCAGCATACAAGGTCTCCTCAAGGAAAAAAAGTTCAGACTGCAATTTAACCAATTTCCCTCTGGTGTCAAGAGCAAAGAAAAAAGGGTTCGAGGATTCAAGGATTCAGGGGTTCAGGTGAAGGTAGAGGCAGGCTTCCTCGCCCTTTCAACTTGGAACAGACGGGACGTCTGTTCCACCGAAAGGACATCCTTAAAAAACAAGCCCCGCTCTTTTTAAAAGAGCGGGGCTTATAGAGCCCTTTCTATTTATTTAACAACCCGGGTCAGGACCACCTTTGAAAAGATAATTGATCATATAAATGGCATCTCCAACATTGATCTTTCCATCACACTGAACATCCCCGCAAGCTGAAATGGGTTGCGGAGGAGGTCCACCTTTGAACAGGAAGTTAATCAAGTGGATTACGTCTGTGACATTGACCTGGGAATCACCATTAATGTTACCCGGCACACAGGATGGCACGAAGAATTTGAATGTCTGGGTTGACCAGGTTCCTGCGGTATTGTTGTCCTTTGCCTTGACCTTCCACCAGTAGAAGGTGCCAGGTTCAAGCTGGGGTGTGGAATAAGCCGTGTCGTTGAGATTCGGTACTATTACCGGTGCGCTGAATGTTTGAGAGGTGTCATAATACAGGTCATATTTAATGACATCCCCTGGATCCGGGTCAGTCGTTTTCTGCCAGAAAAGGTCAGCGCTCAAACTTGAAAGAGTATCTCCATCGGTCGGCTTACGCAGGCTGAAAGCCCTTGGAACCTGGGGCACGTAAGTATTTACCCTGAAGACGTCAGTTGACCATCTGCCTGAGGTGTTTATATCTTTTGCCAGGACTTTCCAGTAATAAGATTTATCATCTCTCAAGGTAACCGTTCTGGAGGTATCCTTCAGATTTAAAATCACAATAGGACTGGTAAAGCTTGGATTGTCAGCATACCACAGGTCATAAAGGATGGAATCACCGGGATCTGGATCCGTGGTAGAACGCCAGACAAAAGTTATGCTGGAATCAGCCGAAGTAGAGTTGTTGAGCGGTGAAACCAGGGTGAAGACATTCGGCTGTTGAGGATAATAAACGCGAAAATTCCAGGTGTTGCTGCTCCAGGTTACCTTTCCCCATTTATCTACCGCTTTAACCTTCCAGTAATAAACGGTATCGTCGCTTAGAGTGGACGTAACTCGAAAGGTATCTGCTATTCCAAAAATAGAATCATACGGGAAGGTGAAGCTACTTTCCCGATCATAATAAAGAGTGTATCTAATGGTATCCTGAGGGTCAGGGTCTGTTGCCTTATGCCATCTGAGTGTGGGAGTTAAGGTGGAGACAGTAGAGCCACTGTCAGGGGAAACAAGAGTAAAAGCAGCAGGAGCAACATTCAATGTCCTGAAGCTCCGGTATGCTTCAGTGGCCCAGGTTATCAAGTTGAATTTGTCTTTCACCCTCACTTTCCAGTAATAAATCGTGTCATTCAACAATCCTGGCAGGGTATAGAAAGAATCCGTGATCGCGGATGATGAATCAGTATAAACCAGAGAATCAAGGGACCAGAAGACCTTGTAAGATAACTGGTCAGAAGGGTCAGGATCGGTAGCCTTTCGCCAGACTAATTTAGGATGCAGAATAACGGTATCCGCATCTTCCGGGGATACCAGAGCGAAAGAATTGGGTGCCTGTGGCACATAAATATAAAACCGCCAGGTAGTCTGGGTGCTCCACCTGCCAGCGGTATTGATATCTTTTGCCAGGACTTTCCAGTAGTAGGTTTTATCATCTGTTCCGGTGAAATAGTAAAAGGTATCAGATAAGTTTGATATGATAGTCGGGCTCGGGAATCCTGAAAGGGTATCATAATAAAGGTCATAGACCACAGAGTCACCCGGGTCAGGATCTGTGGTTGAACGCCATCTCAAAGTATCTGAATACTGATAGATGGTATCAAGATTAGGTGGATAGACCAGGCTAAAGGTATTCGGCAGTTGTGGAACGTATACACGGAAATTCCAGGTATTGTTACTCCAGGTTATCTTTCCCCATTTATCCTTAGCCTTGACTTTCCAGTAATAG
>MEWM01000029.1:11229-11532 GCA_001775355.1 candidate division Zixibacteria bacterium RBG_16_43_9 | reverse complement strand
AAGGTATCTGCTATGTTATAAAAAGAGTCAATTGGGGTGAAGTCGCTTTCCTTAGAATAGTAAAGAGTATATCTGATAGTATCCAACGGGTCAGGGTCTGTTGCCTTATGCCATCTGAGTGTGGGAGTTAAGGTGGAGACAGTAGAGCCACTATCAGGGGAAACAAGAGTAAAAGCAGCCGGGGCAGCATTGACCACTAAGGTTACATTAGTGGTGTGAGTCTGACTTCCTACACCTTGTATAGTCAGTGTATAGGTTCCAGCAGGAGTGGAGCCGGTCGTGTTGACATTCATCGTCGAAGTA
>MEWM01000029.1:11068-11200 GCA_001775355.1 candidate division Zixibacteria bacterium RBG_16_43_9 | reverse complement strand
GAAGCTCGCACTTGCTCCTGATGGAAGCCCGGAGACGGACAAGGTAATCGGGTGGGCAAAACTATATAAATAACCTAAACTCACTGTATAGCTGGTAGAAGCTCCCACATCTATTACCCTGGAGGAAGGGGT
>MEWM01000029.1:9601-11021 GCA_001775355.1 candidate division Zixibacteria bacterium RBG_16_43_9 | reverse complement strand
TAGGAGAACCATCTGTGGCATCAGAGACTCGCACACGGTTAGCATTGCCTGGCGTATTCGGGATAGTCCAGGTATGAGTTCCATCATTCGGGGTGCTGGCTATAATGGTTGTCCAGGCGGTTCCGGAATTGGTTGAATATTCGAGTTTAACATTTGGTCCAGTAAAGCCAACTGATCTCAAGAGTATGTTCTTATTCTCCCCCACATACCAGACCTCGCCTCCATTCGGAGACAAGACCTGAAGAGCTGCACCTAAACAACCGGGCGAATATTTGGGCATAAATCCGTTTCCAGTGGCGGCATCAGTAAACTCCAGTTGATTGGTTGGAGGGATTAAAGTGGTATCAATTATTATTCCAATATCAGACTTGAAAGTCGCTCCGGTAGTGAAATATATCGTACACAAAAGTGTGCTGCCTGTATCAAAAGGTGTACCGTACCATACTGCCCAGACATTAAGTTTATGATTCGTGGTATCAATGTAGTTAGGGTATCCAGGGCCTCCTGCATAAGTTGATGCGATGTTACTGGTGAATCTGGCTGCCCAGTGAATAGAGTCACACTTCACGTCCAGATTGTCCGGATTATAAAAACTTAAGGGGATAACAAACCCTCCTAACTTCTCGTCATTTTTAACGTAGACATTAACCTGGACCTGCTGGCTGGGCCCCACTGTTAGCTTTTGTTCGACTCTGACGGTGTCCGGATTAACGGGGTCCTGTGAAAAGGCTGCCGGAGCAAAAAAGAGGACCAGCAGAGGGGCTAAAAAAACTAAAAACCTCCTTGACATAAAACCTCCTCCTTTAAAATTTTAAATCAGACAAGGACTTGCAATGAAGAAAACCTGATTATTCTTACTACCTTGACCTTGTATTTTTCAAAAAAGCAAGAGGGAACTACTACTTTTTCAGTATAACCTTTTCTTCCAAATTGTCAAGTCTAAAAAATGACTTTTTTTGGGGTTTTCGTATATATTTTTGTTATTCTGCTTTTAAAAGCACAAGTGATTTTACTTCTTAACTGCAAAGAAAGAGAATGAAAAACGTGTCTCATTTCTCTTGACAAAGGGAGGAGTTGATTTAAATTGATTTCAGGAATAAGTTTAATTTTTGGTTAATCTATTTACAATTCAAAGGAGCAATTATGAAGAAATTTTTCGGACTTTATCTCTTGCTCTGCTTCTGTCTCAGCTTTTATTCTTCGACTTATGCTGATAAACCCTTGCAAGCGAGGATATACTTTAAAGACAAATCGGAGATGAAAAAAGTCTTAAGCCTTGACCTTGACAGGGCTTATCTGGAATATGGTAAATATCTGGACATTGTCTCGGACTCGGCTGAAGTTGAGCAGCTTAAAGCTTCAGGTTTTCAGGTAGAGGTGACAATTGACGATTTAGCATCGTTTTACCAGAAAAGGATGA
>MEWM01000029.1:9162-9549 GCA_001775355.1 candidate division Zixibacteria bacterium RBG_16_43_9 | reverse complement strand
CCTGGATTCGATTCATAATCAATATCCGCTGATAACTACGCCAAAAATTACTATCGGTTATTCCCTGGAGGGAAGACCCATCTGGGGGATGAAAATCTCTGATAACCCTGACGCAAATGAAGATGAGCCAGAGGTATTCTATAATGGCTTAACTCACGCAAGGGAGCCTATAGGGATTGAGGTCTTGCTTTATTTCATGCGATACCTGGGGCAGAATTATGGCATTGATATCACAGTTACTTATTTAGTCAATAACCGGGAATTGTGGTTTGTTCCCATAGTCAATCCGGATGGGTATGAATTCAATCGCCAGATTGATCCTTTAGGTGGCGGGATGTGGAGGAAGAACAGAAGGCTCAATACAGGAGGCACTTACGGCGTAGACTT
>MEWM01000029.1:6443-9152 GCA_001775355.1 candidate division Zixibacteria bacterium RBG_16_43_9 | reverse complement strand
TGGGGTTATGATAACTACGGCTCCTCACCGAGTCCTGGGTCTGAGACCTACCGCGGAGCTGTTGCTTTCTCTGAGCCGGAGACCCAGGTCATACGCGCACTTGCTGATTCATCTAAATTTATCCTGGCATTGAATTATCATTCTTATGGTGAGTATTTTATCTATCCCTGGGGGTATGATTATATTTACACGCCTGACCATCAGATCTTCAAATCGATAGCGGATAGCGCTACGGCTTTAAACGGGCATGCTCCTGGAACCGGATGGGAACTATTGTATTTGACCAATGGAGATTCAGATGACTGGATGTATGGTGAGCAAAACGAGAAGAATAAGATCTTCGCCTTTACCCCTGAGGTAGGGGACCAGTTTGATGGTTTCTGGCCTGACCCTTCCAGGATTCTCCCTTTATGCCAGCAACAGCTTCAATCTAATCTTTTAATCGCTTCAATAGCTGAGAATCCTTATATCCTTATGCCGCCTGCTCCACCGGTCTTAGCCCAACTGGATAGTGTGACTACTGATACATTCACCATAAGCTGGACCCATACCGATACCTTAAATCCTGCGGTAAGCTATACCCTGATGGAGCTTCAAAATTTGTTCATACAAAACTTCGATGGCGAGAGCGGAACTTCTGGCTGGGATTTGGGTGGGTTTACCCTCAGCACATCTACAAGTTATTCACCCACTCATTCCTTTTTCTCAGGCTCAGGGGATGGCTTAAACAATTTACTTACCACTTCAGATTTTATCCCAGTTAAAACCGCAGATACCCTTTTCTTCTTCTGTAATTATGAGATTGAGTTAGACTGGGACTATCTTTATGTTGAAGCCTCAGAGGACGGAATGACATTTCAATCTATCCCCGGTAATATTACTACCAATTATAATCCTAACGGAACGAACCTGGGAAATGGGATAACCGAAACTTCTGCAGGCTGGGTAAGGGGTATTTTTAATTTGAGCCAGTTTACGGGGAAAGATATCCTTTTGCGGTTTCATTACAGAACGGATGCCTATGTAGCTGGTGCTGGATTTTACGTGGATAACATTTATCCGGTGGTTCAATTCCAGAAAAAGACTATTCTGGCAAATAATATAGTTCAGAAAAAATATTTCGTGCAGGAGAAGTGTCCGGATATTTACTACTATAAAGCAAAAGCCAAAGATGCCCAGAATCAGGAAAGCCCCTGGAGTAAGAGAATCAGGGTGGCGTATAGTTACAAGTTAGGCGATGCCAATGGCGATGGGACTGTTTCGGTAAGCGACGTGGTTTTCCTCATCAATTATCTTTTCAAAGGAGGACCTGCGCCCGTTCCTTTAAATTCAGCAGATGCTAATTCGGATGGCAGGGTCAGCATCTCCGATGCAGTATTTTTGATTAACTACCTATTCAAAGGTGGACCAGCACCATGCGTTAATTAGCGGAAGGTAGGTCGGGTCGCATAAGCTACCCGACACTGGTTACTGACAGAAATTACTGAAATAAAAGGCTTGTCGGGCAGTCCCGAATTTGGCGGGACAGCCCGACCTACATCTACTACCACAGAGAAAATCAAAAGCGCCATCTTTTTTTTCACAGAATGGCGCTTAGGTTTTTATGAACCGAAAGTTTAGCTTTCGTCTCAGGAAAAAATAGCTATTTCTTCTTGGGCGCTTTCAGGTCCGCTACTTTTTTGGAAATCATTCCCTTGGCCCAGTCGTTTGCCATCATCTTATCGATCATGGTCATTGCCATACTGGTGTCGCTGACCATTGAATTCATCATCTGGTCAATAACCGCGGGGTCCTGCATCATCTTCTGCATAACCTCTGCCTTCATATCCGGATTTTCCATCATCTTGGTCATCATCATGGTGGCTATCTCTTTGTTCTGCATCATCTGCTGCACCGCCTTTTCCTGGCTGCAGCTTAAGGAAACCAGAACTAATGCCGGGATTAACAGGATAACAAGCTTTTTCATCCCTACGGGTCGTAATGCTTTCATCGACTTTTTCACCTCCCTTGAGTTAATTTGTTGTGTGAATTTAAACTTTAGGTATGGAGTTTGTCAAGGAAAATTAGAAAAATTTCTCCGACCCGCTATGGCGGGATGGAGAATGACAAATGACGGATGACGAATAACAAATAGAAATAAATAGAAATTGAAAAAGGGTAGAGCGCGTTAAATTGGTAAATGTTGCAATGCTGTCCCTGCCTATGGCTTTTACAAGACTAAAAAGGTCATAAAGGGGCATTTTCAATATATAACTTTCGAAAAAAAATCTTGACAGGAATCAAAATTTAGTTTATTAAATAATATTGCAAAATTAAAAATTTTAACCCCTATTTAAAGGAGGTGTGCGGATGTTTGAAAAAGTTAATCTGGTTCTGCTCCTTCTTTTCCTTTTTTCTTCTTTTGCCTTAGCTCAAGAGAAGGAGAAATGTCTGACTTGTCATCGTAGTCTGACCAAGGGGATAGTTAAAGACTGGGAGGCAAGCAAACATTCTAAGAATGGCGTGACCTGTTCGACCTGTCACGGGGACAAACACACCTCTCCATCCAATGCTAATTTAGCTGTGATGCCGACCATTGAGACCTGTGCCGGGTGTCACTCCCAACAGGCTGAACAGTTCAAAGAGGGGAAACATGCCTTAGCCTGGATAGCGATGAACGCAATGCCAAAAACCTCTGCTCAGCCCAAGGAGATAATGGAGGGAGAGAAA
>MEWM01000029.1:1376-6424 GCA_001775355.1 candidate division Zixibacteria bacterium RBG_16_43_9 | reverse complement strand
AAGATGGTGGAAAATGTGATGCCTGTCATACCCGTCATAAATTCTCGATTGAGGAAGCCAGAAACCCCTTAGCCTGTGCTACCTGTCACATGGGGTTTGACCATCCGCAGTATGAAATGTGGTCAACTTCCAAACATGGGATTATATATCAGATGGAGAAAGATTTCCGAATGGATCCATCTTGGACCGGCAGAGCGCCGAAATGCCAGACCTGTCATATGGTCGAGGGAACACATCGGGTGATGACTGCGTGGGGTTTTTTGGGTTTGAGATTGCCAGAAGAGGATAAAAAATGGGAGGAGTGGAGGGTGACTATTCTGAAAGGAGTAGGGGTTTTAGACCCGCAGGGAAATCCGACTCCGAGACTGGACGTGGTTAAAGCTGGTAAAGTCGCTCGCCTGACCAAAGAGGAATGGGTTGCAGAAAGGGAGAAGATGGTCAAGGTGTGCAAGGGCTGTCATTCTGATTCCTACGTGAGGACTAATTTTACGAATGCAGACGCCATCTTAAGACAGTCGGATTCGCTGATGGCAGAGGCGATTACTACAGTTGAGGGTTTGTATAAAGACGGAATCTTAAAGAAACAGGCAGATTATCCACTGTTCCCGGATCTGTTGAAATTTTACGATGTGCCAACCTCAATTGAACAAAAACTATATGTGATGTTCTTAGAACACCGGATGAGGACTTTCCAGGGTGCTTATCATATGAACCCGGATTATATGCACTGGTACGGCTGGGCAGAGATGAAAAGGGACCTGTTCGAGATAAAAGAAGAAGCGGATAAAATGAGAAGTAAGAAGTAAAACGTGAGATGTAAGACGTGAAATGTAGGGGCGATCCGCCGAAGGCGGACTCGCCCAATAGATGTTCGGAGTGTGACCCTTCAGTTCGTGGCGTCGGGCTTTATGCCCGACGAAAGAGGTAAGAGGTAACATGGTAGCCCAGCTCCTATGGATCCAAATTCGGACTTGCCCTCAAGGCGGGTGGTAATAATGCAAGGGATGTAGAGACGCATAGCCATGTGTCTCTACGTTTCTGCTTTCAATACGTAAATGATCCAGGGTGCAATCCTGGTTTCATTGATCCATTTATATGGCTCATTCTCTTTGGCTAAAGGTTTATGCGTTTTGATAAATTCCAATCCAGCTTTCTTAAAAACCTCCCGATAGGATTCATCAGTCCATATAATATCCTCTACGGGTCTTTTATCCTCTAAGTCTGTTACGATTATTCTTACTCTGTCTCCACTTTTTGCAAATCTATTCTCAGGAAAATCTTTTGTAGAAAATGATGCCCATTCATTTATATATATTTCAGGCGATGAGACCAGATTAATTATCCTTCCTTCACTTTTCAGCAGTCTTCCGATTTCCTTGAATATCTTAACCTTCTTTTCCATCGCGGGGATGTTATCAAATGTAAATGCGGATAGCACAAGGTCGCAGGTATTTTTCTTTAACTGGCTAAAGTCGCCATCATTGATAAGGCAATAATCTCCTTCAGGGTCGATTTCCCTGGCTTTCTGTATCATGTCCTCTGATATGTCAACTCCGATGACATCAAACCCAAGCTTTTGCAGAAATCTTGTAGAGCGTCCCGTGCCGCATCCAAAATCTATGGCATCTCTTCCTTTGACATGCTCAAATATAAGCTCAGGTAAATCCCTGTAGGCTAAATAATATGTGTTATGAAACTCTAATTTAGCATAAGCTTCTGCATACTTGGCATCCTCATAGGTATTGGAAAAGTCCATAATCATCTTCTTTTACATTCCCGCTAAATATTATAATAACCGCATTCCGGCTCTCAAGTCAAGGCATTTTTGCGCAATAAAGGTGTAGTAAATAGTAGGTTGGGTTGCGAATCCTTTGGTGAGCTACCCCGCATGAAAAGAAAGTCGGGCAGTCCCGCCAAAGGCGGGACTGCCCGACCTACGGATAGCTGTAGGGGCGTATTGCAATACGCCCCTACCTTTATTTTTCTTCCAGCGCTTTCGCAAAGGCTTGCCAGAAGGGGTCAACTCTCGGATGTTCTAAATGTTTTTCTTTGCCTTGCTCTACTAAAATTATCCCTTTGCTCTCAGGGATCACCTCGCCCACAACTGAGGCTGGGATTTTCTTTTGCGATAATTTCTTCAAGAGCAAATCTACTTTCTTCTCCTTGCAGGTTATAAGTAAAGTTCCTTCAGATATTGAAGAATAGGGATCCATTCCGAATTTGGAGCAGATTTTTTCGACTTCATCTAAGACGATTATTTTTTCCTTTTCGATTCTCATTCCCACCTTTGAAGCTTTGGCGACCTCATATAAGCCTCCCCAGATTCCGCATTCGGTGGCATCGTGCATTGAGGTGATTCCTTTTTCCCTGGTGCCAATAGAGGCGGCGGTTAATGCATCTTCTACCACTGACATCTGGTAAAATATCTTTTCAGCTCTCTGGCTGAATTCCTCACCAAAATATTCTATAATTCTATCTTTAAAAGCTAAAGCAAAGATTCCAGTGGCTTCTATGGCCGCACCTTTGGTTATCACCACTAAATCTCCCTTTTTTGCCATCTGGGGTGTGATATATTCTGATTTTTTCCCTACACTGATTACAGTTGCTCCACCAACCATAGGATAGTTGCAGCCGGTATATCTGGCAGTGTGCCCGCAAACAACAGCGATTCCCATTTTCTTACACTCGTAATCTATCTTTTTCCAGACTATTTCTAACTGTTCTTTAGTCATGCTCAAAGGGAGATTCAGATCAATAGAAAGATAGCTGGGCTTCAACCCAGAGGTAACTGCATCCGAGCACAGGATATGTATGGCAAACCAGGCCGCCCTCTCAAAGCCATATTCCGGCACTATGAAGACCGGATCGGTGGTGATTGCCATAACTTTTCCGCCACCGATGTCGATTATGCCGATATCAACCCCGTGTTTTGGTCCAACTAAGACCGATTTTGACTTTTTTCCCAGATGGGGGAAGATTAGCTCATCGAATATCTCCGGTGAGATTTTGCCTATGTCTGGTAATTGATTGGTCATTTATACCTCCTATTTAAATTAGGTTTTTGATTTTCTTATGATGAACTGTCATTCTGAGTCCCCGTAGGGGGCGAAGAATCTATAGATTCTTCAGTCGCTACGCTCCTTCAGAATGACAATGTAATATGCTGTCCGCTTCAGGCGGATTACCACCTGACAGCCTGACGACCTTTTCTGGTGTCAGGAGGTAACTCCTGACACCACTGCTGTAATAAAAAGATAAACCATTAACAGATTTGCTAATGGTTTGTTTTTACGTTTATTCATTTTTTTCCCTACGCTGGCATTACCCAGATCAGGTTCTAAGGGTTTTTCTCAGCCTGTCCTCCCCGTATGGAAGAAACAAGCACCCCTATATTTCAAGGATAATTTATACAAAAATGTTTCGCTGTCAATGATTAAGTAAAAAAATAACGAATGACGGATGACAGATAAAAACAGAAAAAGGAAAATTGGAAAAAAACCTCAAAAAGATTTTTCACGTAGGCGGGGCTCCCAGCCCCGAAAAAAGAGTTCGTAGGGGAGGGGCTCGTCCCCTCCTCCCGACTTAGCTACGATCATCAAAAGGTCAAAGGGTTGCTTCGTCCTCCTACGGAATCCTCGCAATGACAGATTATAGCTCCTGCTGGATGTTATCATCCAGCAGGAAGGTAACGGGGATGATAACATCTTGGTTGAGCAGAGAGGTTTTCATAGGGGAGGGGCTTGTCCCCTCCCGTTTTATCGGGAGCCCACACGGTTCGACAGTAACAGTAGGTCGGGTTGCGAGTTTACCGAGCTACCCGACAGAAAAAAAACCACGATTGCCAAAAGGTCAAGGGATTGCTTCGTCGTTCCCGTAGGGAACTCCTCGCAATGACAGATTATAAATAGAAAGTCGCCAAGGTTTTGAGCGGGAGCGCTGCTTGGCAACCTCAGGGGATGATTTCCTCTGGGGGGTGTGAGCAGAGGTCTTGGGATCATCCCCTGGTTTCCCTCTTGGCGACTTTTTTTTCCTACGGATCCGTAGAACTGAAACTATCCTCTACTGTTCAGAGGAAAGTTTCGGCTTTGGGTTTTGAACTCCCCTCATCCAGGAGGGGAGAAAGCTTTTCTTTAATCTTTGAATTCTCTCCTTGTCGATTTTATCCTTACCGTTCTCCTGTCCGGTTTTAACTGATTCATCCTTAAATTCTTTGGCATCTGAAGTCTCTGCCATCGTGCCTCCAGTAAATCAATCTATTCTTAAGTCATTTTTACAGATTAAAATCTCAACCCGCAATCCAGAGAAAGCCCGACTCCTTTGCTGTTATTGGGCATTAGAGCGTTTTTGTTGACTATCCCCAGGTCAAGAAATACCAACCCAAAATCCAGGCCAAAACCACCGCTTAAAGAAAATCCTTCCCTCCCCCCTAAAGAGAGACCTGTTCTCAAAGGCAATAAAGTTAAAAGCTTCAGCTCTGTGCCTAATGAAAGTTTAGGAGTTTTTGAAACTCCAGGACCATTTTCAAATCCCTGTTCCCAGTCAAAGGCTATTAAAATCTTTTTGGCCTGATAAGAAATACCTGCTTTGGCTATCAAAGGTAAATGAGTGACAAAAGGGTCAATGTCTTTTTTGTAATCTTCACTCAGAAACACGGAATCGTTTCCAGAATTGGAAAGGTTAAGCGAATCTATCTGAAACTGGTAGCCTCGCTCTTCGGTTTTCCGGTCCCACTTTATCCGGCTGATTGGATTTGAAAGGAATAAACCAATAGTCCATTTTCTACTCAGCTTTGCGGCAATTCCTAAATCCAGACCATAACCTTTTCCTCCCATAGCTGAATTAAGGATAAGGTCGGATTCCCCTTCCATCCCGGTTTCCTGAATTCTAACCTCGCCAGAAGCTTTCATTACCTTCTGGTAAACTATAGCTTGAAGGTATTTGAAGTTCACCCCTATACCGATTTCTTTTTCTCCTTTTCTTAAAATAGATTTGCCAAAAGAAAAAGATAGGGCAGCATAGGCATAGGCTTCACCAGAAGTCCCCTTCAA
>MEWM01000029.1:196-1361 GCA_001775355.1 candidate division Zixibacteria bacterium RBG_16_43_9 | reverse complement strand
CATCTGATTTCCGATAAGGAGAAGCTCAAATGGATCTTTCGGGAAACTCAAATCTGAAACCCCTAAGGCATAACTCACTAAAGAAAATGAGCCGATTGATAGTCCCAGAGCAGATGCTTCTGCCTGGGCATTAAGGTCCAGGCCAGAAGATGGAACCAGGCTCAAAATATTATCTTTATCCTGATCATCCCAGAATCTGCCATTATATTCATTATAATTATTCAGGCTGAAGGCATTATTCTCTACAAATGCACCCAGAGAGAAAAGGTTTACATAAAAACCAGGATTGTCTTTAAAAGAAAGATTAGCCGGGTTCCACAAAGGAGCTTCATTTCCTCTGGCTAAAGCAGTATATGCTCCTCCTAAACCCAAGCTCCGGGCATTAGATAAACCCAGAGGTGCTGAAGTATCAGCCCACAGAAGGAGAAGAATAATAGCCAGAATAATTCCTTTTATAATCCTACTCAATGCAGCAGGCACAAAGCTCCTAACCGCCATTTCTTACCTCCAGCTCTAAGTGCGATTTGATCTGAATATAATCCGTGGATAAAAATTTGATTTTATTGCCATTAGTTCCCTGAAAGGTGATTCTGCCTCCGGTATAGAAAGGCAGGTTTTGAAAAACCTGCAGGTCATTTTTATTTAACTGGACGATATTTTCTGTATTAACGGGATTTATGACCAGACCTGAGCTATCAATCAGTGCGGGATTAATCGATACTGGACCGATTAAAAGCTCCGGGCTGGTGTAAAGAGTGGCTGAATCCCGGCTGAAGAAAAGCTCGACTTTTGCACCTATGGGGAGATGATTCTCCAAATCCAGATAGATTTTAGCTGAGTTGACTCTTTTTTCTAATCCATTCCTTAAGTCTTCTTGCAGGGAATTAGAATCCGGGTCTATTTGTATCCTGGTCGAATCCAGCACAAACTCAAAGGGAGAACTCAAGATTATCTTTCCGCAGATAAAATCGTTTTCGGTTACCTTGCCTGAGGTTATCCCGTCCCCGCAGGTTGCCTGTCCGGTTAAGTTTATCCGCTCAGGAATAGGATTTAAGAAACTGCTCAGATTATTTTCTCTCAGAACTGTGGTTATGGGATTGCCAGGTGCGCCAGGCTCTATCTGTCCACTTATCAAAAGAGACTGGCCATCTTCTCCGTTCAGGTT
>MEWM01000029.1:0-147 GCA_001775355.1 candidate division Zixibacteria bacterium RBG_16_43_9 | reverse complement strand
AGTATTGCGTTAGTTAATGAGACTGAAGAAAGTCCCTGGGGTAGGTCTAAATTTACCTGCATCGGGTCGATCTGAACTAAAGTTGGCTGGATTATCCCGGAAAGAGAGGAGAAGAGAATGGTGTCTGAGGAAACAGATACAGAGATA
>MEWM01000028.1:6089-6304 GCA_001775355.1 candidate division Zixibacteria bacterium RBG_16_43_9 | reverse complement strand
TCCACCTTAAGATAAAAAAGTCTTTGACGAAAGAGAGAATAGAGGGTATATTTTTCTTATTGGTAAATATAGGTGTAGACAGGACAAAATCTTGCTTCTGGAATTTCTATTCTCGAAGCATCAGAAAAAAAGGCATAGATGTTCAGTTTTAATCAGATAATAATCGGGATTGCGCTTCTGGTCCTTTTAGGGTGTGAGCTCTGGGTGTTCAGGAA
>MEWM01000028.1:3432-6073 GCA_001775355.1 candidate division Zixibacteria bacterium RBG_16_43_9 | reverse complement strand
AGCAGGAATGCATTTCTGCTTTTGAATCTTTCCTTTGTCTTGGTCCTTTCAGGTTATCTCTGGCTTTCTCTGAAGGATGCACCCGCGCAGGCTCATCCGGGTTTATATCTTTTAGTCTCAGGGATAGTATTTGCTCCTTCCCTCTGGGTTCTTTTCTCCTATACCTTAGCCCGGGAGGATTCTAAAGCTGAGCTGAAAAAAGGCATTCTGGTTTTTCTGCCTTTTCTTTTTTTGAGTCTGCTTTCTCTCCTGTGGCAGATAAAAAGAAACCTGGTCTTAGTGCAGAAAGATATCTTCGGGGATCTTTCATTTTATTTCGCAGACAGGAGTGAACTTTTTCTTATCTTTCTTTTAGCCGGTGCGGTATTCTCTATCATAAACCTGGAAAGGACCTTTCACTCCTGTATTCAGGAAGAGAAAAAGAAGTTAGTCCTACCATTCATCTTGAGTTTGGCTCTTTTAGTTCTTTTGGTCTATCTGGTCACCTCTGGTTTTCTTTATGCCCGGATTCCCGGTTTCACCTTTTTGGGCTGGGGGATTTTAAGCCTTTTATGGTCTCTTAGTCTGGTAAGGTACCTTAAAGAAAAAACTGCTTCGGTTCAGATCACCAGACAAGTAGTATATTCCTCAGCAGTTGCCATTCTGATCGGAGGGTATTTAATTCTGATCGGGCTGGTAACTAAGCTGATTCAATCCTATGGAGCTAACTTAAGCGTATTTTTATCCATGCTGGCTGCTTTTCTGGTGATTGTGGTCTTGTCCGCGCTGGTTGTTTCCAGCTCGGTAAAAGAAAGGGTTAAAAGATTTGTTGACTCAACAGTTTATAAAGGAAGAGTTGACTATCAGGCAGAGTGGACAAGGTTCAGCGAGAACATCGCCTCGCTTCTGGACTTGGATGAAATCCTGAAGGAGGTGGCAGGCGTAATTTCGACTAACCTGCGGATCGGAGATATCGTTATTTTGCTTTCCGAAGGGCAGGCCGGGCTCTCCTTAGCCTATCCTAAAGATAGCTCTTTTGAGCTGGTGATAAGAAGAGGGGAGGATTTCCTGGATTGGATTTTTCGGTATGGAGAGCCGATCGGAATTAAGGATATAGAGTTAAACAAATCGCTATCTGAAAAAGAAAGAGCTTTTCTGAAACAGGCAGAGGAGCTGAAATTAGCGCTCTGCGTCCCTATGATCGCCAAAAGGAATCTGGTCGGTCTTCTATTTCTGGGTCAAAAAAAAGGTAATCAGCCTTTTAGCGAAGAGGATTTCTCCTTTTTAGGAGGGGTGGCTCACCAGGCCTCGATTGCGGTCTTAAATGCCAAGCTCTCCCAGGAGCTGATCCTTTCCAGGGAGATGGAGTCATTCAACAAACTTTCTTCTTTCATCTTGCATGACCTGAAGAACTTCATCTCCATGCTCTCCTTGCTCCTTCAAAATGCGGAAGAGAGGCTAAAGAATCCTGATTTCCAGAAGAGCGTTCTGGTCACCATATCGGACACAGTGGAGAGGATGAAAAATCTGATGAGCAAACTCTCCTCGTCCTCAGAGGGGATGAAATTGGATTTGAGAAATTGTGACCTGAATAAAGTTCTACAAAATGTTCTGGATAAGATGAAAATCTCTAATTTCACCCGCATTAAAACCAGCCTGGATTTTGGGAGCTTGCCTCTGGTAAGATGTGACCAGACTCAGATAGAGAAGGTTTTTCAGAACCTTATCCTCAACGCTTTGGAAGCCATGCCAGAGGGAGGGACCCTGTCGATAACTACTGAGGTGGACAATGAAACAGGTTTAATCAGGTTGAAAGTCTCTGATACCGGCTCCGGGATGTCGAAGGAGTTCATCAGGAATTCTCTTTTCAAGCCTTTCCAGACCACCAAGAAAAAGGGGTTGGGTATAGGGCTTATTCAATGTAAGGAAATTATGGAAATGCATAAAGGCAGGATCTCGGTAGAAAGCGAAGAGGGGAAGGGAACTATCTTCACCCTGGAACTTCCTTTATAAAAGTTTTTGAATGAGGTTAAATAAAGATGGAGAAAGAGAAGATATTGATCGTGGATGACGAGGAGGGGATAAGGACACAACTTTCCTGGGCTTTAAGGGATGAGTATGAAACCCTTTTAGCCTCAAACGCGGAGGAGGCTTTAGCACTTGCCAGAAAAGAAAAGCCGGATTTAGTGACCTTAGATGTGGCGCTCTCCACCTATGAGCACGAAAAAGACGGGCTGGATATACTCGAAGATCTTCTCCAGATTGACCCTCTTTTAAAGGTGATAGTTATCACTGGGCACGGAGAGCAGATAAACGCCTTACGGGCTATAAGCTCGGGTGCCAGTGACTTTTATACCAAGCCCATAAATTTAGATGAGCTTAAGGTCATCATCAAGAGGAATCTTCGCGTCCAGAGGCTGGAGAGGGAAAACAAGGAGCTAATTGAAGAATTGGAGGAGAAAAAATTCGAGGATATAATCGGCTCAAGCTCCAAAATGGTTGAGGTTTTCAGAACCATTAGAAAGATTGCCACTACAGATGTAACTGTGCTGGTTACCGGGGAGAGTGGAACCGGAAAGGAGATGGTTGCAAAAGCTATCCATCGAAAAAGCCTTAGAAAGGATAAGCCTTTTGTCACCATCAATTGCGGGGCAATACCAGA
>MEWM01000028.1:0-3404 GCA_001775355.1 candidate division Zixibacteria bacterium RBG_16_43_9 | reverse complement strand
CATGAAAAAGGTGCTTTTACCGATGCTTATGTCCAGAAAAAGGGGAAGTTCGAGTATGCGAATGAGGGGACAATCTTCTTAGACGAGATCGGTGAGCTTCCTTTATCTTTACAGGTAAAGCTCCTAAGATTTCTCCAGGACCACCAGATCGAGAGGGTCGGGGGTAAGGACCCGATCCATCTTGACTTGAGGATTGTTGCAGCTACTAATAAACCTCTGGAAAAAGAGGTCCAGTTAAAAAAATTCAGGGAAGACCTTTATTATCGGTTGAGCGTCATAACCATAAATCTTCCGCTTTTAAAAGAACGAGAGGAAGACGTAATAATTCTGGCTAATGCTTTCCTGAATAATTTTTCCAAAGAATTTAACAAGCTTAGCCTGTCTTTCAGCCAAAGAAGTATTATCAAACTAAAAGAGTACAGCTGGCCTGGTAATGTCAGGGAACTGGAGAATAAAATTAAAAGAGCAGTGATAATGTGCCAGAGTAAAAGGATAACTCCCCTTGATCTTGGTTTCAGTTTAGAGGATGAATCAAAAAGACCACTTTCTTTGCAGACCATAAGGGAAAACGCTGAGCAAGAGGCTATCTTGGAAGCTCTTAATCTTAACGATTGGAACATCTCCAATGCGGCTAAATATTTAGACGTAAGCAGAACAACCCTTTACGGTCTAATTGAAAAATATAAGCTGAAGAAACAGGAAGAAAATCAGTAGGAAAACCAGATTCTACTTTTCAGTCCTTCAGAACCCGACCCGTGTTAAGGTTTCTGGAAATTACTAACTCATTATAGGGCATACTAGTCGGAAAAGAACAGAACTGAACTGTCTGAAATTTGAACAGTTATGATTGACTTTTTTTATCTTGAATTTAGTGAAGATTAGCCCTCTTTAACCCCTTGAGATGTAAGAACTTAACGTTGGATCCCTGTCATATTATCTGGCATAGCTTTTGCTTCACTCTTGCGAGGTAACTGTAACTCAATAACTTAACATAAAGGAGGTTGTGTGAGAACAAAAGTCCTGGGACTACTCGGTGGGGTGATGTTGGTATTGGTGCTGGCATCAGGGGCCTATGCTCAGTTCTTCGATTTCAGCGTGGCTCTATTCTCATTAGGGGGAAGCGATTACAGGTATGATTTCACCTTAACTAATCTGGGACCGGACAGAGACGCTATTTTCAAGTGGACTCTGAATAACAATCTTGTTCCGGACAATTCTCATTGGCAGGACATAAGCTTTGGTCTGCCAACTGGCTGGAGCGGATCACATCCAGACCATAGATTGGATTTTCAGACCGGGAACGGTTCCTATCCGGCTGATGGATTCTACAGGCTTTATGGACAACCAGGAGCACCGGCTCCGAATGCTGGTTTTACTATGGGTGTGTTTAGCTGGACATTTCATCGTATTAATGGTCCTACACCAACTGCTGACCGGTTTATGCCGTACTCGGCGGAGAATACACTAAAGGTCCATTTCCAACCAATCGGTGACGAATGGGAGAATACGGGTGACACCTACCTGGGAACCTTTGGTCCTCCGACTCCGCCTATCCCTGAACCTTCGACTTTAGTTCTGCTGGGATTCGGGCTTCTGGGTTTAGGCGGTATTTCCAGATTTAGATTCAGAAAGTAGGATTTAAGTAGAAAATTCCTGAGTTGAAAAAAGCCCCTACGGGGGCTTTTTTGTTTATGGTCTGACAAACAAATCAGGCAGGCAAGGGTGCCTGTTCCTCCAAGGGGTCTATCAGAGGACCATAAACTCAAAGAAGAAGGAGAGACTCAATAACAAAACCGGGCGACTTATTGTTCAACTTTTGATCACGCTGGACCTAGTGTTAAGCTTTTAGTAATTCTGTAACTTATTGCAAATTATAGCAATCAATCGGTGAAAGGAATAAAATGTCAGAAGTCTGGACAGATGTAATCAATTTTTTTAGTTCTGCAGAAGCAATAATTGCACCTTTATAAGTCCTTAGAAATAAACGAGTTAGTCAAGCGACTTGCATGTTATTTGGCATCACTTTTGCTATTAATTAGAGATGTGAAAATGTATTCGTAACTTAACAGATAAGGAGGTGAAAATGAGAACGAAGATTATGACACTTCTCGGTGTAGTAGCTTTGTCGTTGGTTCTGGTATCAGGCGCCAGTGCTCAGTTTTTTGATTTCAGCGTGGCTCTGACTCCCTTAGGAGGAAATGATTACAGATACGATTTCACCTTGACCAATTTAGGACCAGACAGGGATGCTATTTTTAAATGGACTGTGGATAACGGCAGAGTAGGCTCAGCTTCAGTGTGGCAAGATCTAAGCTGGAATTTGCCTTTTGGTTGGGGTGGAGCACATCCTGATCATAGATTAGATTTTCAGACCGGAAACGGCTCTTATCCTGCAGATGGATTTTACAGGATTTATGGACAGCCTGGCGCGCCTCCTCCTAATGCTGGTTATACTATGGGCGTATTTAGCTGGACTTTCCATAATAACGGCGGGCCCACACCTACGGCGGATAGATTTATCCCTTATTCAGACCCACTTAATGTAAAGGTCCATTTCCAGCCGATTGGAGAGAACTGGCAGAATATAGGCGACACCTATGTCGGAACTTATATACCTGAGCCTTCGACTTTAGCTCTCTTGGGATTCGGGCTTCTGGGTTTAGGAGGTATTTCCAGGTTTAGATTTAGAAAGTAATTAAAAGAAACACATTTTCATCTGTTTAAAAAGCCCCCTACGGGGCTTTTTTATTTGCAGTAATGTAGACAACACAATAACGCAGACATAAAGTCTGCGGCTACCGACCGATGAAAATTTATTTTGTTCCGTCAGGAGCTACTCCTGACGGTAATAAACTGTAGATGTCAGGAGAAGAGCTCCTGACACAACGATTAAAACATCAGTTATCTGGTAGGTCAGACATTCCTGTCTGACTATAGCTGTAAAGAACAGACAGGAATGTCTGTTCTACCTTTTCCGGTTAGCATTAATTCATCTTCAAACCTTCATTCCCCTTTAAGAATATCCTGCTTTTGCCGATTAATAGATTAGGATTCTTTTAAAGAAGAATCGATAATATGAAACAAATCCTCTTAATAGAAGACGACCCTAAAATCTGCGAGTCTCTGAATAACTATTTTGTCTCAGAGAGCTTGAAGCTTCATACCCTTTCCGAGGGAAACGGGGCTCTGGAGACCATCAGCCAGCTAAAACCAGACCTGATTCTACTCGATATAAATTTGCCGGGAATGTCCGGTTTTGAAATTCTGAAAGGGATAAAAGAAAAAGAACTGAAAATACCGGTAATCGTCATCACCGGATTCATCTCAACTGAGGCAGCAATCGAGACTATGAAGCAGGGGGCTTATGAATTCGTCACCAAACCTTTCCAGTTAGAGAAACTCGC
>MEWM01000027.1:14853-14984 GCA_001775355.1 candidate division Zixibacteria bacterium RBG_16_43_9 | reverse complement strand
ATTCTTGTAATAGATGACGGCTCCACGGATAGAACTTACCAGTTAGCCAGAGAGAGCGGAGCGAATTGCCTTCAACATAAAAAAAACAAAGGCAAGGGAGAGGCTTTGAAAACCGGGTTTGAGTATGCTGT
>MEWM01000027.1:14490-14620 GCA_001775355.1 candidate division Zixibacteria bacterium RBG_16_43_9 | reverse complement strand
GCCCCACAAAACATGTTCCCGTGGGCGTCCGCCAGAGGCGGACCAGCCCCGCAAATATATTAATCGGCACCAGAAATATTCGATTAAAAACCATGCCTTTTTCCAGATGGTTGACTAACAATGTAACCTC
>MEWM01000027.1:10062-14469 GCA_001775355.1 candidate division Zixibacteria bacterium RBG_16_43_9 | reverse complement strand
GGGATAGCCAGTCTGGTTACAGGTATATTTCAACAAAGGTCTTGAAGGCTGTCAAATTATCAACTAGAAAATACGAACTCGAATCGGAAATTCTAATCAAAGCCGGAAGAAAAGGATTCAAAATCGCGCCTTTACCAATTAGCACAATCTATCACGGAAGCAAAAGCTTCATAAATCCACTTGTGGATACAGGAAGATTTATTAAATTGATGTGGAAAAGCATTTTCTGGTGAAGATAAGACAGTGACCAGTGGACAGTGATCAGTGATCAGTGATCAGTTTTGCTCTGACCACTGGCCACTGAACACTGACCACTGTTTTGTGACCACTGACAACTTATTTCCGGAGGAAATTTGATAGCATTACTGACCAACGACGACGGCATCGAAGCCAAGGGCTTAAAAGCTTTAGAAAAAGAAATCTCGAAAATTGCTCAGGTCTGGGTAGTAGCCCCGGACAGGGAGCAGAGCGCCACCAGTCATTCTTTAACATTAACCCGGCCTTTGAGGGTAAATAAGGTCAAAGATAGAGCTTATTCCATCGATGGAACACCTACGGATGCAGTGATGGTAGCTTTTCATAAGCTTATCAAGAGGAGACCGGATATCCTCATCTCAGGCATCAATTCCGGTCCGAATCTTGGAGATGACGTAACCTATTCAGGAACAGTGGCGGCCGCAATTGAGGGAACGATATTGGGAATACCTTCTATTGCAGTTTCTGTTACAGATACTTCATTTGATAAATATGAATATCCAGCTATGTTCGTCAGGAAATTGACTAAGTATGTTCTAAAAAATGGTCTGCCAAAAGACACTTTCTTAAATGTCAATATCCCGCCATCCAGAAGGAGCTTGACCAAATATAAAATCACCCGTCTGGGCAGAAGGGTCTATAAAGACGTGGTGGTGGAGAAGATCGACCCCCGTGGCAAAAAATATTTCTGGATAGCCGGTCAGGCAATAGTGTCTGAAGGAGGCAAAGACTCAGATTTCTTAGCCATCGAGAAAGGATATGTCTCCATCACCCCTCTGCATCTGGACTGGACTAATTACAAGACGATTGAGGAGATGAGGGGCTGGAAGATATTTTAGATGTAGTTGCTCGATTTATCGAGCAAAGAAGTTTGTAGCGTCCGGGTTCATCCCGGACGTTTGTTTGTCTAAATGGACGCTTCGGCATTTCGTAGTGCGACCCTTTCAGGGTCGCCTTTCTGTTTCGTCAGGAGCTACTCCTGACGACAGGGTGGCACCCTCAAACTTGTCTCAGGGGTGATGCAGGAAGTCCCTTTCGTCGGGCATAAAGCCCGACGCTACGATCCTTTGGAACAATGACCTCACTTCTGACTCCTCTCCTAAAAGGAGAGGAGAACTCTTTTATAGCCATTTTAGTGGAGTCAGATTACCCCAATTAAATTAAAAATTTTACTTGACTTTTGTCTTTGAATAACGTAGATATCTTTTGTCAACATTAGGGCGCGGCTTGGCGCTGACCCGGCAGCCCCGATAAGTCGGGGCAGCACTGATTCTAAGTAGGGCAAAACCCTCTTTCATCTGCACGGACTTCGCTCGAAGCACAAACCCTTTCAAAAAAACACTTAACTCCAAAGGAGGAGAGAGTGAGTAACAATAAGTTGTACGTAGGCAATCTGAGCTACCAGACCGGTGAAGAGAAGCTCAGAGAGGCTTTTTCAGCCTACGGAACTGTCAGTTCCGTCACCATAATCGAAGGAAAAGGATTCGGGTTTGTGGAGATGGAATCCGGCGAAGCAGCCCAGAGCGCCAAAGAAGCCCTGGATGGAAAAGAGCTGGATGGTCGCAATATCAAGGTGGACGAAGCCCGTCCCAGACCAAAGAGAAGCGGTGGTGGATTCGGTGGTGGTGGTGGTGGTGGATACGGTGGAGGGGGAGGCAGAGGAAGAGACCGGGATTCCCGAAAAAGAGGTCCCAGGTATTAATCTCGACTGAACAAGGGTCGGTCTGTCTAAGGCAGGCCGACCTTTTAGTTTACAGGAGCGTATGAGAATTGTAGTTGCTCGATTTATCGAGCATTAAAAACGCCCAATGAATTGGGCAACTACGATTTTTTCTTTCTTTAAAAATAAGCGCGTAGCAGTCCGCCAGAGGCGGATTAGACCTCTGCTGCCGAGCCTTGTTGACTTAGCTACGCGGCTTTGTAAAAAGACAAACTGAGACATATCTTGTTAAGGAAATGTAGTTGCTCGATTTATCGAGTCCAAATGGACCCAATGAAATGGGCAACTATTATTTTCTCTTTCATTAATAATAAGAGGAATTTATGCCATTTTCCAGAGAAAGATGGATTGAGATTGCCAAAGCCAGAGGACTTGAACAGGTACAGGTCAGGTTAATCAAGAAGATAGGCAAATGCCCGCATGAGGAAGGAGAAGTTTTTCTCTACGTTCATCCCAATTGCAGACCCGAGGGGCTATGTGGAGTAGCCGCCATTGCCCTGGAGACTTTTGTACAAAGATGCTCAGCTAAAGTCCCCTCTTGGGAAAGTGACAATCCGAATATCTATCGGATTCACTGCCCGTCAAAAAAAGGAACCCTCTGGGAGATTAAAAGGATAAGAGATAAGTAGACCTTTCTATAATAGAAGTGAATATGTCTCAGGTTTGTAGGGGCAGGTTTTAAACCTGCCCCTACTTGTAAAATAGTAAAACTCCATTTTTCTATTGACTTTCACAAAAAAAAATATAAGATACTTGAGTTAATTGGATAAAACGGGGCGTGGCTCAGCCTGGTAGAGCACTTGGTTCGGGACCAAGGTGTCGTCCGTTCAAATCGGATCGCCCCGAAGATAAGATGGAAAATTTCAGGTGAAAATAACAATCCGGGGATAAAAGGGAGCCATGGTATGAAGTTAAAAGAGACCAAGAAGGAAAGTAAAAAGATTTTCGTCGGAGTGATTGGAGCAGGGACTTGCTCAAAGAAAATCTGCAATACCGCAGAGGAAGTTGGTAAATATATCGCCAAATCAGGAGCGATTTTAGTTTGCGGCGGATTAGGCGGGGTAATGGAGGGGGCGGCTAAAGGTGTCAGGGAAAATGGGGGAATTACCATAGGGATAATACCCGGGGAAAACAGGGGCGATGCGAACCCTTATATCGATTACCCCATAGTGACCGGATTTGGAGAAGGCAGAAATCTGGTAGTAATTCGCAGCTCGGACGTCATCATAGCCCTGCCTGGAAAATACGGGACACTATCCGAATTAGCCTTCTGCCTTAAGTTAGAAAAACCGGTAATCAGCCTGGGCACCTGGGATGTCTCAGAGAGGATCATTAAAGCCAAAGATGCTAAAGAGGCAGTTAAGTTAGCCCTGGATCAAATCAAGTAGAAATGAGCCCGGATAAAGTTGCCGCTCATATAATTATCTCTGGAGTAGTTCAGGGAGTTGGATTTCGCTATTTCGTGTACAGAAAAGCAGGGGAATATAATCTCAAAGGGTATGTCAGAAATCTGTATAATGAGGACGTTGAGATTGAAGTAGAGGGGGATAAGGGCATGATACTGGATTTCATTAAAGATTTGAAAATAGGTCCCCGGTCTGCTCACGTCACCGGGGTAAATATCGAATGGAAAGAATTTGAGAATAGTTACCCGGATTTCCAGATAAAATTCTAAAGATTGGTCATTAAAGGAGAAAAGATGGCTCAGGATTTAAAAAAACTGATCAGAAGCGTTAAAGATTATCCTAAGAAGGGTGTGGTTTTCAGAGACATCACCACTTTACTTAAAGATGGAAAAGCATTTAAAAAAGCAGTTGATTTATTGTATAAAAAATATCAAGGTAAAAAAATCGATCTGGTGGTAGCAGTCGAATCAAGAGGTTTTATCTTAGGAGGAGCTTTAGCCAACCGTTTAGGAGTTGGTTTTGTGCCGGTTCGCAAATTCGGAAAATTACCGGCTGACAGAATCGAACAAAAATATGACCTGGAATATGGAACTGATTCTCTGGAAATCCATAAAGATGCTGTCAAAAAAGGACAGAAGGTTCTGATCGTGGATGACCTTTTAGCCACCGGTGGTACTCTTCAAGCCACCTGTAAGCTGGTTGAGAAATTAGGAGGAAAGGTAGTTGGCATCCTGGTATTGATAGAGTTGTCTTTCCTTAAAGGAAGAGAGAAACTGAAGAGCTATGACCTGTTCTCCTTAATTAATTATGCCAGGGAGTGATGAATTGGGTATTGTCTTTTAAGGGAGGGGAAGGGACTAATCACTAATCACCAATCACCGTATTATCCGCCCCCGTAGCTCAGTTTGGATAGAGCAGCAGTTTCCTAAACTGTTGGCCGCCCGTTCAAGTCGGGCCGGGGGTAGAAATACAGTTTATCCGCCTGAGGCGGATTAAAGTTTGGAGTTTAAAAGAAAAAACAAAAAA
>MEWM01000027.1:5459-10014 GCA_001775355.1 candidate division Zixibacteria bacterium RBG_16_43_9 | reverse complement strand
TTAAATTTATGCGGTGAACCAAAAACACAAAAAGGAGTGAGCCAGATGAAGTTAAAACTAATCCTGACAATTGCCTTGCTAACCTTAATCTTTACTAACCCGGGTTTTTCTCAGGTTAGAGTAATCGGGAACCAGGCTATAGTAACCAGAAATATTCTTGATTACAATTTATTAGGTGGTGGGGCTAGAGCCAGGGGGATGGGAGGGGCTTTTATTGGAGTATCGGATGACCCATCTGCTGCCAGCTGGAATCCAGCCGGACTTACTCAATTAGATAAATACCAGATAGGAGCCACTCTTTATTTCATTAACCCCAGATGGGAATACACCACTGCTTATGCCAACTCCGATTTTATGAATTCCTTAAAGCAGAGCAAAGCCTCAATCTCTTTTGGAAGCGTAATCCTCCCTTTTAAAATTTATCAGAAAGAGGTAGTAGGTAGCGTCCTTTACAACAGATCTTCAGACATCTATGATAGACGGGTCTATAATTTTCCTGGTGAGAGACGCATTAATAATTTCGGCGTTTATAAACTGACTGATACAACAACAACCGGGGCGGATTCTGTCCGAATCGGGGATAAGGAGGACGAGATTACAGGGGGACTGGACATAGTAAATCTTTCTTTAGGTACTAAGGTTTATAAGGATTTATCCTTAGGTGTGGGCTTAAACATCTACACCGGCTCTTATGAATATAATTCCAATCAACAGATAAGATTCACCTGGAATCCGGCTTTCGACACATTAATCACCTATCATCCCTTCATAAAGGGGACTTATTCCGGAGCTAATTTCACGCTTGGTGCCCTGTATAAATATAGGGATTTCAGGATCGGGGCTATAGTGAAAACGCCCTTTAAGTTACAGGAAAAAGACGATGTTCAGTTTCTCAAGGATGTCATCATCAACGGAGTCACTTACCAATATCCGGATGCGATTTCTTCCAGACCGGTCTTCCCGGTTGAATATAAGCAGAAATGGGAAATCCCTTTAACAGTGGGTTTTGGAGCTTCCTACAGGATAAAAGGACTTACTTTAGCTGGAGACCTGGAGCTGAGGAATTTCAGCAAAGCAAAATTGCACTACCCCTCCAGATGGTCCGATCCAAATTCGCCAGATACCACGATGGATCTGGATTGGAATTCCCTGACCCAATTCAGAATCGGAGGAGAATACGTTTATCAGAGTAAATATGGGGCTATACCTATAAGAGCAGGATTCAGAAACGACCCCCAGGTCTTCTCCGATCTGAAAAACGTTAACATGGAATTTGTCGATTATGATCCGCAGGCAGGTGCCAAGCTGATGAACTCGGCAGATGTGATAAGCATTGTAAACCAGACAAACGGAAGTAAGGTCACAGGTAATACGTTCTCCCTGGGAACTGGAATCGGCTGGAGCCAGATAAAACTTGATTTTACTTTTGAGTATAGCCGGCACAATACCAAGATGGCTGGCACCATTTTAGGAAAATCTTTTGACATCGCCAAGATCGAGAAAAAAGATAGCCGGTTTTTGGTGAACTTCACCGGCTTCTTTTAATTTCTATGGTAATTATATACAGGCGAAGCTCGATCTTTAAAAGAGCTTCGCCTTTTTTGTAAAAGACTTGATTGGTGATGAAACTATATCGAATTAAATATGTGACAATGTCATTCTGAGTCCGCCAGAGGCGGACGAAGAATCTAAATCCGCCTCAGGCGGATTCAGTCGTCTCGCCTTAGGCGTGACCCCCTCAGAATGACAAAAGGACTTGCCCAATAAATTGGGCGACTACCAGATTGTGATTAAACCTTTTATAAGGAGTTGATAGGTATGAGTCCCAAAAGAGTAAAAGTAACCAAACATATGATGAAAGAAGATAAGCTGGTAACTACCACTTTTAAATTTACGGAATACGTCCAGAAACATTCCAGAGAGTTTTTGATTGCCGGGGCTGGAGTGGTGGTGGTGATCTTTATAGTTTTGTTCGTGATCTCCTCTAATAAAAGTCGCAATCAAAAAGCAGCAGAGCTTTTAGGAAAAGCCCGGGTAGAGCTCGAGTCCGGTGAATTTCAGATAGCCACAACCGACCTGCAGACCATCTGGAGAAGTTATAAAGGGACCAATGCAGCTCAGGAGGCTTTATATCTTCTGGGGAATGCTTATTATTACAGTAAGGATTACGACCAGGCACTACGATATTTTCAGGAATTTGTCAGCAAATATCCAAAAGTTGCTCCCCTCCTTTTATCCGGGGCATATTCCGGCATCGGAGATTGCCATATGCAGAAGAAAGAATATGCCCAGGCAGCTGAATCCTATCTTCAGGCTGCAGGCAAAATTACGGATGATTTTGTTATTCCCAATTTACTCCTCTCTGCAGCTCAATCTTATTCCTATGCCAACCAGCTTGATAAAGCTAAGGAGCTCTACGAGAGGATCATAACCAAATACCCTAATTCAAAAGTAGTAACCCAAGCTCGGCTGGAGTTAGCAGAGATCTCAGCGCAAAAAGGTTAAAAGAGAACTAATTTATGGATCCAAACTCGCAGAAGCCATTGAAAGTTGCTTTCATCTGGCATATGCATCAGCCTTATTATAAGGATATCAAAACCAACCGTTATCTTCTGCCCTGGGTAAGGTTGCATGCTTTAAAAGATTATTATGATATGGTGGCCATACTGGATAACTATCCTGGCATCTCTATGACTTTTAACCTGGTGCCAACGTTGATTGAACAGCTCCAGGATTACTCCTCCAATTCGGTTTACGATCGTCATCTGTTTTTGACAGAGAAAAGAGCTGACCAGTTGACCGCAGACGAAAAACTGGAAATAGTCAGGGATTTCTTCATTGGTAACCAGGCGACGATGATTAAACCCTATCCGCGTTACTATCAGCTCCTTCTGAGAAGGGGAGAGGATTCTGAAAAAATCCCTCAGATTGCCCAGAAGTTTACCCCTCAGGACTTCCTTGACCTGCAGGTTTGGTCTAATTTGGTCTGGTTTGATCCGATTTTTAGAAAAGATGCTGAATTGGCTCCGTTATTCAAAAAGAAAGAGAATTTCACTGAGGAAGACAAGAAAATGATGCTTTCAAAGCAAAAAAACATCATTCGTTCAGTCCTTCCAAAGTATAAGGAGTTGAAGGACAAAGGTCAGATAGAGATAACCGTTTCGCCTTGCTGTCATCCGATCCTGCCTTTACTCTGCGATACTGATATTGCTAAAGCTTCACAGCCCAACGTAGTCCTGCCGCAGAAAAGATTTTCCCATCCTGAAGATGCCCTGGCTCAAATAAATTGTGCGGTCGACTTTTTCCAGAGTGTTTTCGGCGGAAAGCCAAAGGGGATGTGGCCATCAGAAGGAAGTGTCAGCGAAGAGATCATTCCCTTGATGGCACAGGCTGGGATTGAGTGGGCAGCCACAGATGAGGAGATTTTATATCTGAGTATGAAGGTTGAGGCATTTTCTAACCATTATAAGGCCGACCTGTTATATAAACCATATGAAGTGGCGGTTAAAGGAAGTAAAATCTCTTTTGTTTTCAGAGACCATCAGCTTTCCGACCTAATCGGATTTGTCTATTCTCACTGGGACCCCCAGAAAGCAACGGATGATTTGATTAATCGGCTATTAGACATCAGAAATAATCTGAAGGAGGAAGAGATCTCAGATTCGATAGTAAGCATCATCTTAGATGGGGAGAACTGCTGGGAATACTATAAAAATGACGGGAACGATTTTCTTAATGCTCTTTACACAGGACTTTCTAAACAAAAACTAATCCAGACTACTACCGTAGGTAAATTCTTAGGAGAGACTCAGGTCAAATCAAAGCTTTCCAATCTTTATCCTGGCTCCTGGATCGACCATAACTTCAAAATCTGGATAGGAGGACCAGAGGATAATCTGGCCTGGGACCTGCTTAGAGAGGCGAGGGACAAATTAGTCGAATTTCAGGAAAAGAAGGGTAAAGAGATCTCCGAAGAAAGATTGAAAGCTGCTTGGAAGGAAATATATGTGGCTGAGGGTAGCGATTGGTGCTGGTGGTATGGAAGCGCTCATTCAGGTCCGGGCAGCGAGCTTTTCGATCTCCTTTTCCGTTCCCACCTTCTTTCAGTCTACGAATTCATAGGATTAGAGCCACCGGAAGCCCTTTTTCAACCTTTAAGGGCTGGTACCAAAGCGTTGGCCATTCAGGAGCTAACTAATTTCATCACGCCAACTTTGGATGGGAAGGTAACCCATTTTTATGAATGGGAAGGGGCAGGGGTTCTGGATTGTGTAAAATTAAGCGGGGTGATAAGGAGAGCAGTTAGCATAGTCAAGCAAATCTATTTCGGGCATGACCTGGAAAATCTTTACTTAAGGATTGACACCGTTCTACCTGCGGAAAGATATTTCTCAGAAGGTTATCGAATCGACTTTGAAATTTTTACTCCAGTCCACCTCAAAATCTCACTTCTCAAAGAAAAAGGCTCCCTTGCCAGATATAATCCAGAAGAGAAGCAATGGATGGACACCTCTGTGCCGGTGAACTTCGCGTTCGCAAAAGTGCTGGAGCTTTC
>MEWM01000027.1:5133-5427 GCA_001775355.1 candidate division Zixibacteria bacterium RBG_16_43_9 | reverse complement strand
TTCAGTTCAGGGTGATAATCAAAAAAGGAGAGGATGAGATCGAAAGGTGTCCGGAAATAGATTTGATAAAATTTAGCCTTTTACAAGTGGACAAAACCCCTGCTTACTGGTAGTCTAAACTGAAACTTTTGAAACCTGGCATCATAAAATTTGAAAGAATGAGCATGCACGATTTAGAATCAAAAAATATCGAAGAGAAAAAAGAAAATTCGGATCAATCTCAGGAAAAGATGATCCAGGAAGGGAAGGCGGCTGCGATTCTTGGGTATATACCGTTTATGTGCTTTGTCCCTC
>MEWM01000027.1:4805-5080 GCA_001775355.1 candidate division Zixibacteria bacterium RBG_16_43_9 | reverse complement strand
CTAATTCTTTTCGCTTTAGAAATTATCGCCATTATCTTTCTTTTTCCCAAAATAAGCCAGCTACTCTGGGGGATGATTTTAATTTTATGTTTAGTCTCAGCTGCAGCCGGCATAGTATACGCCTCCCAGGGGAGAGACTGGAAAATACCTTTTATTGGAGAATTAGGGGATAAGCTGAAGCTCTGATTTTTAGAGGTCAGCTCCTCGTCCGAATTTGGATCCATGGGATTGGTGTCCTCACCAATGAAGGTAAGCTCGTTGGTCTGGAGACCAAC
>MEWM01000027.1:4468-4758 GCA_001775355.1 candidate division Zixibacteria bacterium RBG_16_43_9 | reverse complement strand
GATAAGGTCTTGTCCGCCAGTGGCGGATCAGCCTCGCCAAGCGAGCCTAAAAGGGTCGCGCTACAAAACCCATTTATAAGACAAAAAAACTATGATCAGAACGACAGTAGTAGGTAATTATCCTAAAATAAGCTCAGATAAGAACGTTCCCAATCTGAGGAACGCCTTGAATCAGTTTGACCAGAAAAAGATCTCAAAGGAGAAGTTAGAGGAGGTCTATAAGGCAACCATCTTAAGAGTATTAAAAGAACAGGAAGATGCCGGAATCGATATCATAACTGACGGGCAGA
>MEWM01000027.1:3719-4395 GCA_001775355.1 candidate division Zixibacteria bacterium RBG_16_43_9 | reverse complement strand
TTTCAACAACAACGTCTATTATCGCAAGCCGGTAATAAAATCCAGAATCGCTTTCAAAGATTATACCACCCTGGAAGACTATAAATTCGCTAAAGCTAATTCTTCCAAAAAACTGAAAGTGGTTTTGCCGGGACCTCTTACCTGGGCAAAATTATCCTTAGATGAGTATTATAAGAATTTGAAGACTTTAGTAGAGGATTTCAGTCAGATTCTGCGAAAAGAGGCTCAAAGATTAGACCAGGAAGGAGTAGAATATATCCAGTTTGACGAGCCTTCATTATGTAATTTCCCACAAGAGATTGGCCTAGTGAAAGAAAGCTTAAAGATTATCACCTCAGGCTTAAAGGCAAAGTCTATCCTTTTTTCATATTTTGGAAGCATAAAAAATCTCACTCCGGAGCTTCTTAACCTGGCTGTGGATATCATCGGTATCGACCTGGTGAGTAAGCCTGAAAATTTAGATGCGCTTCTCGAAGCAGATGTAAAAAAAGAGGTGATTCTGGGCTGTCTGGACGCACGTAATACCAAAATGGAGGATGAAAAAGAAATTTTTAAACTCATCGAGAAAGTGGCAAAGAAAATTCCTCCAGAGAAGATATACGTCAGTCCCTCTTGCGGGCTTGAATTCCTACCACACGAAAATGCTCTGAAAAAGATAAAACTTCTTTCCTCCATT
>MEWM01000027.1:3374-3568 GCA_001775355.1 candidate division Zixibacteria bacterium RBG_16_43_9 | reverse complement strand
GACCGAAGAATCTGTCGAATTTGACCTTGAGGTAGATTCTTCGTCCCCTGCGGGGACCCAGAATGACACATAAGGAGAAGAAATCATGCTTTTGACGACCAGCGTGGGGAGCTTTCCTAAGCCGGATTATCTGGCTAAAGCCAGGACACAGTTTTCCCGTGGTGAAATCACCGAAGAAGAACTGCATACTCTTG
>MEWM01000027.1:965-3298 GCA_001775355.1 candidate division Zixibacteria bacterium RBG_16_43_9 | reverse complement strand
AAGAGGGGATATGACCACCTATTTTGCAGAGAGATTAGAGGGTTTTGGCATAAGCGGTCTGGTTCGCTCCTACGGAAATCGATACTATCGCAAGCCGGTGGTTCTTGGGGAAGTAAAAAGAAAAGCTCCGATGACAGTTGAGACTTTCAAATTTGCCCAGAGCCTGACTTCAAGACCGGTCAAGGGTATGCTCACCGGACCTTATACTATGACTGACTGGTCTTTTAACGAATATTATCCGACCAGGAGAGATACTGCCTTAGCCTTGGCTCAAGTAATTCATCAGGAGGTTGCAGATTTAGAAAAAGCAGGTGCAAAATATATCCAGATAGATGAGCCGGCTTTATCCACCCGGCCTGAGGAGATAGATTTAGCTATAGAGGCAATGACTATAGTCACCAAAGGAATCAAAGCAAAGACCATAAGCCATATTTGCTATGGAGATTTCTCCAAAATCTATCCCCGGCTTTTAGACCTGCCGGTTGACATGTTAGATCTAGAGTTCGCCAATAGCAACTTCGCCAATTTAGAGCTTTTCAGAAATCCTAAATTCACCAAGGAGATTGCAGTGGGAGTTGTAGATGTTCACAGTCACATCATAGAGACCAAGGAACAGGTAAAAACAAATATCAAAAAAGCGTTAGAAGTTTTTCCTTTAGAAAAAGTCTATCTCGATCCGGATTGCGGCTTAAAGACCAGATCAGTCGAGGAAGCCCAGGCCAAGCTTAAAGTGATGGTTGAAGCAGTGAGAGAGGTCAAGAAAGAACTGGGGGTTGAATAAAATGTAGCGCGACCCTTTCAGGGTCGCTTAATGAAGTGATGGGATTGCTTCGTCGCCCAGATGGGCTCCTCGCAATGACGATCATAGGCTGTCATTGCGAGCGAGTGAAACGAGCAAAGCAATCCATCCACTCTTAAAAAAGACCATAATTTAAGAAGAATGAATCTTTTCTTAGACAAACTCAAAAAAGGCGTCCTTCTCTGCGATGGGGCAATGGGCACGCTCCTTTATACTCGCGGAGTCTCTTACTACCAGTGCTTTGACGAGCTGAACCTTTCCAATCCCCAGGTGGTGCAGAAGGTTCACCAGGATTATATCAAAGCCGGTGCGGAAATTATCGAGACCAATACTTTTGGCGCCAACCGGTTCAAGCTGGCAACTCACGGATTTGAGGAAAAGGTCAGGGACATAAACCTGAAAGGGGCAAAGCTTGCCCGTGAGGCCAGAGAGATCGAGGGTAAGGATATCTTTGTGGCTGGCTCAATGGGACCAATAGGGCAGAGGGTTCATCCGTTCGGGGAGATAACCTTAAGGCAGGTCAGGGAGGCTTTTTTAGAGCAGGCAGAAGGTCTTTTAGAAGGAGGAGTGGATTTATTTATCGTTGAGACCATATCTGATCTCAGAGAAATGAAAGAGGCTGTCTCTGCCATCAGAAGTATCTGCCAGCTTTCAATTATTGCCTCGATGACCTTCGGAGAGGATGGAAAGACCTTGATGGGGAACACCCCTGAGGAGGTGGCTGAGTTTCTGAACAAGTTAGACGTAGAGGTCGTCGGTGCCAACTGTAGTGTTGGTCCTTTGAAGATGTATGAGATCGTCCAGACCATGAAAGGCAAGACTGACAAATTCTTTTCAGCCCAGCCTAATGCCGGTTTGCCTCATTTTGTCGAGGGAAGATACATTTATCTTTCCTCACCTGAATATATGGCAGAATATGCGGAGAAATTCATTCGCTCCGGGGTGAACATCGTTGGTGGTTGCTGTGGCACAACCCCTGAACATATAAAGAAGATGTGCCAGGTAATCAGGAAACTGAATTCAAAGTTCACGTCAGTTGATGAGCCGGATATTTTGATGAAGGAGGAAGTTGAAGAGGAAAAGGTTGAGAAGCCAGCCATTGAGCTTTCAGATTTTGCTCAGAACATAGGCAAGAAATTCTTAGTCTCGGTTGAATTAGACCCACCAAAAGGGACCAATCCTGAAAAGATAATTCAGGTGGCTCAGAAACTCAAGGATAAGGGAATCGATGCAGTGAATATCGCTGACAGCCCTATGGCAAAGGTGAGGATGAGCTGTCTTTCCATGGCTTATCTTTTGAGGGAAAAGACTGGTATCGATGTGATCCTGCATCTCACCTGTAGGGATAGAAACCTGATGGGTTTGCAATCAGACCTTTTAGGTGCACATGCTCTGGGTATAAGGAATGTCTTAGCCATTACCGGTGATCCACCTGTTTTAGGCGATTATCCCCACATGACCGCAGTGTATGACGTTGACTCAATCGGTCTGGTGAAGATCATCCAGAAATTAAATTCAGGCTGTGACTGGGCTG
>MEWM01000027.1:430-944 GCA_001775355.1 candidate division Zixibacteria bacterium RBG_16_43_9 | reverse complement strand
CCTCTTTTTTCGTAGGCGTAGGAGTTGACCCTAATGCTGAAAATTGGGATAGAGAATTGGACCGTCTCAGGGAAAAAGAAAATGCCGGCGCAAATTTTATCTTCACCCAGCCATTTCACGACTTGGAATCCCTGGAGAAATTCTTAAGAAGAATCGAAGGAATTAAACTGCCAATCTTTATGGGACTGCTCCCATTACAAAGCTCAAAACATACAGAGTTCCTGCACAACGAAGTCCCTGGCATCAGGATTCCGGATAAGATAAGGGAGAGGATGAGGTGTGCAGGGGAAAAGGGCGCAAAAGAAGGCGTCCAGATCTGCAGAGAGCTTTTAAAAGAGGCAAAATCCTTGGTCTCCGGGGTCTATTTAATTCCTTCTTTTGGCAGGTTTGAACAGGTTTTAGAGGTGATAGAATGACACAATTGTCATTCTGAGGGAACGAAGTGACCGAAGAATCTATTCTAGCGTAATGCAGATTCTTCGTCTCGCCTTCGGCGGACTCAGAATGACATTGA
>MEWM01000027.1:0-324 GCA_001775355.1 candidate division Zixibacteria bacterium RBG_16_43_9 | reverse complement strand
TTCTATGCGTCTCTACGCCTCATATTATAGTTGCCCAATTCATTGGGCATTTTTGTTTTCGTAGGGCAAGGCTTTTAGCCTTGCTTTTTTATTGCATGTAGAGGAAGGCTTTAGCCTTCCATTTTAGAATATTTTATTGACTTTAATTAATGCTTTATATATACTTTTTAAAATTTGCTACTACATAAAGGAGGCTAGCAATGGATTCTCTGCAACACTGGTCTGGGTGCTTTTTCGGCACTGATAGAGAATTAACAGAGTTTCTAAGTAAGAATAGAGAAAGATATGGAAAGCAAACGAAGTTTATTGAGCTTGAGCGAGCCT
>MEWM01000026.1:2096-8560 GCA_001775355.1 candidate division Zixibacteria bacterium RBG_16_43_9 | reverse complement strand
CGGCTTCGTTCAAAAGCGCATCTGCTAATTTTTTGGTATCCCATCCGATCTTTTTCACATTCGGAAAAACATAGAAAGCACCCTTGGGAGAGGAGCAGGAAAGCTTGGGGAAATCACAAAGCCCTTTAACAATCACATCTCTTCGTCTTTTAAACTCTTTAACCATCTTGTCCACTTCACTCTGATCCCCGGTTATAGCTTCAATGGCTGCCCGCTGGGTGAAACTCGCAGTGCAGGAGTTACTGTTGGTCATAAGCCTGGCGATGTGAGGGGCTAAACTTTTGTTCATCACCCCGTACCCGATCCTCCAACCAGTCATGGCATAGGTTTTGGAAAACCCATCCAAGATTATGGTCCTTTCTTTCATATCCGGCAGAGAGGCAATACTGTGAGGTTTCCCTTCATAGATTATCCGCGAATAGATCTCGTCTGAGAGAACATAGATATTTTTAGAAATGGCGACATCAGCAATTGCTTTCAAATCCTCTAAGGTCAGAATCCCGCCTGTGGGATTCTGTGGAGAATTAATGATTATCATCCTGGTTCTCGAAGTTACCAACTTCTTCAACTCATCTATGTCTAACCTGAAGTCGTTCTCCTCCCGCAGCTGTATCGGAACTGGCTTGGCTCCGATGAACTCGATCACCGATTCATAAATAGGAAACCCGGGATTGGGATAGATCACCTCATCCCCTTCATCCACTAACGCCAAGATGGAAAAAAACATTATGGGCTTACCCCCAGGGGTAACTACCACCTCATCTGGGTCCACTAAAATCTTCCGGGTATCAGCCACATAACGGGCGATCACCTCTCTTAACTCAGGCAGACCAGCAGAAGGACCATAATGGGTATACCCTTCTTTTAAGGCTTCGATAGCCGCCTCGGTGATGTTCTGGGGAGTGTTAAAGTCCGGCTCCCCGATCTCCAAATGAATGATCTCCTTCCCCTCTTTCTCTAATTTTTTGGCTTTGGCTAAAACCTCAAAAGCGGTTTCAGTTCCCAAGCGCGACATCCTCTGGGCTAATCTCATCTTATCCTCCAGTTTTTTAATCAAGCAGTGGATACCTTGTCAAATATGATGTAGCCTATGTATGTGAAAGGTTGCTCTCTTTTTATAAAATTATCATTTCTCTGCAAAAGGGCTTTTCAAAATAGGCGGCTTAGAGGGTTTAGCTTCTGTCTTCTTCAACTCTAATTCTTCCACCAAAATTGAAGGCGCCACAATAGATACCGGAAGCTCGAAATTGTGCCCTAAAAGAAAGTTATAAACGTAAGCATCGTCTCCAGCCTCAGAGATATCTTTCAAAGCTCTGACGGTTGTCCCCTCAAATTCCAGACCTCTTATAAGCTCTTCTTTCCCATCTTTTACATAGACTTTATAAGCTTCCACCGGAAAACAAAGGTCTGCCTGTAATTGGACTGAGGTCAAATCTGTATTGGGGTCTGTTTCCAAGCGGAAATTCTTATCCCTCAATTTGGTGATAATAACTCCATATTCCAAGCCCATATCTTTACAATATTCTAACAATCTTGACTTCAAAGTCTGGAAAGTTGTTTTCTCCTCCGGGATGATAAAAAGGTTAGCCTGCCGCCCCGCAGTAGGTATCATAGCGCTCCCCCGGGCATGCCCGTTACTCTGTTTTATTTTCTTAGTCGGAATCCGACTCATAAATAGATTCATCAATTTACCTTTCTCCACCAAGGAGACTTTCTGAGCTAGGACCCCTTCATCGTCAATTTTATATCCTCCGATCAGAGGTATGCCATTCCAATCGTCAGTCAGGGGATCGTCCGCTACATTAAAAAAAGAAGGGAGTATTCTTCGATTTAGCTTTCCTGAAAGTTTACTTTTCTGAACCATGCCGGCTAACCTCTCGTCTGCCAAAAGAGGGGTGCGGGGAGAAGATATGTTTGCCGCTAAAAGCTGCCGGAAAAACTCGCCTGAGGCCTGCCCGGTAAAAATCACCGGACCAACATATTCTGCAATCTGTTCTGCTCTGGATAAATCTAAAGTCTTCTGGGCAAGCTCTTTTATCTTTTCTTTTATCTTTTCTTTTTCAGGAAAATCTTTCAAGTCCCGGGCATAGAAGGTTTCAAAATCATAGACATTCTGTCCATCCTCTGCCTGGGTGGAAGCGGATGCTTCTAAGACTATAAGAGAACTTCCCTTGCGGTTCTTAAATCCTTCGCTGTTCAAGAAATATCTGTTGATCGCCACTGCTTTAAATTTAATGTCTGAATCGTTGATCAGAGGAAAACCCTTGAAAATCGCTGAAAGATCCTCTACCCCCTTTTCCCAGTAACTTTGGTCTATGCTCAAATCTACTTTTGGCTCGATCTCAGTATAAGGCTTTTCCTTAGAAAAGTCTTCAGGCAGGTCAGTAATGGTTTTGGTCTGAACATAGGCTTTTTTCTGGGCGAGTTTTTCCAAAGCCCTTTTGTAAGCCTGGTCTGTAGCCAGCCAGATCTCCTGCCTTAACGCCTCATAGTTATCCTCTAAAGTAAGCTCTGCAGGTTGCTGATACAGTCCAAACCAGTCACCAATGAAGTTAGTGTTGTCGAAGGCATAGTCGCCCACCCGAAGGTCAACTGTTAAATATCTTTTTTTACTATCCTCCTTGCGGGAAATAGTGCCGAAAGAACCGTCTAACTCAAAATCCTGAAATTCGGTGAGCACATATCCCACATAATAAGGTTTATCCAAGTTTTCCATTTTCAATTTTTGAACTGTCCTAGAAAGTTCATCCTCTAAGGCTTTAAAGACAACATCTTCAGAGGTCTGGGCTAAAGCCAGAGGAAGAGAAGTCAAGACCAGAAGAACCAAAGCCATCCATAAGGAAAACTTTAAGATTAATTGATTTCTGTTCCTGTTATTCATTTTATCCTCCTTTTTTTTGCACCAATATTTACTGATGAGCAGGCGGAGGTAGAATCGGCGGCCTGTCCTGTTGTTTGAATTTCTTCTCCACCTCTATCTCCGAGACCAAAATGCTGGGCGAAACTGCGGATACCGGCACCATACCTGATTCTGCCCCACAGGTCCCGTTGAAAACGGCATAGTCATCTCCAGTTAGGATAATCTTGGAAAAGGAAGTTAAAGGAGTTCCTACAATATCTACTCCTCTTACCACCTCGTCCGGCCTGCCATCAGTGTAGACCCGATAGACGAATAAAGGAATGACTTTAAAGGTCTGGGCTCCGTACCTCTGGGTTGAGGTGTACCCTCCGGCAATGTCTTTGAAGATCAGCCCGTAGGGCTTCCCCTGCTTTTTACATTCCTCAATTAAAAGCTCCCTGAGCCGGGGGTAAGAGACGGTTTTGTCAGAGATGACCATCAAGTTCCCCTGTCGGGCTACGCAGGGATGTGCAGGTTCTCTTCTTCCATGTCCATTGGACTGGGGAAAGTTTTTGATCGGGGAGCGGTACATCAAAAAGTTCTCCAAGACTCCATTTTTAACCACAGTGACTTTTTGAGACTTCACCCCTTCGTCATCATATTCATAATATCCTCTCAAAAAAGTTTTATTATACTGACCCAAAGAGGGATCATCATAGACCGAGATGAAATCCGGAAGTATCTTCTGACCGACTTTCTTGGTAAAGGTCTGCCCTTCCATCTCGCTTTTCTGCCTATGCCCTTCGACTCTGTGACCAAAGATCTCGTGGAAAAATACCCCGCTTGCCCGGTTCATAAGGATTGCTGGCCCGGTATATGGTTCCACCAGAGGAGCTTTCCGCAAGGCTAAAAGCTCATCGATCAAAACCTGAATCGACTGGTTGATCTTCTCATCTGAAGGCAGATCTTCCATTTTATCCACATCGAAGACCTCGTACCGGTAAAGGTCCATCCCATCTTCAGCTTTGGTCACGCAGTGCAGGGATAAGCGGATGTAATTATTCCCCTGTTCTATTTTGGTCTTTTCACTGTTAACCAGGTATTTATTGACACTCTGTAGATCCAGACTGACGAAGGAGCGGTATACTTCAGGATTTTTTTTAAAGGCTTGGCTAAATTTTTTTAACTTTTCTTTCCAGGCCAGAAGATCTAATTTCAATTGAGCTTTGTCTCCTAAAAAGACCTGGGGTTTTTCTGCGGAGAAGTCACGGGAAGTATCCTCCTCTGCCACTTTCACCGCCTTATTAGTCAGAATCTTGGTGTATCTCTCCTGGGCTTCCTTGAATCTTCTTTCGGTCTCCAGCCACAACCTTTCCCGGATAGCCCCTTCATCATCTTCCAGACTAATCCTCACCGGCTCCTGAAAATATCTGGAGAAGTCGAATTCTCCCCGGATTTCGTGGGTATTATCTAACTGAGGGGTTCCGACTCGTACGTCTACATCTAAAAACCTGGAACGATCCTGGTCCTCACTTTTGATCGCTCCGTAGCTGGCAGAGAGCGTGGTCCGGTCTATATCGGTGATCTCATAGCTTAAGAAGTATAAAGGTGCTGGCTTTTCCTGGCTTAAACTGCTGAAGCACCGGGAAAGCTCTTTTTCCATCGACTTGAGGACTGGACTTTCCTGAGCCGCAAAGCTTGAGGTGGAATAATGCAAGAACAAAAAGATTAAAAATAAAAGCCCTTTCTTTTTACAACTTTTTAGCCGATGGGAATTAATTTTGAGATAAGACATAAAACCCTCTCCTGGTTTAAATTTTATTGGTTGAATCTTAAAAAGATTTTTTTGTGACATGATCTCAAATCCTCTTTTCGTGTTCAAAAAAAAGAAAAAAGTTGTGAACCGGATTATCTGGTTATTAGTCTTCCTGAAAACAAAACAGCCCATCTATGTTTTACCCTTAACAAAAATCAAATCAAGAGCTTTTTTTCAAATCGTAAAGCTCTTTCGCCTTCTGGGCGATGTGCTCGGCTGATACTTCGAACTCCTTGATCAGCTCCCAGGGTTGGCCTGATTCTCCAAATCGGTCTTTGACCCCGATCATTCCGAACAGGACAGGCTTTTTATAGATCTCTTTTGCCTCCAGAATGGCAGAGGAGACCCAGTTTCCTAAACCCCCGACCTGATGCTCCTCTGCTGTGATGACGGTTCCAGTCTCCAGAGCTGCTTTTATAATCGTTTTCTTGTCCAAAGGTTTCAGGGTATGTAAATTCACCACCCTGGTTTCAATCCCGAAGTCTTCTTTCAAAATCCAGGCGGCTCTCATCGCCTCAGGCACCTCGGGCCCACAAGCGATTATAGCCAAATCCTCGTTTTCAGATTTATACTGGGAGGAGAGCATGGTCTCAAAAGCATGAATGAACTCCTGCTCCTCTCCTCTATACCTGATTATATTCGCCTCACCAAAAACAAATGGAGTATCGTCGAAAGTGACTATCGGGGTTGCCTCCCGGGCGAACCTTAAGAACTTGGGCCCTTTTACATTGAACAGCAAAAACTCAGTTGCTTTTTTTGTCTCGATGGAATCGCAAGGGACTGACACGTGCATATTGGGAAGCCCGCACATCTGGAAGAGATCTTCCAGAGCCTGATGGGTGGCTCCGTCCGGACCCACCGATACCCCACCATGAGCGCCTGCAATGAAGACGTTGAAATTGCCATAGCAAACCGTTGTTCTGAGCTGGTCTAAGTTCCTTCCCGCAGCGAAAACCCCATAGGTACCAAAGATAGGAAGCTTGCCTTCTTTGGCCAAACCAGCTGCAACTCCGGTTCCGCTCTGCTCAGCAATCCCCATACTCAAAAACCTTCTTTTCCTTTCAGGATGTTTTTCATAGAATTGGCTTATAGCAATAGAGCCAGAGATATCTGCACCCAAACAGATGATCCTCTCGTCATCACCTTTTTCCTCCAAAGCCCTGCCAAATCCTAATCTGGTTGGGTCCATCTTCACTTTCATGTTCGGCTGTTTATTCCAGAAATAATCCTTTTTGAATTTGGGCATTTTCGCTTCCAATTCCACAGAGACTTTAGCCTGATAATCGTCCGCTTTTTTGAAAAGCCTGTCCCGGTCCAGTTTCTTTTGAAGTCCTAACTCCTCTAAAGCCTTGTCCATCTGTTCGCAAACTGGCGATTTTCCGTGCCAGCCTGCTACATTCTCCATAAAACTTACCCCTTTGCCCTTGACCGTATGCGCAACTATGACTGAGGGTTTCCCTTTGAAGTTTCTGGCCTTCTCAAAAGCTTCCAAAATCTCCTTCATATTATGCCCATCTATTTCTATGACGTTCCAGTTAAAAGCCTTATACTTATCCACGATCGGGTCAATGTTCATTACCTCTTCCACCCAGCCATCTATCTGCAGGCGGTTCTTATCTATGATATTGATGAGGTTATCCAATTTATAATGCCCTGCCTCCATAACCGCCTCCCAGATCTGTCCCTCCTGATGTTCTCCGTCTCCAGTTAAAGCATAAACATGATAATCCTTCTTATCTAATTTCGCCGCTAAGGCTGTTCCATTCGCAATGCTCAACCCCTGACCCAAAGAGCCAGTTGAGGCTTCAA
>MEWM01000026.1:1901-2021 GCA_001775355.1 candidate division Zixibacteria bacterium RBG_16_43_9 | reverse complement strand
AGACCCAAATATAAAGCTGGCGCTTTATGGCCGGTTGACCAGATTATCCTGTCCCGATCCTCCCAGAACGGGTTTTTAGGATCGTGCCGGGCAACTGAAAGGTATAAAGCTGCGCAGATA
>MEWM01000026.1:1532-1865 GCA_001775355.1 candidate division Zixibacteria bacterium RBG_16_43_9 | reverse complement strand
CCGGATGCACATAGAGAGATCATGTTGTAGCCCCTCATCAGATTAGCGGCTTCGACAAGCTCTTCTACAGTGTAATTTTTTCTTATATTACCAGTTTTAGAGTCCAAAATCGGCATCTTACCTCCTGTTATGTGGATCCAAATTCGGACATAAATTTTTAATACAATTCAAAAAGGAGAATCTTTGTGAAATTTTTAACATAGCAAGAATATATTAAATTAAACCTTATTGTCAAATCTTTTTAGGCCAATTTTCACTTTACAGATTAGTTATGTCCAAATTGTAGTTGCTCGATTTATCGAGTTTTACAGATCCGCTTCTACATTAAACACC
>MEWM01000026.1:802-1526 GCA_001775355.1 candidate division Zixibacteria bacterium RBG_16_43_9 | reverse complement strand
GCAGGAGTTCAACTCCTGCCCCAACTTATCTCTCCTTGTCAAGTTATTTTGGATATAAGTCTCTCCCACAAAAAGAGAACCTTTTTCTTCAATTCTTTTAAGTCCTTGTCATTTCTAATGACATAGTCCGCATATTTTCGTCTGGTTCTATCTTTTATCTGAGCCATTATTCTATTAATGGCCTCTTTTTGAGAGTATCCTGAATACTCTTTCAATCTTTTTATCCTGTTTTGAAAGCTTGACTCAACCAGAATCAGATAATCTAATTCTTTCTGAAGCCCCCATTCGATAATCAAAGCCGCATCCACAATTACAACACCCGGACCTTTTTTTCTATGTTCCCTGATTTGTTTCTTTAGATTAGAAAGAAGATACGGATGAACGATTGTATTCAATTTGTCCCTGTTTTCTATGGATGAAAAGGCAATTTTGCCCAGCTTTCTTCGATTAAGCTTTTTATTTCTATTTAATATTTCCTCACCAAAAGTCTCTATTAATTTTTTTAGAACGGATTTGTTTTCCTCCACTACCTCTTTGCCGATTTCATCCCCGGAGAGAATTTTCGCGCCCATTTTTTTGAAAACCTTCGCCACCTCAGTTTTGCCTGAGCCGATCCCACCAGTTATCCCGATTATTTTCATATTTTTGTTCTTTCTATGTCATTCTGAGGGAACGAAGTGACCGAAGAATCCACACAGATTCTTCGCTCCGCCTTTGGCAGAGC
>MEWM01000026.1:0-760 GCA_001775355.1 candidate division Zixibacteria bacterium RBG_16_43_9 | reverse complement strand
AGAACACTGCTCTATCCCTACACTGTGCGAGGCTAAAGCCTCGCACTACGAATTAAGAGCCTTCGCAAGGCTGAAAGTCTTACCCTACATATTGGGCGAGTCCGCCTGCGGCGGATCGCCTATAGCTTTTATCCGTTATTCGTCATCAGTCATCCGTCATTATTCTGTTTTTATTAACTCGTCTCCAACCAGTTTTTCCCTATTTTTACATCCACCTTGATCGGAACTTTTAATTTGACAGTATTCTCCATCTTATCTCTAACCATCTCCTTAATTTCCTCCAGCTCCGATTTGTGCACCTCGAAAACCAGCTCATCGTGCACCTGCAAAATCATCTCCGATTTTTTCTTCCTGAGGATTTCGGCTATCTCGATCATAACCACTTTGATTAAATCTGCGGCTGACCCCTGGTGCGGGGTATTAATCGCGACCCTTTCCGCAAACTCTCTTTTCTGCCGATTGGGGCTTTCTATTTCCGGGATATATCTTCTTCTTCCTAAAAGCGTGGTGACGTACCCATCTTTTCTGGCTTTCTCAATTAAATTCTCCAGATGCTCCTGAACTTTAGGGTATCTTTTGAAATAAATATCAATGAACATCGAGGCTTCTTTGGGGGTCATATCAGTCTGCTGTGAAAGCCCGAACGCACTTACCCCGTAGATTATGGCAAAATTGGCAGTCTTGGCAACCCTTCTCTGCTCAGGGGTAACCTTGTTTATGGGCACCCCGAAGACCTCGCTTGCGGTCCGGGTATGAATGT